>DATBPS010000033.1:0-9100 GCA_036561225.1 Terriglobales bacterium
GGAGGCTGTGCACCAGTCCCTGCCGGATCAGCCGGCCGCGGGTGGCGCCCAGCGCCGCGCGCAGCGCCCACTCACGCCGCCGGCCCAGCGCCTCCACCAGCAGCACCAGCGCCGCGTTGGCGCAGGCAATCAGCAGCACCAACCCCACCACCACGGTGAGCAGACCAACGCCGGCAAAGACGAAGCCGCGGAAAGGCGTGGGCAGCGCGCCGATGGGCGTGGCCAGGCCGCCAAAGGAAGGCAACTCTTTGTCGGGATATTGCTTGTCGAGTTGCTGCTGAATGATGTTGACATCGGCGCCGGCCTGGGAGACGGTCACGCCCGGTTTAAGGCGGCCGACGGCGAAGTTGCTGCGGTTGCCGCGGGAGTCGAGCAGCCCGGTCTGGCCGAGACTTTCGGCCATGGTGATGGGCGACCACCAGTCCACGTTCAACCCGGTGAACAGTCCGTCGAAGTCGCGCGGCGCCACGCCAATCACGGTGAAAGGCTGCCCATTCATGCTGATGGTGCGCCCCACCACGCCGGGGTCGCCGGCAAAACGCTGCTGCCAGTTGGCATAGGACAGCACCACGACCGCGCTCGACCCCTTCACCGCCCCCTCGCTGGGCAGGAACCAGCGGCCGACGGCGGGCCGCAGACCGAGCAGTTGGAAGTAGTTGGCTGACACCAACTGCCCGCTCGAGGCAGCAGGAGCAGAGCCAGAGGCGATACCGACGTTAGCTTCGGTAAGCGGGTTGTACAACATCAGCCCGGAGAGGCTCTGGTTGCGATCCCGGTAGTCGAGGTAGTCAAGATAGCTGAGCGGATACAGGCCCTGGAGGGCGGCGGTGGGGGAAGGGTCGTGGGTATAGACCTCGACCAACTGCCCCGGTTGGGCGACATCGGGTTTCTGCAGCAGCAGGGCGTTGGCAAAGCTGAAGATGGTGGTGTTGGCGCCGATGCCAAGGGCGAGCGAGAGGACAGCCACCAGGGAGAGACCGGGACGGCGGGCGATGAGACGCAAAGCGTACCGGAGATCGCGCATCATGACCAATGTATACGCAATCCGGCATGGCAGGTTCCGCGCCGCTCGGACACCTCTGGCGACCGTTCGGCCGCCTACAGATGACATTTAGGCGGATTGCGGGCAGACTGTTGCTGACCACTATGCCCCAAGCCCGGCCCAAGCCACTCCGCCGCCGCCTGCGCGAAATGCGCCTGCTCTGGCAAGGGCTGCGCTCGACCGAGCACCCGGTGCAAGTGCACATGGTGCCCATGCGGCGCTGCAACCTGGCTTGCGGCTACTGCAACGAGTACGACGACCACTCCAAGCCGGTGCCGCTCGAGGAGATGCAGCGCCGGGTGGACCACCTCGCCCGGCTGGGCACCAGCCTGGTGACCATCAGCGGCGGCGAGCCGCTGCTGCACCCCGAGTTGGACGACATCATCCGCCGCATCCGCGACCGCGGCATGATGGCCGGCTGCATCACCAACGGGTACCTGTTGGTGCCGGAGCGGATCGAGCGGCTGAACCAGGCGGGACTCGATTATCTGCAGATCTCGATCGACAATGTGCAGCCCGACGAGGTTTCGGTCAAGAGCCTGAAGGTGCTGGACAAGAAGCTGCAGATGCTGGCCGAGCACGCGCGCTTTAGCGTCAACATCAACTCGGTGCTGGGTTCGGGGGTGAAGAACCCGGAAGACGCTCTGACCATTGCCCAACGGGCGGTGGAATACGGCTTCATCACCACGGTGGGCATCATCCACGACGGTCACGGCCAGTTGCGCCCGCTGAATGACCGCGAGATGGTCATCTACCAGCAGGTGCGCAAGCTGGGCAAGCGCAGCTTTGCCCGCCTGAACCAATTCCAGGACAACATCACCCGCGCCCAGCCCAATCGGTGGAAATGCCGGGCCGGAAGCCGCTATTTGTACATCTGCGAGAACGGTCTGGTGCACTACTGCTCGCAGCAGCGCGGCGCGCCGGGGATCCCGCTGGCCGAGTACACCCGCGACGATATCCGCCGCGAGTACCGCACCGAGAAGAGCTGCGCCCCCTTCTGCACCGTGGCCTGCGTTCACTACACCTCGCTGATGGACTTCTGGCGGGATGAGCAACAGCCCGGCGGCTCGCCCGAAGCCGCGGGGCTGGTGCAAATCAAGTGAAGCAGTTGGCAGTTGCCGGTTGCCAGTTGCCAGTTAAAATCTCAGGGATTCCGCCGCGTTCGGCGGACGAGGTGTCCGAACTGCTAACTGGCCACTGGCCACTGGCCACTGACCCTCTGGAGCCGCGGTGAGCGGCCGGGCGGCCGATCTCTTTCGCGCCGGCCTGGGCCTGTCGCCGCTGGTATCCCGCCTGCTCGAGGCGCGGGGGTGGCGGGAGCTGTCGGCCGCCACCGAGTTCCTTTATCCCCGCCTGGAGCATACCCACTCGCCCTGGCTGATGCTGGGCATGAAGACGGCGGTGGAACGCACGCGCGCGGCCATAGACCGGGGCGAGGCGATCCGCATCCTGGGCGACTACGACGCCGACGGCACGCTGGCCACCGTGATCCTGCGGCAGGCGCTGACTTCGCTCGGCGCCCAGGTCAGCTATCGCCTCCCGGAGCGGCTGCGCGACGGCTATGGCCTGCAAACAACCGCCATCGAGCAGGCGGTCGCCGAGGGCGTGAAGTTGGCGATTACGGTGGATACCGGCATCCGCGAGCACACCGCGCTGGAACGGGCGCGCGAGCTGGGACTGGATGTCATCGTCACCGACCATCACCTGCCCGGCGAGACCCTGCCGCCCGCGCTGGCGGTGCTCAACCCGCACCAGCCCGGCTGCCCCTATCCCGACAAAGGACTGTGCGGATCAGGAGTGGCGTTCAAGCTGGCCCAGGCTCTGCTGGAGCAGGGCGGACTGCTCGAGGGTGCATGGCCGCCGCGGCTGCGCTCCTATCTCAAGCTGGTGGCCATGGCCACCATCGCCGACGCGGTTCCGTTGGTGGGCGAGAACCGTGTGCTGGCGCGTTTCGGCCTGGAAGGGCTGGCGCAGCCGGTGAATCCCGGCTTGCAGGCGCTGCTGGCGCTGGCGCTGCCGCGGCGGCCGGCTGCCGTCGCCAGCGCCGACGTGGCCTACCGCATCGCGCCGCGCCTCAACGCCGCCGGCCGCATGGGGGCCGCCGATCGCGTGGTGGAGATGTTTTTTGCGCCGGCCGCCGAGGCGGCCGCGATGGCGCAGTCGCTGGAAGCCTTGAACGAACAGCGCAAGGCGCTGTGCGCCGCCATCCTGGCCGAGATCGAAGCCCAGGCGCTTCCCCTCGGGCCGGGCGCGGTGGTGGTGCATGCCGGCGCGGGATGGCACCGCGGCGTGCTGGGCATTGTCGCCAGCCGCGTGGTCGAACGCGGCGGGAAAGCCGCCCTGGTGATCGCGCTGGAGGCGGACGGCGAAGGGCGTATGCAAGCCCATGGCTCGGGCCGGGCGCCGGCGGGGATGCATCTGCACCAGTTGCTCGAGGGCTGCCGCGACCTGTTCACCCGCTTCGGCGGCCATGCCCAGGCGGTGGGATTTTCGCTGCCGGCGGAGCAGTTGCCGGCGCTGCGCGCCTACCTCGAGACCGCCGGGGACACTTCCCTGCCCGTGGCAGCGGAAAGCTGGTTCGATTGCGAGCTGGCCGAGCTCACGCCCCAGGTCTGTCAGGAGCTGCGGCGGCTGGAACCGTTCGGCGAGGGCAACCCGGAACCGCTGTTCCGAACACGGGGCGCGCGGCTGGCGCTGGCGCCGGCAATATTGAAAGAACGTCATCTCAAACTGAGCCTGGAGCAAGACGGCATACGGCACACGGCGCTGTATTGGAACGCGCCGGATCTGGCCGCCTGGGTGGGGCTGGCGGTGGGGAGCCGGTTGGACTTAAGCTTTCGGGTAGAGCACACCTCGCATCCCCAGTATGGGGAGCGGACGCAGTTGATCGTGCGCGAGATTTTTGTCACCGCCGCCGCCGGGGCGGATTCATAGCTAGACGCGGAGGATTCCCTTTATGAAGAAGATTGGACTGATTTGCCTGTTGGCGGCCGCCATGGCGTTTGGCGCCGCCGCCCAGATGCCCACCGTTGGTTCGCAGGCCCCCAACTTCACCCTGACCAATAACGACGGCCAGAAGGTGTCGCTGGACCAATACCGCGGCCAATGGGTGGTGCTGTACTTCTACCCCGCCGACTTTACCTCGGGCTGCACCATGGAAGCGCACAACTTCCAGCAGGACCTGGACAAGTTCAAGGCCATGCATGCGGCCATCCTGGGGGTGAGCGTGCAGGATGTGGACTCGCACAAGAAGTTCTGCACCAAGGAAGGGCTGCAGTTCCACCTGCTGGCCGACACCCAGCACAAGGTCACCGAGCTGTACGGTTCGCTGGCGCATTACGGCAGCCGGGAGCTGGCGGCGCGCAACACCTTCCTGATTGACCCCAGCGGCAAGATCGTCAAGGTCTACACCAAGGTCAATCCCCGGGTACACAGCGGCGAGGTGCTGGCCGAGCTGAAAACCGCCGAGGCCGCCCAGCAATAACCTCTCAGTTGCCAGTTGCCAGCCGGGCCGCCGCAACCGCTGACGCCGCTGCCCCCTTGAGCCTTCGCTGGCAACTGGCCACTGGCAACTGACAACTTAATATGGCCTTGGCCGGGGCAGATGTGCTAGCTTTAGCCGGGTAGCCGTTCCAGGAGGAAAACCCGGATGGAAGCTTTGGGAATGATTGAGACCAAGGGTCTGGTGGGCTCCATCGAGGCCGCCGACGCCATGGTGAAGGCCGCCAACGTGGTCCTGCTGGGCAAGGAGTATATCGGCGCCGGCTACGTGACGGTAATGGTGCGCGGCGATGTGGGCGCGGTCAAGGCCGCCACCGATGCCGGCGCGGCCGCGGCGCGGCGGGTGGGGGAGCTGGTCAGCGTGCACGTCATCCCCCGGCCGCACAACGAAGTCGAAAAGATCCTGCCCAACAAGGGCGTGGTCACCGCCGCCGACAAGAAGTAGTCCACTGAGGCGGGGTGGCAAGCGCAACCCAATCCGCTGACGCGGCGGACGCCCGCTCAATGGCGGAAGCCGCCGACCTGATCGAACGGGCGCACCGCGCCTGGCAGTCCTACCGCGCCTTTTCGCAGTCCCAGGTGGACGCCATCGTGGACGCCATGGCGGCCGCCGCCACCGCCCACGCCGAACGCCTCGCCACGCTGGCGGTGGAAGAGACCACCTACGGCAAGGTGGCCGACAAGGTCCAGAAGAACCTCTTCGCCTCCGAGCGCGTGTACCGGGCCATCCGCGGCATGGCGACGGTGGGGACGCTGCGCGAAGACAAGGCGGCGGGCATCATCGAGATGGGCGTATCCATGGGCGTGGTGGCGGCGATCCTGCCCTGCACCAACCCCACCTCGACGGCAATTTACAAGATTCTCATTGCGCTGAAGGCGGGCAACGCCATTGTCCTCAGCCCGCACCCGGCGGCCATGCGCTGCATCTGCGAGACGGTGGGACTGATGCAGCAGGCGGCGCTGGCCGCCGGCGCCCCCACCGATTTGATCGGATGCTTCTCGACTCCCACCCGCGCCGGCACGCAGGCGATGATGAGCCACCCCCGCACCCGCGTCATCCTGGCCACCGGCGGCATGGGGATCGTGCACGCGGCCTACAGCTCCGGCAAGCCGGCGTTCGGCGTGGGGCCGGGCAATGTTCCCGCCTACATTGATGCCTCGGCCAAAATCGAGCAGGCGGTGGCCGACGTGGTCACGGGCAAGAGCTTCGACTGGGGCACCATCTGCTCGTCGGAGCAGTCCATCGTGGCGGAGACGGCCCTGCGCGAGAAGATTCTGGCCGAGTTGAGGAAGCAGAATGTGTATCTGCTCAATGCGGAGGAGACCGAAAAGCTGGGCGGCACGCTGATTCATCGTGAGAACTTCACCGTCAACCCCAAGTGCGTGGGGCAGTCGCCGCAGAAGCTGGCGGCGCTGGCCGGCTTCGGCGACCAGGTGGGACCGGAAATCCGCGCCCTGGCGGCGGAACTGCCCGGTATGGGCAAGCAATTCCCTCTCTCGGCGGAAAAACTCTCGCCCGTGCTGGCGCTGTTTTTCCTGCCCGACCGCGAACGCGCCATGGAGCGCTGCCGCGACCTGCTGCACTTCGGCGGGCTGGGGCACACGTGCGTGATCCATGCCGAGGATCAGGCGGTCATCCGCGAGTACGGGGCGCGCATGCCCGCCTACCGCGTGGTGGTCAACAGCCCCTCGCCGCAGGGTTCCATCGGGCTGACCACCAATCTCTTCCCCGCCATGACGCTGGGCTGCGGCGCCATCGGCGGCAACATCACCAGCGACAACATCGGCCCGCAGCACCTGATGAACATTAAGCGCGTGGCCTGGAACGCGGAGCGGATTCCCGCGGCGACCGCCGCTCCCGCGGCTTCCGCTTCCACCTGCACCTGCCAGCACGCCAAGCCGGCCGCACCGGCTCCGGCCGCGCCGTCCGTGGACTTGCGGGCGGTGGTGGAACGCCTGCTGGCAGAGCGCGGTATTCGGCCGGCCGGCCCGGAACCGGCCGCACCGCCGCCGGTGGCGGCATCCACTTCCGCAGCCCCGGCCTTTGTCCCGCCGCCGCTGCCGCCCAAGCCCAAGCCGGTGGATTTCGTCTGCGAGGCCGACGTGCGTGCCGCGAGGGCGGCGGGCAAGCAGATTGCGATTGGGCCGCGCACCATCGTCACCCCGGCCGCCCGCGACCTCGGCCGTGAGCACGATGTGTTTGTCTCTGTTTGAAGGCCTGCATCCAAGCCTTTATGGCTGAACCACATTTGGTCTGCCCACGCTGCCATCTGCCCATTCTTGACGGGCAGCGTTGGATTGCGCACGAGGGAAAAACCTACCACGCCGATTGTGCTCCGGCGCCCGGCGCCACCGCCGAGCGTCGCGATGATCCCTATCCGAAGCAATTTGGAATCTGAGCCATGCTGCACGCCGAGGACCTGGACGAGCTGCCGCGGCTGCCCGAGCCGGTGCTGACCGCCTATCTAAATACCAATCCGGCGGCCCAAATCAATCAAGGGGGACGCACCGGCGCGGCCATTTGGCTGCGCTCCGCGGTTAAGGATCTGACGGCAAATTGGCAGCGCGACGAGGCCGCCGTGGTCGAAGCGCAAGCCGCGCGGTTGGGCGACTTTGTCCGCGCCCGGCCTGGCGGACGTTCCAAGGGACTGGTGGCCTTTGTCGGCCGGGGTATGTGGCGCATGTTCCCGCTGGAAGTGGAAGTGGAGAACGAGATCTATTGGGGTACGCCGGCGCTGGATCAGCTTCTCTGGCTGCTCGACGAACACCAGCCTTGCGGGGTGGTGGTGGTGAGCCGGCAGGGGGCGCGCTTTTTCCGCTACCGCATGGGTGAGGTGGAAGAGGACACGTCTCATCCGCTGAACCTGGACATTTCCCAGTGGCGGCATAAGGGTCTGGTCATGGGCGTGGGCGACGAACACGACGCTTTTGATCAGCGCAAACGGGACCACTATCGGCGCTTCTTTGAGCACCTCGCCCTGGAAATCGCTCGCTGGGGCCAACGCGACCGTCTGCAACCCATCGCACTGCTGGGAAACCCGCGTGCCCTGGAGACGGTGTGGGCGGCCCTGCCGGAAGACCGGCGCGGCCAGATGGTGAAAGCCGCCATTCAACCCGCCCGCGCCACCCGCGCCCAGATCCTGCGCCGTGCCGAGCCGGTATTGGAAGCATGGCGGCGGGACCGCGAACAGCAGGATGTGGTGAGTCTTCTGGACCAGCGAGGGCGCGCCGATGTGGTCACCGGCTTTACCCGTACCCTGGCCATGCTGCAACAGGGGCGGGTGCGCAAACTGCTGGCCGCCCGGGGACTGCGCGGCCGGGTACGCCAGTGCTCCAACTGTGGCTGGGTGGACCGAAGTCCCCAAGAGGCCTGCCCGCAATGCGGTCATCCGCGCGGCACCCAGTCGCTGCGCGCCGTGCTGGCGCAATTGATCCGGGCCCGCGGCGCGGAAGTGGAGATCGTCGCCGGCCCCGCCGCCGACCGCCTGCTGGCCGAAGCCGAAGGCCTCGCCGCTTGGCTGCGCGCCGCCGACACCCGCCCCATCGAGGAGACGGCGGCTTAGGCGGCCAACTTCGGCTGTGGCACCGGCCGCAGATATTGCTGGTCCTCGTAGCACCACGCCCAGTCGCCGCCGGCGGACTGGAACGAGCGGATGATCGGATGACCGGTCTGATGGAAATGCCGCGTGGCGTGCTTGTTCTTCGAGCTGTCGCAGCAACCCACGTGGCCGCAGCTCATGCACAGGCGCAGTTCCACCCATGAATCCCCGGTTTTCATGCATTCTTCGCAGCCCTGGGTGCGTGCCTCGACGGCGCGCACCTGCTCCACGTGCGGACACGATGTCATGGCCATCTCCTTGCCATCAGCCTAACCCGCATTGCAAGCCGATGCGCTCGGGGCGACGGGAACAAAACTCAAGCCTGGAATGTGTACGGCCGGTTGGCGCGCGACGGGCGCTTGGAATATGACCGACCCGGAAGGGCTGGAGGCCTGACTACGTGCCTCCAGCCGCTGCACCCGCCTGGGAAGCAAGGACTGGCGTTCAACTACCTTGCCGCCTATACCAGGCCTCCGGGCTACACTGGGTGACCCTGGATCGCTCTTTGGCCCGCTGGGTCGCGGGAGCACTACTGCGGCGGAGCGGAATGGTAAACTAGCAGTGCTGTCGCGCTTCTGTCCTCCGACCGGAGCGCACCCGCGCACTGCGTCCCCGTCGTCTAGCCCGGCCTAGGACACCGCCCTTTCACGGCGATAACACGGGTTCGAATCCCGTCGGGGACGCCAACAAAATAAAGAGTTTACGCGGATTTTCGCTTTTTCTTCATGGTCCATTATGGTCCAGTAGGCCCGCAACCACTTTAGTTGCCATGGGCCATGGTCCAATCTTGGTCCAACTGGAAAGGCCCGCTGTATTGCTAGCGGGCCGGTGACGTGCCCCGCACCAGGCTGGCGAACCGGCCTTGTGCTTCCCTCTTTTGATGGCTGACCGCCTGCATGTAGACGTCGGTCGTCACCTTGAGGCTGGCGTGCCGGAGCAGTTCCTGCACCACCTTGGG
>DATBPS010000034.1:0-7071 GCA_036561225.1 Terriglobales bacterium
GCGCACATCCTCGGCGAAGATGGCGTCCAGCGCCGCCTGCTGCGCCGGGTTCAGGCTCAGAACGCGCGGGCGCGGCGCCCAGGCGGGGGCGGGCAGCGCCGCCTCGCGCTCCACCCGCCGCAGCACCCCGCGCCGCGCCAAGGTGGCCACGGCGGAGGCAGAAGCCGCGCGCGCCAGCTCGCCCGCCTCCATTTCGCCCCCGGCGGCGCGCACCAGCTCGATTACCCGCGTCTGCGCCGCCGTACTCCGCCCGGGGATGATGGCCGCGTTTTCCGCCAGTTGCCAAAACCTGCGGCGCGGCAGCGGCGCGCGCGCCCCGTCCTTGCCCGTCGGACCGGGAGGCAGCGCGCAGCGCATCACCTCGCCCACCGGCGCTTGATAATACGCCGCCGCCCAGCGCACCATCTCCAGCACCGGCGCCGCCACCACCGCTTCCGAGTCGAGCACCGCCTCCAGCGGCCGCGCCTGCTCCGGCTTCAGCCCCGGCGGCAGCTCCGCGCGCGTCCCCACCACCACCCCCACCAGCTTGCGGCGTCCCCAGGGAACCAGCACCCGCGCGCCCGCGGCCGGCGCCGGCTCAGACTCCGGCAAAGTGTAGGTAAAGGCGCCGTCAAGCGGCACCGGCAGTACTACGTCGACGTAACCATCTGTCATTTCACCGCGGCGGTGACCGCGGCCACGATGGCGTCGGCGTCAATCTTATAGCGGTGCAGCAACTCCTCCGGCTTGCCGCTGCGCGGCACCCCGTGCACCGCCAGGCGCTCGACCCGCACTCCCGCGGGCGACACCGCCTCGCACACCGCATCGCCCAGCCCGCCGGCGCTGTAGTGATCCTCCACCGTGATCAGCAGGTTCCCGGTGGCTTTGGCCGCCGCCAGCAGCGTGTCGCGGTCAATCGGCCGCACGCTGAACAGATCAATCACCCGCAGTGCGATGCCTTTGGCCTGCAGTTGATCGTGGGCTTTGAGCGCCTCGGTCAGCGTCACCCCCGCCGCCACCACCGTCGCCCGGTCGCCGGAGCTCTGGCGCAGCACCTTGGCCTTACCCAGCGCAAAGCTCTCGTCGTTACCGTAGATCACCGCCGCCTTGGGACGCCCGGTGCGCACGTAGCTCAGCCCCGGGTTGGCGGTCACCAGCTCGATGGCGCGCCAGGTGCTCACCGCGTCACTGGGATAGAGCACGGTCGAGTGCGGCAGGGCGCGGAACAGCGACAGGTCCTCCAGCCCCATCTGCGAGCCGCCGTCCTCGCCGATGGAGATGCCGGCGTGGGTGCCGACAAATTTTACGTTGGCCTGCGCCAGCCCCGCCAGCCGGATGAAGTCCGCCGCCCGGGTGAAAAAACAGGCAAAGGTGGAGACAAAGGGAATGCGGCCCGTGGTGGCAAAGCCCATCGCCATGCCGGTCATGTTCTGTTCGGCGATGTAGCCCTCAAAGAACCGCTCCGGCTGCAGCTTTTGAAAATCCTGGGTGAAGGTCGAGTTTCCGACGTCGCCATCAATCGCCACCAGACGGGTGTCGCGCTGGCCGATCGCCGCCAGCGCCTGCCCGAAAGCCTCGCGGGTCGCCACTTGATCTCCCAGCTTGTAGTTGGGTCCGGGCGCGCCGCTGGTGGGCGCGGCGGCGGGTGCCGGCGCGGCGGCCGGCTTCTGCGGCCACGGCCGCGTGCCATTCGACAACGGCCGCATCGCCGCGCGCAGCTCGGCCAGGGCGCTGTCGGCCTCCTCGCCCGCCTTGAGCGCCTTGCCGTGCCAGCCGTTCTTGTCCGCCAAAAACGACACGCCCTTGCCCTTCAGGGTGCGCGCCAGAATCACCGTGGGCCGCCCCACCGTGGCGGCGGCGTTGGCGTACGCCTGGCGCAGTTGGGGAATATCGTGGCCATCCACCACCAGCGCATTCCACCCGAAGGCGTGCCAGCGCTGACGGTAGGTCTCCATGTCGTGCTGCAGCATGGTGGGCTGGCTCTGGCCAAGCCGGTTCACGTCCACCAGGGCGCAGAGGTTGTCCACGTTGTAGAAGCTGGCCACCTTGGCCGCCTCCCACACCGACCCCTCGGCGGTTTCGCCGTCACCCATCAGCACGTAGGTGCGGTAAGGAGCGCCGGCCAGCCGCGCCTGCAGCGCCATCCCCAGGCCCACCGCCAGCCCCTGGCCCAGGGATCCGGTGGGTACGGCCACAAACGGCAGCACCGGGGTGGGATGGCCATCGAGGTCGGAGTCGAGTTGGCGCAGGGTCTTGAGATGCTCGCGCGGAAACAGCCCCAACTCCGCCCACACCGAGTACAGCACTGGCGCGGCGTGTCCCTTGGAGAGCACGAACTTGTCGTTGGCGGGTGAGGCGGGCGCGGCCGGGTCCAGCCGCATGACCTCGAAGAACAGCACCGCCAGCAGCTCCGCCGCCGACATCGAGCTGGTCGGGTGTCCGCTGCCCGCCGCCGTGGTGGCTTCAATCGAGTCAATGCGCAGTTGCGTGGCGAGGTTGTGCAGGGCGAGATCGGCTTCGGCTTGAGGCATGGTCTAGTCTTTCCCGGCGCCGCGGCGCCGCTGCCGGCGCTTAGCCGGCCAGTACCGCTTCCGGCAAAATGAAACGCACGTGTTCGTCAATGCCTTCGGTTTCCATGACGTCCTCGAAACCGAAGCGGGCGCGCAGCGCTGCCACCACTTCCTGCACCAGCGACTCGGGCGCGGAAGCCCCGGCGGTCAGGCCCACTGTCCGCACCCCTTCCAGCCAGGCGGGCTGAATGGCGCCGGCATTGTCAATGCGGTAGGCGGCGGTACCGGCGTTGGCCGCCACCTCCACCAGCCGCAGCGAGTTGGAACTGTTCTCCGAGCCCACCACCAGCACCAGGTCGGCGCGCGGCGCGATGCGCTTCAGCGCCGTCTGCCGGTTCTGGGTGGCGTAGCAGATGTCCTGCGCCTTGGGCGCGGCCACCAGCGGAAAGCGCTGCCGCAACCGCTCAATGATGGCCCCGGTTTCATCGAGACTCAGGGTCGTCTGGGTCAGGTAGGCGACGCGGGTGGGGTCGCTGACCGTGATGGCGTCCACCTGTTCCAGCGTCTCGACCACCGGCGTGCCCTCGGGCACCTCGCCCAGCAGGCCGATGATCTCGTCGTGCTGGCGGTGGCCGATGATGACGATGCTGTAGCCGCGGCGAATGTACTCCTGCGCCTCGTTGTGCACCTTGCTTACCAGCGGACAGGTGGCGTCAATCACCTGCAACTGGCGCTCGCGCGCCTCCTGCCACATCTGCGGCGAAACGCCGTGGGCGCTGAAGAACGTCCGCGCCCCTTCCGGCACCGACTGCAGGTCGGGCACGAACACCGCCCCGCTGGCCTCCAGGCTGGAGATCACCGTGCGGTTATGGACAATTTCCTTGAGCACGTAGATGGGCGGCCCGAACTTGCGCAGCGCCGACTCCACCGCTTCCACGGCGCGCACCACCCCGGCGCAAAATCCGCGCGGTTTGAGAATCAGAATGGTCTTGGGCGGGGCCGCCGGCACCTTTCAATTGTAGCGCGGGCCCCTGCCGGCTCCGCCGGCATCCCGCTTTTCCCGCTCCGCCGGTGACGCTCCGCCGGGGCCCCTAGGCATTAATTGGCGCGGGCCCCTGCCGGCTCCGCCGGCATCCCGCTTTTCCCGCTCCGCCGGTGACGCTCCGCCGGGGCCCCTGCGCCCCGGCTCCGCATCTCCAGAAAGGGTGCGTAATACCCGGCGCGAGGCTCTGCCGCTCTCTCGGGAATTGCGTAGCCACGGCGCCGCCGCCGTGGCGCAGCCGCACTGGCGGCCTGGAGAGAGCGGGCGGTGCGGCGTAGCCGCACCGGGCGCCCGCGATTAATAAACGATTAATAAATTTCGTGCGGGATGGTGGGGGCGGCGGGCTTCTTGGTCGGCGGTTTGGCGGCCTTCTTCTTTGCGGCTGCCGCGCCATTGGCGTCCTGGATCACCAGCGTGGCGGGAGGCGGTGGCGGAGCCGCCGGCTGCGCCGCGGCCGCGGCTTTGGCCTGCTGCAGCGCTGCGTACTGACTCTGCCCGCGGGTCTCGATCCAGTCCGCCAATTGATTCAGGCTGGTGCGCACCTCATCCGTGCCTGCCGCCAGTGCGGCGCCCCCGGCATCGGCATCCTGGGCCGGAATGGCCTCGCTGCTGCGCTGCGCCACCCCCAGGACCGCCTCCGCGTCGCGATATAAGCGGAAGGCCGCGCCCATGTCCTCCGGCGTCTGGCTGAAGGCACGCAGCAGGCCCGGCATGGCCGTTCCCAGATTGCGCGCCACCGATGCCTGACTGTCGCTGATGACCTGCTTGCCCTCGTCGTGCAGATGCAGATGCGCCGTATCCAGCGCCGCCATGGCGGTCTGCAAATGTTGCAGCGACTCTCCCAGCCGCGCCGCCAGGGCTTCGCCCGGCACCGTCGCGCTCGCCGCCGCGGACGTCGCGGGCTGGGACGGTGCGGCCGGCGCGGTCTGCGCCCATCCGGAGATCATCAACGCCGCCGCCACCGGAACCAACATTCCAACCCGTGTACAACCCATAGCAAGTTGGATGCCTCGCCCTCCGGATCCGGATCAGCCGCCTGGAGACTCGCAGGCACAAAAAAAGAAAGCCGACTCGCTTCCCCCCGGAAAAGTCGGCTTCCCTTTTGGGCCTGATTTCAGATCACCAAAATCGGGCGTCTCGCCAGATGTATGAGCAAACCGGTGGCCAAATGAGGCATGCGGGTAGCAACATTGCAAACAAACGGCTTACTGTACAAACCAGCTACCAGAACAGGCAACATTCAAAATGACCATAAGTCATTTCGCTACTTTTGAAATTTTATTCCCTGAATTTTGGAGTGACGCATTCGCTTGGCATGGTGCCAAATTCCGAAGACGACAAGCGCCAGCAGCAAAGGCGCCCATACCAGGTCGAAGCGGTGGAAGACCGGTCCCAGCGTCTCCCAGTTGGCCCCCAGACGGGCGCCGATGTAGGCCAGCAGCAGGCACCAGGGCAGCGACCCAAGGAAGGTGTAGACATGAAACCGCAGCAGCGGCATGCGCGCCACCCCGGCCGGCAGCGCTATGTAGGTGCGTACCACGGGCAGCATGCGGCTGAGGAACACCGCCAGATCACCGCGGCGGCGAAACCAGTCTTCAGCGCGCTCAATATCGCCCGGCGCGATCAGCACCCAGCGGCCATAGCGCGCCGCCAGCGGGCGGCCGCCGTAATATCCCACCGCGTAAGCCACCATCGAACCTAGATTGCAACCCAGGGCGCCGGCGATGGCCACCCACCAAAGCTGGAATCGTCCGGTGGAGACGAGGAATCCCGAAAATGGAAGAATGATCTCCGACGGCAGGGGAATGCAGGCCGATTCGATCGCCATCAGGACCAGCACGCCGGCGTAGCCGGTGTGCGAAATGAAGGCAACAATAAGGTGGCTGAGCCAGGCGAGCACGTCGTGCTAAGCATAACGTGCTGGCGGTAGCGGTACCGGAATTTCCAGCTTGTACAAGGGTGGTGGATGATACCGTGGGACTAGGGGAAGAAAACGACATGAAATTCGCATTTCTCGGGACCGGAATCATGGGTGCGCCGATGGCGGCCAACCTCGCCAAGGCGGGGCACACGGTGCGGGTCTGGAACCGGACGCGGGAAAAGGCGGGAGTGCCGGGTTGCGTAGCGGTGGACACCCCGGCGGAGGCCGCCGAACAGTCCGAGGTGGTATGGATGTGCCTCAGCGATACCGCTGCGGTCGAAGCGGTAGCGGCGGAGATGTTCGCGGCCGCCCGCCCGGGCATCGTGGTGGCCGACTCCAGCACAATCTCCCCCACCGCCAGCCGTGAGCTGGCCGCGCGCTGGGCGGAGCAGGGCGCGGCCTGGGTGGATTGTCCGGTCACCGGCTCGCGCAAGGCGGCCGAATCCGGCGAATTGATCTTCATCGTCGGGGGCGAAGAAGACGCCGTGAACAAGATCGCCCCCGGGTTTGAAGCCATGGGCCAGCGGGTGTTTCACATCGGCGGCAACGGCATGGGGCTGGCCACCAAGCTGGCCATGAACCTGAACATCGCCCTCATCTGGCAGGGGTTTTGCGAGGGCCTGGTGCTGGCGGAAAAATCCGGCGTGCCGGCCGAGCAGATGTTGGAGATCATCGGCGCCACCATGCTGCGCTCGGGAGTCACCGACTACAAGGCCAAGGCCATTGCCACGCGCGACTTCACCCCCAACTTCCCGCTCAAGCTGATGCTCAAGGACATCCGCCTCATGCTCGACTACGCCCGCGAGATGCGGGTTAAGCTCCCGGCGCTGGAGACGGTGGAAGAAGTCTATGCCGTGGCCGACGAAGAGGGTATGGGGAACCTCGACTACGCCGCCACCCTCACGTTGCTGGAAAAATGGGCCGCCCTGCCCGGCGGCGACGCCACCCTCGCGGCCGACTAAGCGCGTCTCTCCGCTCGCCGCGCCAGCATGGGCCGAAAGCTCGGCCCATAAGCCCAGGCGAGGAAGATTTCCAGCCCCAACGCCAACACGCCCATGGGCAGCGAGCCGCCGCGCCACAGGAAGAGGTGAAAGGCGATAATGTTGACGATCACCGGCGCCAGCAAGGCCAGCGCCAGGGGCACGAACTGATCGCTGAGCAAGAGTATCGCCGCCACCACCTGCGTGCCCATGGCGAGCTGCATGAGATAGCCGCTCTGCGCGAATGCGGTGGACAAGGCGACAGCGCCAGTGGGCAGCGTGCCCGGGGGAGGCGGCGGCAGGAACATCAGGAAGCCGTTGATCCCGACCACAAAGAACAAGATCCCGAGCAGCAGGCGTGCCACCGTCACCGCGACGCGCATAATGACGAATTGTGACACGCCTTTCGCGGAGGTCGCGTGGCTTGCATTGTTAATGAACTAGGGCCGCAGCAGCATGGCGTTCATGGGCAGTTCGTTGAGTTGGTGGCGCTCGAAACGGCTGAACCCGGCGGCCGTGAACATTTGCCGGAACTCGGCTTCGGTGTAGGAGTCGCCCTCGGCGGTGCCGAACAGCATGGTGAGGCTGAAGGCGGCGGCCATGGGCGGGGAGATGCGGTCGGGGTTGGGAATGAAATCC
>DATBPS010000035.1:0-6855 GCA_036561225.1 Terriglobales bacterium
CCGCATCATGGCCCAGGCGGGAGCCACCATGGCGCGCACCGGGGCGTTGCACAGCGAGGAGTTGCAGCAGGCGGCGGGCAAGGTGGAGCAGATCGCCCGTCTGGACACGGTCGAGGAGACGCGCCGCCAGCTGGATGCCCATGTGCACGTGCTGCGCACCATCGCCGAGCGCGCCGTGCAGCAGGGCGAGGCGCACGCCCGGGGTCTCAACCATGAACTGGAGCAGGCGCGGGCCAAGCTGGAGCGCGCCGCCGCCCTGGCCGAGACCGACGCGCTCACCGGCATGCCCAACCGCCGCGCCGCCGAAAACGCGGTGGAGGCGGCCATCGCCGACAACCGCGCGCTGACAGTGCTGATGCTCGACCTCAACGGCTTCAAGCAGGTCAACGACACCTATGGCCACGCCCAGGGCGACAGCCTGCTGCGCTCGGTGGCGCACCACGTGCGCCGCTGCCTGCGCGAGGCCGACCTGGTCTGCCGCTGGGGCGGCGACGAGTTCCTGGTGCTGCTCTACGACACCCCGCTCGATGTCGCCCATATCACCGCCGCCCGCATCCAGCAGGACGCCTTCGGCGAGTTCGTCCTCGCCCGCCACGGCGAAAACGTGCAGGTAAACATCGGCGCCGCCATCGGCGCCGCCGAGCGCCAACCCCAGGAAAATGCCGACACCCTGCTCGAACGCGCCGACAAGCTGATGTACGAGAACAAGCGCGAGGCCAAGGCCGCCGTCCGCCGCTAAATCAGCTGTCAGCCTTCAGTTAGTTCGCGCCATGGCCCGTGCAGTGGAGCACGCCCAGGTTGCGTTCCCAGGGCCCCACCTCCTGCCGTAGCTGGTGAGCCAGAATTCGCGATAGCTGGTGCAGGTGTGTCAGGTCGTGGGTGGTCCAGGTGGCCAGCAGCTGCTGCAGAGTAACGCTGCCCATGCTGGGGTGCAGACCACGTCTCGTCAGATCGTCGGCGCTGAGGTTAAGGCCGCGCAATTCGTGCAGACCGGCAGCTCGGATTTCCGAGAACTCGTCAAGCAGTTCGGCCAGCGATTTTCCCCGGCTTTCGCGCTCTTGGGCGAATCGGTCGAACGGCTCGAAGGGGCGGGCTTCCCCCTCCCGGAGAATGACGCGGACGCGGGTCATCCAGTCGGCGCGGTCGGCGTGGATGAGGTGGCCGACCACATCGTACGGCGACCAGGTGTCCGGGCCTTCATTACTGGCGGTCCAGTAGGCGGGCAGGCCGCCGAGCAGGGCGCGGAGGGTCGGCGGGGTGCGTTCCAGCAGCGCCAGGCCGGCCTCGAGTGAATATTGGGCCATGCCCAAAAGTTTACTCCCGCCGCGCTCCGGCCGGGCCGGGGCTCAAGGGGTCCCCGGCCGGCTGAGCGTAAGCGGGTCGCGCGGCCAACCAATTGGCGGCAGGGCCCGGGTTGTCCCGGGAAGCGACTCTTGGGAAGGGGCGAGAAGCAAGTGGCGCGAGGCCGCAGCCGGAGACGGCGAGGGAGCGTACCCAGATGTACGTGACCGAGTCGGATACGGCGAGAACGAAGCGCCGCGCCGCTTATCGCCCCGCCCCTCTTCACATCTCGGGGTTAAAATTGGGTACCTCGCGGCTGGATCGCGGCGGGTGCTTCGCCATGGACGCTCAGACTCCCGCGTCGGAAGACGCCACCGCGGCCTTGACCTCCGCCGCCGCCCCGGCGCCGCCGCCCTCGCATCTCGGTCCTTACCGCATCGAGGCCACCATCGGGGTAGGGGGCATGGGCGAAGTCTTTCGCGCCTTCGACCCCCGCTTGGAGCGCCGGGTCGCCATCAAGGCCATCCGCACCGGGCTGGCGTCGCCGGAGGCGAAGGCGCGGTTTTTGGCGGAGGCGCGCGCCGCCTCGGCGCTCAACCATCCCCACATCATTACCATCCACGACGTCGGCGCCGCCGACGGCGTCCCCTACATGGTGATGGAGTGGGTGGAGGGAGAAACGCTGCGCCGCAAGCTGGCCCAGGGGTCGCTGCCCCTCGCCGAGGTGCGCCGTCTCGGCGCCGCCATAGCCGCCGCGCTGACCGCCGCCCACGCCGCCGGCATCGTGCACCGCGACCTCAAGCCGGAAAACATCATGTTGGCCGCCGATGGCCGCATCAAAGTGCTGGACTTCGGCATCGCGCGCCGGCTGGCATCGGCCGGCCCGGACCTGGACGCCACCAGCCTCACCCAGGCGGGCACGCTGGTGGGCACGCCCGGGTATATGTCGCCCGAGCAGGTGCGCGGCGAGGCGGTGGGCGCGCGTTCCGACCAGTTCGCCTTCGGCGCCGTGCTGTATGAGATGGCCACCGGACAGCGTGCCTTCGCCGGCGCCAGCCTCGCCGACCGTCAGGCGGCGGTGCTGCTGCAGCATCCCGAGCCGCTCACCCGCGTCAACCCCCAGGCGCCCGCGCCGCTGCAATGGCTGGTCGAGCGCTGCCTGGCGAAGCCGGCGGCCGAGCGCTTCGCCTCGATGGAGGATGTGGCCGCTGAACTGGCCTCGCTCGCCGCCCACCCTCCGCCGCCCACCGCCCCGGCCGCTCCCGCCTATTCGCTCCCGGCCCCGCGCACGCCCTTGATCGGCCGCGCCGCCGACCTGGCGGCCTTGCGGCAACTGCTGGCCGATGAGGCGACCACGGTGGTCACCCTGACCGGTCCCGGAGGCATGGGCAAGACCCGGCTGGCGCTGGAGCTGGCCCGCACCGCCGCGCCGGACTTCGCCGCCGGAGTGTGCTTCGTCCCGCTGGACCGCATCAGTCAGCCCGCCCAGGTCGAGGCGGAAGTGACGCGGCTGCTGGGCGTCACCCCGGCGGCGGGCGAAGAGAAGTCCGCCGCCATCCACCGCCATCTGGCGGAGAGCGGCCGGGGGCCCTTCCTGCTGCTGCTGGACAATTTTGAACACGTGCTGGAGGCGGCCGGATTCGTCTCCGCGCTGGCTTCGCCGCGGTTGAAGGTGGTGGTGACCAGCCGCGCGCCGCTGCGGCTGTATGGCGAGTCCGAATACGCGCTGCCGCCGCTGCCCTCGGCCGCGCAGGCGGTGGACCTGTTCCTTGAACGTGCGCCGTCGCTGTCCGCCGCGGCGCTCACCCCCGCGCAACGGGAGACGATCGCCGCCATCTGCGCCCGCCTCGATGGCCTGCCGCTGGCCATCGAGCTGGCGGCGGCGCGCACCCGGGTGATGCCGCTGCCGGTGCTGCTCGAGCGTCTGCACGACCCGCTGCAGGTGCTGGTGGGCGGCGCGCGCGATCGTCCGCTGCGCCAGCACACCCTGCGCGACACCCTCGACTGGAGCTACAACCTGCTGGATGGCGCCCACCAGCGACTCTTCGCCCGGCTATCGGTGTTCGTCGGCGGCGCCACCATCGAGGCCATCGAAGCGGTGTGCGACACCCGCCAGGACCTCGGCCTCAATCTTTGGGATGCTTTGGAGCACCTCGCCGACAACAGCCTTATCCGCCGCGGCACGGGGGAAGGCGAACCCCGCTTCAGCCTCTTTGAAACCATGCGCGAGTACGCCCACGAGCGCCTGCTGGCGCTGGGTGAGGGGTTGTATACCCACAAGGCGCACGCCGCCTACTTTATGGTGCTGGCCCAGGAAGGCAGCGCCACGGCGCGGCGCGAGCACATCGGTCCGCATATTTTCGATGCCGAGCTGGGCAATCTCCGCGCCGCCCTCAGCTGGTTGGCTGCGCAAGGCGAGGTCGAGTGGGGGCTGACCATGGCCGGACGGCTGCTGGTCTACTTTCACGGCCATCATCTGCAGAAGGAGATGGTGTCCTATCTGTCCAGCCTGCTCGCCGCGCCCGCCATCGCCAACTACCCTGGCTTGGCCAACTGGGGGCGGTACTGGTTGGCCGACATGCAGTTCGAGATCGAAGGCAGCAACGTGCAAAGAGTGGAGCGCTACGCCGCGACCCTCGAAGGTTTCCAGCAAACCGGCGATCAGCAGGGGCAGTTGCTGGCCACCCATCGCATCGGCCATGCGCTGCAGTTCACCGATCCCGAGCTGTCGCGCACCTGGTCGCGGCGCTCGCTCGACATCGCGCGCGCCTCCGGCAATCCGCGTCTGTTGGCGGGCAGCCTCAGCAACTACGCCGATATCGTCAAGCTCACCGGCGACTACGAAGCGGCGGGCCGGCTCTACCGCGAGGCGGCGCAGATGTTCGGCCAAGTCGGCGATGAAGAGAACGCCATCTGGGCCCTGAGCCATGAGGCGGATCTGGCGCAACTCACCGGCCATACGGCCCAGGCCAAGGAAATGTACCAGCAGGCGCTGGAGCGCTTCCGGGCCATTGGCTACAACCCCGGCGTCGCCAGTTGCCTGCACGACCTGGCCGGGCTCGCCGCCGCCGCCGGCGACCTGTCGGAGGCACGCCGGTTGTACAGTCAATGCCTGCATTGCTACACCCCCGAGGATGTAGCCGACCTGCCGCGGGTCTTCGAGTCGCTGGCCGCCGTGGCGCTGGGTGCGCAGCGCGCCCCACGGGCGCTGACCATGCTGGGCGCCGCCGCCCAACTGCGTCAGAGGTACCAAATCGTCACCCTCAACCCCCTCGTTCGGGGGGAGGTGGAAGCCCGCGTGGAGGCCGCCCGTCGGGCCGCCGGGCCGGAGGCGCCTGCCGCCTGGATGGCCGGGTGGAAAATGGGCGCCGACGAAGCTCTGAACTTCGCCCGCAGTCTGGATTGACCCCACCCGAACCCACGCGGGAATCCGCGCTCATCAAATGCTAAGATGCGCTTGGGCGGAGTTGGACACACAACCATGGAAGACCTCAAAAAGCAGATTCGCGGGCAGGTGATCCTGCCCGCTGATGCCGGTTATGACGCTGCGCGGCGGGTGTACAACGGCAACATTGACCGTCGCCCCGCGGCGATTGTGGTGTGCGCCGATGTGGCGGACGTGATGGCGTCGGTCAACTACGCGCGTGAGCACCAGCTCAAGCTGGCGGTGCGCGGCGGCGGGCACAGCGCGCCCGGGTTCGGCACCTGCGACGACGGGCTGGTGATCTCGTTGGCGCGCATGAAGGGCATACGCGTGGATGCCGAAAAGCGCACCGTGCGCGCCGAGGGCGGCTGCACCTGGGGCGATCTCGACCACGCCACCCACGCCTTCGGCCTGGCCACTCCCGGCGGGATCATCTCGACCACCGGCATCGCCGGCCTGACGCTGGGCGGCGGCTTCGGGTACCTGTCGCGGATGCACGGGCTGTCGTGCGACAACCTGATCTCGGCCGACGTGGTCACCGCCGACGGCCAGCTGCGGGTGGCCGATGCCACCCATAATCCGGAGCTGTTCTGGGCCATCCGCGGCGGCGGCGGCAACTTCGGGGTGCTGACCGCGTTGGAGTTCAAGCTCCATCCGCACTCGATGGTGTTTGCCGGACCCATCCTCTACCCCACCGAACAGGCGGGAGCGGTGATGCGCCTATACCGCGAGTTTATGCGCACCGCGCCGCGCGAGGTGAGCGCCTTTTTTGCCTTCATCATTGTCCCGCCGCACGCGCCGTTTCCCGAGAACCTGTGGAACAAGACCGTGCCGGCCATCATGTGTTGCTACGCGGGCAGCGATCCGGGGCAGGGCGAAAAGGCGCTGCAGCCGCTGCGCAGCTTCGGGCCGCCGCTGTTTGTGCTGAACATGACCATGCCCTATCCGGCGGTGCAGTCGCTGTTTGACGGTCTGCTGCCCCCGGGGCTGCACCATTACTGGAAATCCGATTTTGTCGTGGACCTGACCGACGAGCAGATTGCCGTCCACGAGAAGTTCGGCCCCCGGATTCCCACCCTGGCGTCGGTGATGCACATCTATCCGCTGGATGGGGCCATTCACGACCCCAAACCCGCCGACACCGCTTTCGCCTATCGCAATGTCCGCTTCGTGCACATCATCGGCGCCGTCACCCCGGACAGCGAAACGCTGGACCGCTACCGGCCCTGGGTGCGGGAATACTGGGATGCGCTCCATCCCCATTCGGCGGGCGGAACCTACGTGAACTTCCTGATGGAAGAGGGCGACGCCCGTGTCTCAGCCAGCTACAGCGGCAATCATGCCCGCCTCGCCCAGGTCAAAGGCCAGTACGATCCCGGCAACCTGTTCTGCATCAACCAGAACATCGCCCCGGCGAAGTAGAAGTAGAGGTACCCCATGCCGAAGTTTGTGATTGAGCGCGAGATTCCCGGCGCCGGGGAGATGACGCCGGAACAGGCGCAGCAGGCCGCCCAGCAATCGCTGGGCGTACTGCGCGACCTGGGCCCGCAGATCCAGTGGCTGCACAGCTACATCACCGACAACAAGGTCTATTGCATCTACTGGGCGCCCAGCGCCGACCTGATCCAGGAGCATGCCCGCCGCTGCGGCGTCCCCGCCAACCGCATCTCCGCCGTCCGCCGCCTCATGGACCCCGCCGCCGCCGACAAAAACTAAAAGAGCAGGGAACAGGGGACAGGGAACAGGGACCAGTAAGCCGCGGCGCGCCAGCGCCGCCTCCTCCCCTGTTCCCTATTCCCTATTCCCTGTCCCCTGCTTCCCTCAATGCTTCCCCACCATCGCCGCGACATCCTGGCTGAGCGCCACGCGCCCCGCCTCGCGGGTGTAAAACATATGCCCTCCCGGGTACTCGTGCAGTGACACCCGCGTCGGGTCGCCCATCACCGGCATCTGGTTGAGCGTCAGCAGCGAACCCATGAACGGGCAGGAGAGGTCGTTCCAGCCGTGCGCGATCATCACCCGCAGCTTGGGGTCGGCGGCGACGGCATCGCGCAACTGCTCGACCGATCCGGCGCGCTCGGCGTCCTGGCCGCTCCAGTGCGCATTGACGTCGTAAGAAAGCGCGTTGTAGCGGGCGTCCACCTTCCACC
>DATBPS010000036.1:0-3450 GCA_036561225.1 Terriglobales bacterium
GTCCACGCCCTGGTTCCCTTTACCGATTCGGAGGCGGTGGTGGGCGCGCGGCTCTACCGACAGGTACAACGGGCACGTTCGCGTGAAGTGGATATCGCCATCGCCGCCTGCGCCCTTACCCGGGAGGCCAGCGTGTGGACGCTGAACCGCGGCGATTTCGACGACATCCCCGGTCTGCGGCTGATGCGCTGAGGCGCTACACCGGCGCCAGCAGGGCGCGGAGGCGGGGGTCGGGGGCGGCGGCCAGTTCCGTCCAGCTGCCGCGCCGCAGTACGCGGCCTTCCAGCATTACCAGCGTCTCCGGGCAGAGGCGGCGGAGCACGTCGGGGTTGTGGTCCACCACCAGCAGGGCAAAGCCCAGCGTGGCGCGCCAGTCGAGCAGGCTGGCGGTCAACTCGCGCACGGCGGCGCGGTCGAGGCCGGCGAAGGGTTCATCCAGCAGCAGCAGCGGCGGGCGGCGGGCGAGCATGCGCGCCAGGGCCACGCGCCGCGCCTGCCCGCCGGAGATGTGGGTGGCGCGCGCCGTCCAGCACTCTTCGAGCCGCAGGCGCCGGCGCAGCTCTTCCAGCCAGGCGCGCTCGTCCGCCGCACACGCCACCCCGAACTCCACGTTTTCACCCACGGTCAGATGGGGAAAAAGCCGCGGCTCCTGGGTGAGATAGCCCAGCGGCCGCCGGTGCAGCGGCAGCGGGGGAGGGAATAAGGGCGCAGCGTTCCACCGCACCTGGCCGGCGTCGGGGGACTGCAGGCCGGCGATGCACTCCAGCACCGTGCTCTTGCCCGCTCCGGAGGGCCCGAACAGCCCCAGCGCCGCGCCCGGCGTGAGCGTGAAGGCGGCCTCGACCGCCATCCCGCGCCGCTGTTTGCGGATCGCCACCTCAAGCATGGCGCCGCCCCCACACATGAATCAGCACCGGCACCGGCAGCGCCGCGCACAGAAAGGCCACCAGCAGCGGCATCACCGCCGCCATGCCGAAGCTCTGCAGGTTGATCCACAACTGCACCGGCATGCCTGCCGGATAGTAGGCGGTGATCACCACCGCCCCGAACTCGCCGATGGCCCGCACCCAGGCCAGGCTCAGCGCCCCCGCCAGCCCCAGGCGCGCCAGCGGCAGCGTCACCCGCCGGAACACCTGCCACGGCGTCGCGCCCAACAACGCCGCCTGCGCCTCCAGGCCCGCGGGAATGGCCTCCAACGCCAGCAGCGCCCCCAGCACGTAGTAGCCCATGCTCACGTATACCTGGGTCACAATGAACGCCCCGGCGCTGTTGCTCGACAGGAAGCCGAGTTGCGCCAGCGCTCCTCCCACCCAGCCCTCCGGCCGCAGCGAAAGCGAGAGCAGAATCCCCAGCGCCAGCGGCGGCAGCAGGATCGAGGTCACCAGCGCCGCCTGCCACACCAGCCGCTCGCGCCGCCCCGCGCGCCGGATGTAGAGCGCCATCGGCGTGCCCAGCGCCACCACCAGCAGCATCGCCCATCCGGTCAACTCCAGCGACACGCGGATGGAGGCCAGCGAGGCCGCCCCCTCGCCGCCGCTCCACGCCCAGCCGCCGACGCGCGCCAGCAGGCCGGTCAGCGGCCACAGCAGCAGCACCCCGAACCCCACTGCCGCCGCCCGCGCCCCCCAGGCCTGCCGGGCGGTGGCGGGAGCGGGCGGCATCTCCGGCCGCGCGAGCACCGTTAGCGCCGGGTTATCCATTCACCATACCCGGCATCCTTTAGGATCTGCTGCCCGGCCGGGCTGCGCAGCCACGCCACGAAGCGCCGCGCCGCCGCCGGGTGCGGAGCGTCCTGCAATACCGCCGCAAAAAAATCCAGCGGCTCCGGCCGCCACGTCTCCGTCCCGATCGTCAACTCCACCGCCGGCGCGGGCATGGTCTCCAGGTTGATGGCGCCGGGCAGCGCGACATATTCCAGATGCAGCGCCCCCGGCTGAAACCGGTAGGCGGGCGCGGCATCCAGTTGCCCGGTCTCGACCCGCGACTCCAGCGAGGCTTCGGCGAAAATCTGCGCCGGGTTGAGCACGTCCCCCAAAAGCCGCTGCGCCAGCCCCGGCTGTTTATAGAGCCGCTCCGCCAGCCGGCACACAAAGATGAAGTTGCGCCCCTGCGGATCCGTGCGCGGATCGCTCCGCCCCAGCCGAAACCCCGGCGCATCCATGACCCGCCACCAGGGCTTCTGCTTCCAGGCTGGGGCAAACCGGCTCCGCGGCGCGTAGACAATAACCATCTCGGTATGGGCAATCGCCGCCGATGAGGCCACCTTGCCCGCCGCCTCGGCCAACCGCAGCGGTCCGGCGGTGGCGGAGATGAATACATCCGGCCGCAGGCTTCCGGCGGCGATCAGCCGCGCCAGCGCCGTCGCCCCCTGAGCCCGCCCCCGCAACTCGATTCCCTGCGCCGCCATCGCCTGGCGCACCGCCCCCTCCATTACCGCGCCCATGGAGCCGGCGTAGGCCACCTCCAGCGGCTCACCCGCCGCCGGCGGCCGCCACCGCGGCGCCAGCGCCAGCGCTCCCGCGCCTGCAGACCACCGCAAGAATTCCCGCCGGGTGGCGCCCGTTCCCGCGCCCGTCCATGCCTTCATGCAGAAATTATAGGAGAATGGTTCGCGGTGCCGGGGCCCCGCCTTCAGCACGCCCCGGCAACGGCTATCTGACCGCCTAGACGCGCAATCCGCTGGGCCAGATCACCGGCGTTGCCCAGGACAGCCAGCCCGGCAACGGCGGAGTCGAGTACCGCAGCTTCGCCTGTGACCAACTGGGGCGATTGACGGCGGAGAGCAACCCGGAGAACGGGAACGTCTATTACACCTTCGACACCAGCCCCACCTGCGGGGTGAGCTCGGCCGGCGACCTGATCCTGCGCACGGACGTGGCCGGCAACCTGACCTGCTACGCCCACGATGCGCTGCACCGCGTCACCCACATCTGGTACAGCGGCTCATCCATGAACGACAAGTACTTCGTGTACGACGCGGCCACGGGGGATGGGGTGGCGATGCAGAACGTGAAGGGCCGGCTCGCGGAAGCGCACAACGGCACCACGGACCTGGGCTTCAGCTATCCCAATCCGGCCACGGGGCAGATGGACCTGTTCCAGCTCTCGCCCAACTCGGGCGGCTGGTACACGACGATCAGCACGGCCTATCCCAACGGCGCGCTGGCGAGCCTGGCTCTGCCCAGCGGCCCGGCTGTCGCCTACGGCCTGGATGGCGAGGGCCGGCCGGCCATGGCCAGCGGCAATGGCACCCCGCTGGTGACGGGGACGAGCTACAGCGCGCTGGGGCCGCTGGGCATCAGCTTCGCCAACCTCGACAGCGACAGCTTTGCCTATGACGCCACTACCGGGCGCATGATGCAGTACCAGCTCACCGTCGGCGGGCAGACCGACAAGGGCGTTTACACCTGGAACGCCAACGGCAGCCAGGCGTCGCTGGCCATCACCGAT
>DATBPS010000037.1:0-4893 GCA_036561225.1 Terriglobales bacterium
ATAGGCATGGCCGGCCAGGCCTCGCGCCCCCCGCAGCGTCACGCTGTGACCGGCCTCGCTGGTCCAGCGCCGCTTGTAGCTCTCCTCGCCCCGCAGAAAATCGAAGCGCTGCAGCCCGCGGGCGATGCAGTCCTCGATCACCGAGCTCAACAGCACCGTGCCCGGGCTGAGATGGGAGAGCGCCGGGTCCAGTCCGCTCTGAAAATAGAGGAAGCGCCGCGCCCCCGGCACGCCTCCCTCCAGGCCATAGAGCGCCGCCAGCACCATGCCCGGCGTCCGCCATAAATACACCCGCGCCGCGCCCCGCGCCGCCAGTTGCGGCCCCACGCGCAGATGGAAAGCCTGCAACCGCGGCGAAAGAAATATCCCCGCCGACTGCTGCTGGGCACGGCGCAGATTGTGCAGCCGGAACAAATGCGGCAGCGCCGCCGCCACCGCCGGCGGTGTGGCCGCGCACTCCAGCCAGGCGTTGGGCAGCGCCCGCGCCCACCGCCGGCGGCGCCGCCGCACCTCCTGCCGGAAGTTGGCGCTGTGCTGTGCCAGGAGCCGTTCGAAGCCCTCGCCGGCGTTGGCGTCACGCGGCAGCCGCAAGGTGGGCAGCGACTCCCCCGGCTCCTGCGCCATGCGCCAGGCGGAGTCGGCGGACTCTGCCGCCCGCACCAGCTCTCCCTCGGCGTGCGCCGACTCCAGACGCAACAGACTCCAGCCCTGCTGCCCCAGCGCCAGCCGCAGCAGTCGAACGGCCAGTCCCGGCGGCGCGTGCGGATGGAGCAGGCAATCCATCTCATCTCCCCCGCTGCCCTGCCCCAGAAACTCCATCTGCCGCAGCCCCCGCCGCCGCCTCCGTTGCAGCGCCAACAGGCCCGCCAGACCGCCGTCGGCGAACGGTTGCGCCACCACCAGCGCCTGCCGGCCCTCGTCCAGGTTCGCCGTCCACCCGCTCTGCCACTCCCAGCTCAGGAAAGGGTTCGCTTCCCCGCCCGCCCGGTACAACTGCTTCCAGTCCCGCTCCCACGCCGCCAGCGAGCCGCCATGGCGGCGGGTGCTCAATACCCACGCCGGAGCCAAACGCTCACTTCCCAGCGGCAGTTGCGGCTGCGGTTGCGCGCTCATGCCGCCATCTCCGGCGCCGCCGTGGCCGGCTGCGGACGACGCAGCTTGCCCGCCGCCGCCCGCACCACCTGCGGATGCCGCAGCCACAGCATCCCCAGATACACCACCGCCCCCAGCGGCACCAGCGCCGCCAGCTCCAGCCGCGGCGCCCAGTGGTTCGCCCACGGCAACGCCATGGTCAATATCGTCGCCATCACCGCCGTCGCCTCCAGCGCCGGCGCCACCGCCCGCAGCAGCGCCCAGGCGCCGATCTGCAGGTACTTGCCGATCAAATACACATGCAACAGCGACATCACCACCCGCGTCACCACCTGCCCCCACGCCACCCCCACAATGCCGCCCCAGTGCGCCCCCAGGATCAGACAGGGCGGCAGCATCACCCACCAGCAGAGCGTCGTGCGGGTCAGCACGTCCGGACGTCCGATGGCTTTATAACCATCGCCAAAATGATGGATCAGGCAGCGCACCCCGCAGTAGATGGCCAGCACCCGCAACACCGGAATGGACGGCCCCCAGTGCGGCCCGTACACCCCCAGCACCACGCCGCGCGCCAGCACCGCCAGACCCGCCGCCACCGGCAGGGTCAGCAGCGCCGTGTAGCGCATGGTGTCGAGCAGTGTGGCCCGCAACTGCGGCCGATCATTCTGCAGCCGGCTGAAGGCCGGGAACACCACCCGCGTGATCACATTCAACACGCTCACCAGGGCAATCTCCGGGATGCGAAAGGCGAGGGTGTAAAAGCCCAGCCAGGCGTCGCTCAGCATGCGCCCGATGGTCAGCGTGTCGAAGTTCGCCAGCAGCACGCTCGAGCCGTCCAGCAGGTAAATGTGTTTGGCGTAATCGACCATGCGCCGCAGCACCGCCCGGTCCACCCGCCGCTCCGGCCGCCAGCCGCTCAATCGCCACAGCAGGACAGTCACCACGAAGCTGCCCAGCACCTGTCCCCAGATCAAGCTCCAGGCGCCAAAGCCCAGCAGCGCCAGCACCACCGACGTGCCGCCCTTGGCCGCCGCCTGCCCCAGGTCGGGTACCAGCTTGGTGCGGAAGTCGAGACGCCGGCGCAATACGAAGTCGTGCGTGTTCCCCAGCGCAATGAACACCAGCACCACCGCCAGGCTGCGGATCATGGCCGCCAGTCCGGGCTCATGAAAGAACTCGCCCAGCACCGGCGCCAGGAACCACGCCCCCACCATCTCCGCACCGGAGGTGGCGAGAGTGACCCAGAAACAGATATTGGCCGCCGCGCGCCACTCTTTCTCTTCGTAAATCAAGGCGCTGGTCAGCCCCAGCGTGCCCAGGATTTCAAGTACCGTAATGCTGGTGGTGGCCAATGCGACCTCGCCAAAGGCCTGCGGCGCCAGGATGCGCGCCAGAATCACCACCGAGGCAAACACCAGCAGCTTGCCGCCCACAAACGAACTCGCCGCCCAAAACAATCCGCTCAAAATGCGGCCCGTCGAGGAACCCGGAATCTCGTCTGCCATAGCCTCCGCCGGACGCGCGCGCGCCACCCGCCGCCACAGCACCTGACCGCCACCCCGCCGATGCTGCCACCAACCGGCCGCCGCCGCCGCCAGCGCCAGACAAAAAAACCACGGCGCTTCCAGGCGCCCCAGGCGCATCCCGGCGGCGTGCGCCAACCCCACCCCCAGCACCGCCGCTCCGGCCACCGCTTCCGCCAGCGCCAGCAGCCGCACTCCGCTCCCCACCACGCCCCCCGGCGCCGCCAGCAGGGCCAGCCCGCACCCCAGCGCGGCCAGAAGAAACAGCGCCGACAGCGGACGCAGAATCTGGTGGAACCATATCTTGATGCCCGCCGTCAGCGGCCAGCGCCCCCATTGCCGCGCCCCCGCCAGCGCCTGCCAGTGTCCGGCCGCCATGCGCCGCCGCCGCTCCCACTCCGCCCGCATGTCCGCCGCGCCCCGCTCGAACGAGCGCGCCGCCGGCGCCGCCACCACCCGCATCCCCTGCGCCCATACCCCCAGCGCCAGGCAGAGATCATCGTTGACCAGCACCCCCTCCGGCAGGCCACGGAAACACTCCCGGCGCAGCGCCAGTGCTTCCCCGTAGGCGGCCACCGTGCCCCCCGCCGCCGATTCCCACAAGGTCAGGCGCGACTCATACCGCCAGTACAGGCTCTCGCCCCCGCCCACCCCCACCGCCGCGTCCACCGCCTTCAGGCCAGTGACCGCCCCCACCGTGGCGTCGGCAAAGGGCGCCGCCAAATGCCGCAGCGCCCCCGGCGCAAAGCTGTTGTTGGCGTCGGTGAAGATCAGCACCTCGCCCGTCGCCGCCGCCGCCGCGCGGTTCAAGGCCGCCGCCTTGCCGGCCCGCGCCCGCAGGCTCAACCGTCGCACCGGCGCCCCGCCCGCCGCCGCCAGGCGCTCCACCTCCGCCACCGTGCCGTCGGTCGAACCATCCTCGGCGACCAAAATTTCAAACCGCCCGGCGGGATAATCCTGCCCCCGCAGGTTCGCTATCCGCCCGCCGATCTGCTCCGCTTCGTTGTGCGCCGCCACAATGATGGATAGGAACGGCCAGGCGGCAGCGGGCACGTCGTCATGCCAACCCCGCCCTCCACGCCGCCGCCACCGCGCCCACACCGCCAGCACCGCCGGGTACCCCAGCCACACCAGCCCCAGCGTCAGCCACGCCGCCGCCCACACCGCTAGGTCGCCGCGCCACGCCCACGCCGCCCAGGCGGATCCGCTCATGCCGCCACCTCGCCCCTCCGCTGACCGGAGCGCGTCCACAGCGTGATCAGCTTCCCGACACTGCGGCTGAGGTCAAACTCTTGATGCACCCGGCTGCAGCCCGCCAGCCCCATCGCCCGCCGCCGCCTGCGATCGCGCATCTCCGCCAGCGCCGCCGCCAGCGCCGCCGCATCCCCGGCCGGCACCAGCACCCCGCTGCGCCCGTCTTCGACCAACTCCGGGATGCCGGAGAGCCGGCTGGCCACCACCGGCAGCCCCGCCGCCATCGCCTCCATTAACACCACCGGAATTCCCTCCATCTTGCCGTTGTCCATCACCACGCTCGGCAACGCCAGCACCTCCGCCCAGCCCAATGCCGCCAGCACCCCGGCTTCGGTCGCCGCCCCCGCCCACTGCACACTCCCCTCCAGCCCCAACCGCCGCGTCTGGCGCCGCAACCGCCCGGCCAACTCCCCGCCCCCCACAATCCGGCACTCGAACCCGATGCCCGTGTCCCGCAACCGCGCGCAGGCCTCCACCAGTACCCTGTGTCCCTTGTACGGCTGCAGCGAACCCACCGCCAGAATGCGCAACGGCGCCGCCGCCGGAGCCGCGCCCGGTGCGCTCGCCCAGCGCTCGGCGGCCAGCGCCGCATACGGCGCCCATTCAATGCCGCAGTGCACCACCTCCACCCGCGGACGGGGCTCGGGCACCAGCCCTTCCACCCGCCGCCGGTTGTACTCGCTGATCGCGACCACCGCGCGCGCGCTTCGCACTTTGGCCTCGAGCATGGCGCGATGGCAGTAAATGTCGTGGGCATGCACGGTGAAGGTGTAGGGAACGCCGCTCAGCCGCCGCACGATGTAGGCCACCAGCGCCGGATGGGTGGCATAGTGGGCATGCACCTGCGTCACCCCGTCGCGCCGCATCCGGGCGGCTATGTTCGCCGCCTTGCCCCAGTACCCCAGCGCCCCCGCCCACAGCTTGGCATCCCCACGATTGCCCCACAGCACCACGCCCAGCGTGCGCAGATACCGCCACGGCCTCCGCGCCAGCCAGTAGAGGTGGCCCTTGAGCCCCAGCCACG
>DATBPS010000038.1:0-28326 GCA_036561225.1 Terriglobales bacterium
GGGTGTTGATGCCGATCCCGCCTCCGGTGCCACCGGAGCCTCCGGCGCGCTCGGGGCTACGGGCGCCGCGGGCGCGGGCGCGACCGCCTCGGGCAGCGCCCGGGTGCGGTTGGCATAGCCATCCTGATAACCGTCGTAAAAACCGCTCTGGAAACGGTTGCGGAACGTCTCCGGCGCGCCATAGCTGCTGTCGTACCCCTGCATGCCGTCCTGGTAGACAGAGAACTTCCGCGGGTTGGCCGTCGCCCCCGCCGTCTTGTCCTGCTGCCCCAGCGGATAGCCGGCGTTGTACCCGGCCGCATACGCCGAATCGATCGCGCTGCTGTTTTGCGCCGCGGCCACGCCCGCCAACAACCCCAGCGTCATCACCATCGCCAGCGCCGCCGGCACAAGTTTCCGCTTCATGTGTGACCTCACCTTCATCATTATGCATTTGACGTTCCGGCCCCAGCCCCGGTTTCCGCCGCATAATGGCGGTCAGTGCACTATCAGCGTCCCATCCGCGCCTGGCGCATCGGGGATACCACCTACGAACTGGGCCGCCGCACCTGGGTGATGGCCGTCCTCAATCTCACCCCCGATTCCTTTTACGCCCCGAGCCGCACTCCGTTTGATCCCGCAGCGGTCATCGCCCGCGCCGAATCCGCCCTCTCCGCCGGCGCCGACATTCTCGATTTGGGCGCCGAGTCCACCCGCCCCGGTGCGAACCCGCTCTCCCCCGAAGACGAACAGGCCCGTCTCCTCCCCGCCCTCGCCGCCCTGCGCCGCCACTTCCCCCGCGCCCTGCTCTCGGCCGACACCCGCCACCCCGTGACCGCCCTGCGTGCCCTCGACGCCGGCGCGGACATCATTAACGACGTCACCGGCTCCCCTGAGGCCTACGGCCACGCCCACGGCGGCCTGGTCCTCATGCACCACCGCGGCGACTTCGCCACCATGCACCGCCAGCCGCCGCTGCCCGATCCCGCCGCCACCGTCGAAGCGGGCCTCGAAGCCATCCTCGCCAACGCCTTATCCGTTGGCATCGCCCCCGAACGCATCGTCCTCGACCCCGGCTTCGGGTTCGGCAAGAACCTCGACGAAAACTTCCCCCTCCTCGCCTCTCTTGACCGCTTCCACCGCTTCGCCCGCCCCCTCCTGGTCGGCCTCTCCCGCAAGTCCTTCCTGCGCACCACCCCCGCTCAACCCCCCGAGGATCGCCTCCCCGCCAGCCTGGCCGCCGCCACCGCCGCCGTCCTCGCCGGCGCCCACATCGTCCGCACCCACGACCCCGCCCCCACCCGCGCCGCCCTCTCCCTCCCCGACCACCTCCTAACCCCTAACCCCTGACCCCTAGCCCCCGACCCCTAACCCCTAAATCCTAACCCCTGTTAAAATGAACCCCTAAAGCGCCTATTCCCTTCAGGACCCCCGCCATGTCTGACCACGTCGCCCCCCTTTCCAGCTCCCCCCTCCCCGGCGAAGCCTCCCAGGAGAACACCTTCGCCCAGCTTCTGGCCCAGTTCGACAGCCAGAACGACGCCGCCGGGCCGGCCATTGGCGAGCAACGCACCGGGCATGTGGTGAACCTGCGCGAAGACGTCGCCCTGGTGGACATCGGCGCCAAGGCGGAAGGCGTACTCCCGCTGCAGTTGTGGCGCGACCAGGGCCCGGGTACCGACCTCAACCCCGGCGAAGCCATCGAAGTCATCATTGAAGGCCGCGACCCCGAGGGCAGCTTCAAGCTCAGCCCCTTCTCCCCCGACCGCCCCCGCAACCTGGAACAGGCCCAAGCCGCTTTCGAGGCCGGACGCATCCTCCGCGGCAAGGTGACAGGCGTGGTCAAGGGCGGACTGACGGTGGATGTCGGCCTGCGCGGCTTTATCCCCCAATCCAAGTCCGGCGTCCGCAACCCCGACGACATGCACAAGCTCGTCGGCCAGGAGATCCGCTGTCGCATCGCCCGCGCTCCGGAAGAAAAGCGCCTCATCCTCGACCGCCGCAGCCTGATCGAAGAGGAGCACAAGGCCGCCGAGCAGCAGGCGCTCGAACACATGCAGGTCGGCGATGAGGTCGAGGGCACGGTCGCCAGCCTGGCCACCTATGGCGCATTCCTGGATCTGGGCGGCGTGGACGCTCTCCTGCACGTCTCCGACATGAGCTGGACGCGCCTCGGCGACCCCGCCCATCTGCTCACCCTCAACCAGAAGCTGACCGTCAAGATCATCAAGCTCGACCGCGAGAAGCGGCGCATCTCGGTGGGACTCAAGCAGTTGACCCCCGATCCCTGGGCGGGCGTCCCCGAGCGCTATCCCGACGGCGCGCGCATCCACGGCCGCGTCACCCGCACCGCCGACTTCGGCGCTTTCGTCGAACTCGAGCCCGGCATCGAGGGCCTCATCCACATCAGCGAGATGTCCTGGTCGCACCGCATCCGAAAGCCCGAGGACGCGGTCAAGGTGGGCGAGACGGTCGAGGCCGTGGTACTCGGTGTGCACAGGAAAGACCGCCGCATCTCGCTCGGCCTCAAGCAGGCTCTGGGCGATCCCTGGGCCGACGCCGAGACCCGTTTCAAGCCCGGTACGGTGATCGAGGGCAAAGTCCGCAACCTGCAACAGTTCGGCGCTTTTCTCGAGATCACCGAGGGCGTGGACGGAATGGTCCACATCGGCGACATCAGCCCCGAGCGCATCGAGCACCCCAACACGGTGCTCAAGCTGGGCGAGGTGGTGAAGGCCCAGGTGCTGGAGATTGACGTGGCCAAGCGCCGCCTCCGCCTGGGGATGAAGCAGTTGATCCCCACCCCCATGGAGCTCTTCATGGCCGCCCACCAGGAAGGTGAGGAGATGAGCGGACGGGTGGTGAAGGCCTACCCCGGCCGCGTCCAGCTGGACGAAGCCATCGAAGCCGCCTGCCCCTCGGCGGCCGCCCCGGTGCGGCGCATCGAGGAGGGCACCCTCGCCGCCAAGCTGGCCGCGGTGTGGAAGTCCAACACCCCCGCCCCGGCCGAGCCCGAGCCGGTGGGCGTCACCCTGAAGAGCGGCGAGGTCCGCAAGTTCCGCATCACCGTCCTCGACCCCGCCCGCCACCGCATTGAAGTCGAAGCGGTCTAGTTTTCACTGCACGTCGAGTTCGGCCTGCGCCAGCCGCGCCCGGTAGATAACCCCCGGGCGCACCTCCGCCACCCCGTCCACCTGCACACGGTAGTGACCGGGCGGCAGGAACACATCGAAGGCCAGCGCTCCGGTCGTCTCGCCGTGATGCACCGGCCGCTGGTCGTAGCGGAGCGAGAACGCCTTGCCGTCCTGATTGACCGCCACGGCAAACACCGTCAGCTTCGCCGGATCATCGCCGTTATAGTCCGCCTGAACCGCCCCGCTCACCTGCCCGCCGCTGTTCTCCCCCGAAGCCCCCGCGCTCGGCGCCTGCGTCCAGCGCAACGCGACGGGCGCTTGGGCGGCGGTGGGAAGCAGCCGCGTCACCACCAGTGGCGGACGCTCCGCGTCCCGCACCTCGACCAACAGCGAGAACCCATGGCTGCTCTCCGCCCGGCCTGCGATCACCCCGCCGGCATCCATGCGCAGCCCCTCTGGCAGACTCCCCTGTAAAAGCTTCCACGTGTACGGCGCTTCGCCTCCGGAAGCCTGCAATTGGACCTTGTAAGCTTCCCCTTTGCGCGGCTCCGGTAGATGCGTGGTCAGAATCTCGAAGGGAACCGCCACCTGCGCCGCCAAGAGCAGCGACATCATTGCGGCAAACATCGCCACGCTAACGACGCGCGGCCTCGTGCAGCGCCAACCTTGCCGCATTCGCCCCGCATAACCCATGCACCCCGCCCCCCGGCGGCGTCGAAGACGAGCACAAATACACCCCCGCCAGCGGCGTACGATAGCCACCCCACCCCGGCCGCAACACCAGTTGGCGCAGCGAGTTGCGCCCTCCGCCGATGTCCCCGCCCGCCAGGTTGGCATTGCCCCTCTCCAACTCCTTCGGCCCGCGCGCGCTCCGGGCCAAAATCAAAGACCGGAACCCGGGCGCAAACCGTTCCACTTGATTTTCGATGCGCTGGGTCATGTCCTCGCCCGAATCATTGGGCACATGGCAGTACGCCCAGGCGGTGTGCTGTCCGGCGGGCGCCCGGGTGGGATCGAACAAACTCGCCTGGCTGAGCAGCACAAACGGCCGCTCGGAGGCTCGCGCCCCGCGGGCCGCGCATGACGCCGCCTCCGAGGCCGCAATCTCTTCCAGCGTTCCCCCCAGGTGCACCGTCCCCGCTCCGCGGCAGGCGTGCGCCGTCCACGGTATCGGCCCGCTGAGCGCCCAATCGAGTTTGAACACCCCGGGCCCGGGGTGGAAATTCTCCAACTTCCGCCGGTAGCCGCGCGGCAGCCGCTCTCCCCAGATGCCGGCCAGCGCCGAGGCCCCCACATCGGCGAAGGCTACCTCGTGCTCGGGCAGCTCGCCGGCGGCGCCGATCCGCCTGCCTGTCACGATCTCCCCTCCCAACTCGCGCAAATGCGCCGCCATCGCCTGGGTAATCGCCCCCGCCCCGCCCCGCGCCAGCGGCCACCCTCCCCGATGTGCCGCCGCCGCCAGAACCATCCCGACCGCCGCGCTGCCCTGCTCCTCCAGCGGAATCATGGCGTGAGCCGCCAGTCCCGCGAACAGCGCCCGCCCGGCCACCGTGGTGAAAGCCTTCTCCGCCACCCGCCGTGCCGGCTGCATGGCATGCAGCCCGAACCGAGCCACCCCCAGAGGCCGCCCCGGCCAGTGCGGCGGAGCAAAGAACGCCGCCGTAATCGGCGCCCAGTCTTTCACCACCGGCGCAATCAAGTTGCGGTAGTTCCCCTCGTCCTCGCCCAACTCCTCCGCCGTGCGCTCCCCCGAGCGGGTCAGCACCGCCGCCGTGCCGTCGTCCAACGGATGCGCCAGCGCCAGCGGCGGATGAATCCAGCTAAGTCCATGCCGCTCCAGCGGCAGCGAGGGCAGGAAATCGGTCGCAACCGCCAGCGGAAACACCGCCGCGCACAGATCGTGTAGGAAGCCGGGAAGGGTCAGCGCCGCCGTCCGCGCCCCTCCTCCGATCTCCTCGTTGGCTTCGAACACCGTGACCGCGCCGCCCGCCTGCGCCCACACAATCGCCGCCGCCAACCCGTTGGGTCCGCTGCCGATGACCACCGCCCGGCGAGCATGTGCATCCTCTGTGGATTCTCTGTCAGTGGTTGTCACTGTCTCACCCGCTTCCCGCCACTGACCTCCATTGCTCCACAGCGTGCACGCCGCGTCCACATCCCCCCTTCCCGTCCAACTCCTTGCGCTGCCACCGCTTGAGCCCGCATTCCACACTTTCTTCCGCTCTACGACTACTGTTTTTCTTTCTTACTGGAAATATCCTCATCGCCTCTACAGGCCGGTGCCGTGATGGACTTCACCCCCGCAACCGCATCCCAGTCATGCACCGCCTGCACCATCTCTCCGCAAAGCTGCCTCACCACCTCGGTCACTTCACTCCCCGGCGCACCATCAGCCTGCTCCAAGCCTGAAAGCATCCGCGCCTGGTTCATGTTCACCATCCCCAACCGGTGCTGTATCCCCTCCAGCACTGCCTTCTGTGCCCCGGCGTGCTCGACCTCGGCCTGCATGGCAGCGTAGACGGGCGTGCTCGCCTCCAGTTGCCCCCCTAGCGCCTGCTCAAGGCCCAACTGCGTCCTGAGGTCGGCTTGGCTTACACCGACAAGCCTGGGGTCCAGCTTCACTGTCAACGTCCGGTTGAACGTCTTTCCATCCACCGTTAGCTCCAGCCGGTACTCGCCCGGCAGCACCATCGGCCCTTGCGGCTCATGCCAGGGTGTCGAGAACGGGATGGCATGATCGGCCAGCGTGTATTCAAAGTAGTTGCGCTGCAACCCAAAGTAGGTGAACAGAACGTGCGGCGGATCCGCATACCGAAGGTTCCAAACAAACTCATTCAGCCCCGCCTGGTCCGAGAGCACCGGCGGCGGAGCCAGCCAATACTCAGCCACATTGACCAGGTAGGGAGGTTTGCTCGGCCCGCGGCTGCTGTAGCTGTTCACGAGAGTGTTACTACTGTCGTAGATTGAAAGCTTCACATCGCCCGCCGTCCGCGGCAGGTAGTAGTCCAAAATTGCTCCGTCGGCCGGGTTGGCCGAATGGGGTTCATCGGGATTGATGGGGGTGTCCGTGTAATCGTCCCACTGCATCCGGATGGCAGGCGTCGGTTGGAACAGGTACGGTGCCGACGTCCGACCTAAATCCGTCATTTGTCGTAGCGAACCGATGTCGTCCAGCGACCACAGCCCGCGTCCGTAGGTCGAAGCCACCAGGTGGTTCTGCTCGATCTGCAAATCGGTCGCCGCCGCCTGAGGCAGGTTCAGCTCCAGCGACTGCCAATGCTCCGCTCCATCAAACGACACCCACACCCCGCTGTCCAGGGCCGCGAACACAAGCTGCGTGTTTTCAGAGTCTTCTCTCACCGCCGCCACGCTGCCGGCGGGCAGGCCGCTGACCGCCAGGCGCCATGTACTACCATTGTCGGTTGATCGGTAGATCAGCGGCTTCACTCCCGCCCCGAAGCCTCTCCGCCCGCCCACCACCACATAACTGGCGCCCCCCGCGCCCGGGCTGGGCTCAATGTCCGCGATCCGCCCGGCCAGCCCGGGAGGGGTCACCAGCTTCCATGTACTACCCTTGTCGGTTGTGAGCTGCACCTTGCCATCCGAGGTCCCCACCCAGATCGTCCCGTGCCCAGCCGCCAGCGCGGTAATCGCCCCGCCGCGTCCGCCGGTGAGGTCCGGACTGACCGCATGCCAGTGCTGCCCTTCGTCGCTGGTGGCCAGAACATACTGCAGCCCCATCAGCAAGGTATGGGGATCGTCAGGAAGAAACAGCAGCGGCGGCGACCCGGCCTCGCGGTCGCCGGCTCGTTTCTCAAACACGTGCACGGACCGGCCGCTCGCCAAGTCGGTGCGCAGCAGGCCGCCGAACCAGGCGGTGGTAAACACCACCCCCGGGTGCAGCGGATCCGGTGCGATGCGTGCGCTCTCAAAGCCGTTGGTGGTGGTCCAGTCGCGGTAGGTGATCTGGCCGTCATTGCCGAAGATGGGCACGGCGAGGGTCCCGCTGTCCTGCTGCGACGAGTACATGAAGAAGGGGAAGCGGTGGTCGGTCGAGACGTTGTACAGCTCCCCGGTCGGCTGGTTGTACCAGGTGCTCCACGTCCGCCCGCCGTTGAGGCTGATCTCGGTTCCCTGATCCACGGCCAGCCCCATGTGCAGAGGCTGCGTCGGGTCCATCCAGAAGGCGTTGAAGTCATCCCCGCTGGGCGCGCCGGTGAACGGCGTCCAGGTGGCGCCGGCGTCGGTCGAGCGGTACACCGCCGTTTGCATCAGGTACAGAACCCGCGCGTCGGCCGGATCCACATAGATATGAAAGAACTGCCCCCCGCCCACCAGCCGCGGGTCGTCGCTGGCCAGCCGCCAATGCGCGCCGCTGTCATCGGAGCGGTAGACCCCCTGGGCGAGATACGCGTAGACGCGCTTCCCGTGCGTCGCGGGGGCCACCGCCAACGCCGGCCGCCCCCGTCCCGTGGCCGGCAACCCCGCATCCGCCGCCGCCTTCCAGTGCTGTCCGCCGTCGCTCGAAACGAAGACCGGCGGCTCGGCGGCTGCCGTGGCCGCGCCCGCGCCCCGCGCGCGAAACGGTGCCCGAAACGCCGCATAGAGAATCCGGCTGTCGTCCGCCGCGCTCTCCATGTCCACCGCCGCGCCCCCGGCCGTCGTCCCACTGAGCACCGTCTGCCAATGTCCGCCCCCATCGCTAGATCGCGAAACCCCTTTCTCTGAAGCGGCCAGCACCAGCCGGGCGTTATGCGGATCCACCCACAGCGCCGCGATCGCCTGCCCCTCCAGCCCCGCTTTCTCGAGATGCGCCCCGGCATCGCTCGAGCGATACACCCCCGCGTTCTCTCCCCGATTGGCCCCCACATAAACCGTGTCGCCCGCGACCCCCACCGCCCCAATCCCCGTCAGCCGCCATTCGTCGCTGATGTTGTGCCACGTCCGACCCGCGTCATCGGTCTTCCAAGCCCCGCTGCCGTCGGTCCCCATATAGAAGACCGCGCCATTTCCCGCCACCCCCTCGACCGCCGTGGCCTTGCCCCCTCGCCACGGCCCCACCAGCCGCCATTTCAGCCCCGAATACAGCTGCGGATTCACCTGCCCCCACGCCCCCACAATCAACAGGAAGAGAACGGCCCCCCTCGCCGTATACCCAGCACGGCGGAAGGCTGAAAGCGGATGGCTGATAGATTGCATGTGTTTTTCCTTTACACTGTGCCAGATGGCCGACTCACCCATCCCTCGCCAGTCCCTGGCATCCGCGGTGGCCGACAAGCTGCGTGACAAGATCATCCTAGGCGAGTTGCAGGAGGGGGAGCAATTGCGCCAGGACGTCATCGCCGCCGAGTTCCAGGTCAGCCGCATCCCGGTGCGCGAGGCTTTCCGCGAGCTGCTGGCCGAGGGCCTGTTGTGCATCACCCCCAACCGCGGCGCGGTGGTCTCGGTGCTGGAGCCGGCCGAGATCGAGGAACTCTTCCAGATTCGCGCCGTGCTGGAGGGCGAGGTGTTGCGCCACTCCATCCCCCGCCTCACCGCCGAGGACCTGGCCGCGGCGGCGGCGATTGAGGGGCGCTACGCCCACGAGTTGCAGAACTCCGACACAGTCAGCGCCTGGGGACGCCTCAACGCCCAGTTCCACACCGCCCTCTATGCCGGTGCGGTGCTGCCCCAGTTCAAGTCCGTGCTGCGCACCATCAACAACAACGGCGAGCGTTACACCCGCATGCATCTCTTCCTGACCTCCGGCCGCGAACGCGCCATCGTCGAGCACCGCCAACTGCTCGACCTCAGCCGCGCCGGCAAAGTGGACGAAGCCTGCGCCCTGCTCGACCGGCACATCCGCAGCGCCGGCGCGGCCCTGCGCCAACTGCTGGAAACGCGCCGCCGGCCCGGCTAACTCCGGCTCGGCACGCCGTCCCGCAAACGTAAAATCCCCAGCGGGTTGCTCTCCTGCAGCTCCGGCGGCAGGGCGAACTCGGGCACGTCCTGGTAGCACACCGGCCGCGTGAAGCGCACGATGGCCCGCGTTCCCACCGAGCTTTGCGGCAACGATCCCGCCGGATACGGCCCGCCGTGCACCATCGCCGGCGTAACTTCCACCCCGGTCGGAAAACCGTTGATCACCAGCCTCCCCACCTTCCCCGCCAGCACCTCCAGCAGTTCGGCGTGCGTCCGCAGATCGTTCTCGGTTCCGTGCACCGTGGCGGTCAGATGTCCCTCGAGCGCCCGCGCCACCGCCAGCAACTCCCCGCCATTGCGGTGCCGCACCGCCACCGTCGCCGGACCAAACAGCTCCTCCGCCATCTCCGGATGCCCCGCCAGGTGGGCCGCGCTGGTCTCGAACAGCCAGGCGGAGAGCTCCTCCCCGGCCGGCCGCGCCCGCGTCGCCACCCCTTCCGCCCGCGCCCGCGCCGCCGCACCCCGCCGGAACGCCGCGGCGATGCCGGCGGTCAGCAGCGTATAGGCGGGCGCCGCGCCCATGCGCTCCCCCAGCCCCCGCAAAAAGGCATCACCGTGTGCGCCTTCCTCCACCAGCACCAGGCCCGGCTTGGTGCAGAACTGTCCCGCTCCCAGCGTCACCGACTGCGTCAACCCGGCGGCGATCTGCGCCCCCCGCTCCGCCAGCGCCTCCGGCAGAATGAACACCGGATTCACGCTCCCCATCTCGGCATACACCGGAATCGGCCGCGGCCGCGCCGCCGCCAGGTCCATCAGCCGCCGGCCGCCGCCCAGCGATCCGGTAAACCCCACCGCGCATATCGCCGGGTGCTCCACCAGCGCCGCCCCGATGGCGATGCCATCATCAAACAGCAACGAGAACACCCCCTCCGGCTGGTGGGTTTGCTGCGCCGCCGCTACAATCGCCGCCCCCGCCAGCGCGCTGGTCCCCGGATGCGCCGGATGCGCCTTGACGATCACCGGGTTCCCCGCCGCCAGCGCCGAGGCCGTATCCCCACCCGCCACCGAGAAGGCCAGGGGAAAATTGCTCGCCCCGAACACCGCCACCGGTCCCAGCGGCCGTAACAGGCTGCGAATGGCCGGCTTCCTCCCCACCCCGGGCCGGTCCGCGATCGCCGCATCGAGCCGCGCATCCACCCACGACCCCTCCGCCACCAGCGCCGCGAACAGCCGCAGTTGGTTGGCCGTGCGCCCCAGTTCACCCTCCAGCCGCGCCGCCGGCAGCGCCGTCTCCAGCCCCGCCCGCTCCACGATCTCCGCCTGGCGCGCTTCCAGCTCGCCCGCGATGGCCCGCAAGAACGCGCTCTTCTCCGGTCCCGTGCGCCGGCCATACTCGGGCGCCGCCTGGGCCGCCAGCGCCGCCGCCCGTTCCAGGTCGTCGGCGGTGGCGGCAAGGAACTCCGGCTCCAGCGCCGCCCCCGTCGCCGGATTGTGCGCACGAAAGCGCGCGCCGCCTTCCCCGGCGCCGTGGCCCACCCGCGAGCGCGTCTCCAGGCGTGCCGCCATCTACGGCCGGCCTTTCAGCACCGAGCGGATGGTCCCCAGCGCCGCCTCCCGTTCCGCCCCCGTCAGCGGCATCCGCGGCGGCCGCACCCGCTCATTCCCCAAACTCGCCTCCTGCTGGATCAGCTTGATCAACTGTACGAACTTCGGCACCGTGTCCATGCGCAGCAGCGGCAGCAGCCAGCGATACAGTTGCAGAGCCCGCGCCCCGCCGCCATTGCCTCCCGCCGCTCCGTCGTACATCGCCACCGTATCTTCCGGCAGGGCATTGGTCACGCCCGCGATCCATCCCACCGCGCCCATGGCCACGCCTTCCAGGACGCAGTCGTCCACGCCCACCAACACCTGCAGGCCGTCGCCGCACACCGCGCGTATCGCCGTCACCCGCCGCGCGTCGGTACTCGACTCCTTCACCGCCTCCAGATTGCCGTGCTCCTGCCGCAACTCGGCAATCTGGCTGGGCAGAAAATCCGTCCCGTACGCCACCGGGTTGTTGTAAAGCATGCACGACAGCTTGGTGGCTTTGAGGATGGCCCCCACGTGCGCCTTCATCTCCCGCCAGTCACCCTGGTACACATACGGCGGCAACACCATCAGCCCGCGGCACCCCACTCCCTCCGCCTGCCGCGCCAGCTCCACCGCCTCCTCGGTGCTCAGCCCGGGGATGCCCGCCACTACCGGCACCTTCCCCTCCACCGCCTGCACCAGCGTGCGCAGCACCGCCAGCTTTTCCTCATGCTTCAGGGTCGCGGCCTCGCCCAGCGAACCCAGCGCCACCACCCCGCGGCAGCCTGCCGTCACCAGCCGTTGCGCATGTGCCGCCAGGAACTTGTGATCCACCCCCAGCTGCTCGTCAAAGCTCGTGGTGATGGCCGGTAAAACGCCCTTCCATTCCATAGGTCGTCCTTTGCTTCCCCTGAGGGTTTATACAATATACTAGTCCCCGCCTGAACGCATCGCTTTAGGCTTAAAAAAATGGCCGCCCCCGCTCCCATCTCCATCCTCGATTCCCACACCGGCGGCGAACCCACCCGTCTGGTTTTGGCCGGCGGTCCCGACCTCGGTTCCGGCTCACTCGAGCAGCGCTTGCAACGCTTCCGCCGTGACCACGATGCCTTTCGGTCCGCGGTGGTCAACGAGCCGCGCGGCTCCGATGTCATCGTCGGCGCGCTGTTGTGCGCGCCCCAGGACCCGGCGTGTGCCGCCGGCGTCATCTTCTTTAATAATGTCGGCTACCTGGGGATGTGCGGCCACGGCACCATTGGCCTGATCGCCTCCCTCGCTCATCTGGGCAGAATCCAGCCCGGCCCCCACCGCGTCGAAACCCCGGTAGGGGAAGTCCGGACGGTGCTGCACGCCGACGGTCGCGTCACCGTCACCAACGTGGCCAGCTACCGTCACGCCGCCGGCGTCCAACTCGATGTCCCCGGCTACGGCGCGGTGACCGGCGATGTCGCTTGGGGAGGGAACTGGTTCTTCCTGGTCACCGCCCACGCCCACGCCTTCGAGCTGCAGCTCAGCCAGGTCGAGGAGCTCACCGCCTACACCTGGGCCATCCGTCAGGCGCTCACCGCCGGCGGCATTACCGGCGCGCAGGGCGCGGAGATAGATCACATCGAGCTTTATGGCGCCGCCGCCCCGGGCGCCGGCGCCGACAGCAAGAACTTCGTCTTGTGTCCCGGCCGCGCCTACGACCGCTCCCCGTGCGGCACCGGCACCAGCGCCAAGCTCGCCTGTCTCTACGCCGACGGCAAGCTGGCGCCGGGCGAAGTCTGGCGGCAGGCGAGCATCCTCGATACCGTCTTCGAGGGCAGGGTGGAGGTCGTCAACGGTCAGGTCATCCCCTCGATCACCGGCCGCGCCTGGGTGACGGCCCAGGCCGAGCTGTGGCGCGATCCCGCCGATCCCTTCCGCGACGGCATCCGCCCATGAGCGACAGCGACGCGGATGTGATCGTTGTCGGGGCCGGCATCGTCGGCGCGGCCTGCGCCGACGCCTGCGCCCGCGCCGGTCTGCGGGTGATCGTCTGCGAAGCCGCGGTGATCGGCGGCGGCGCCACCGCCGCCGGCATGGGCCACCTCACCGTGATGGACGACAGCGAGGCCCAGTTTGCGCTCACCCATCGCTCGCTGGGGTTGTGGCACGCGCTCGCTCCGGCGCTCCCCGCCGCCGCCGAATACACCCGCTGCGGCACCATCTGGGTGGCCGCCGACGGGGAAGAGATGGAGGCCGCGGAAGCCAAACACCGCTACTGCGCCGATCGCGGCGTGGTCACAGAAATGCTCGACGGCCCCGCCCTGGCGCGCCACGAACCTCACCTCCGCCCCGGTCTCGCGGGCGGCGTCCGCGTCCCCGGCGACGCCATCTGCTACTCGCCGGTGGCCGCCGCCTGGCTGCTGGAGCGCAGCGGCGCCCGGGTTCGCCACGCCGCCGTGCGCGCCATCGGCGGCGGCCGGGTCGAATGCGCCGACGGCGCGGTGCTCCGCGCCCCGGCCATCATCAACGCCTGTGGCGCCGACGCCGCGCGGTTGACCCCCGGCCTGCCCATTCGTCCGCGCAAAGGACACCTGGTCATCACCGACCGCTATCCCGGCCTGGTGCGCCACGAGCTGGTCGAGCTCGGCTACATCAAAAGCGCCCACTCCCAGGACGGCGGCGACTCGGTCGCCTTCAACGTCCAGCCACGCGCCACCGGACAGCTTCTCTTCGGCTCCTCCCGCCAATTCGACGCCCGCGACGCCGCCGTGGATCACGCCATCCTCGCCCGTATGTTGCGCCGCTGCGCCGCCTTCATGCCGGCGCTCGACGACCTGCTGGCCATCCGCACCTGGACAGGCTTCCGCGCCGCCACCCCCGACAGCCTGCCCCTCATCGGCCCCTGGCCCGGTGACGCCTCCGTCTGGCTGGCCACCGGCCACGAAGGCCTGGGCATCACCACCGCGCTCGGCACCGCCGAGCTGATCGCCCATCACCTTGCCGGTGCGCCCACCGGGCTGCCGGTCGCGCCCTATCTGCCCGCCCGCTTCGAGGGAGTCGCTGGTCATGCGCATCACCATTAACGGCCTCCCGCTCGACGCCGCCCCCGGCTCAACCGTCGCCGCCGCCGTCGCCGCCTGCGGCCAACCCACCCGCACTTCCGTTACCGGCGAACCCCGCGGCCCGCTCTGCGGCATGGGCATCTGCTTCGAGTGCCGCGTCACCATCAACGGCCGCCCCCACCAGCGCAGCTGCCAGATCGCGGTTGCCGAGGGCATGGACATCGCCACCGCCGTGCCCGCCTCCCCCGCCCCCTCGCCGACCACCGCCAGGTCGCGCGACTGTTCCATCCTCATCGTCGGCGCCGGCCCCGCCGGTCTCGCGGCGGCCGCGTCCGCCGCCGCGTCCGGCTTGGCCGTCACCCTGGTGGACGACAACCCCGCCCCCGGCGGCCAGATCTGGCGCGGCGCCAATCCACCCGTGGCTCCCGGCGTCGAGTGGTTATCCCAGACCCGCATTGTGGACGCCCCCGCTCCCGGCGTCCTGCGCGCCACCACCCCCGAAGGCGGGTGCGATCTCCGCTACGACAAACTCATCCTGGCCACCGGCGCTCGCGAACGCTTTCTGCCCTTTCCCGGATGGACGCTCCCCCACGTCATGGGCGCAGGCGGCCTGCAGGCCATGGCCAAAGGCGGCCTCCCCATCGCCGGCAAGCGCATTGTGGTGGCCGGCACCGGACCGCTGCTCATCGCCGTCGCCGCCTGGCTCCGCCAACACGGCGCGGTCATCGTCGCCCTTTGCGACCAAACATCGTGGGCGGCGCAGTTGCAATTTCTGGCGCGCCTACCCTTCGCCAAAGTCCGCCAGGGCATCGCGCTGGCCGCCGCCCTGCGTGGCGTCCCGCTATGGATGAATGCCTGGCCGGTCGCCGCCGCCCCCGGCGCCGTGACGATCCAGCGTGCTGGCCGCCGTCCCCGCACTCTCGCCTGCGACTACCTCGCCTGTGGCTTTCATCTCGTTCCTAACATTGAACTGGCGCAACTGCTGGGCTGTGCCACCCAGGACGGCTTTGTGGTCGTCAACGACCGCCAGCAGACCACGGTACCCGATGTCTACTGCGCCGGTGAACCCACTGGCATCGGCGGCGTCGAGCTCGCGGAGGTCGAAGGCACCCTCGCCGGCCTCGCCGCCTGCGACCGCATAAATCGGCCGATCCTGACGCGGCCGAGGGGAGCCGGCCAGCGGGAGGCGTCGGGGGCGGAGCCCCCGGCAAAGACAGGCTCTGCCTGTGCACTCGCCTCCCGCCGTGAGGCATACCGCGGCTTCGCCCGCCGCCTCGATACCCTCTGCGCCTTGCGTCCCGAACTGCGCTCCCTCGCCCGCCCGGACACCCTCGTCTGCCGCTGCGAAGACGTCACCCACGCCCGCCTCGCCTCCCACCGCAACTGGCGCGACGCCAAACTTCACACCCGCTGCGGCATGGGCCCCTGCCAGGGCCGTATCTGCTCCGCTGCCTGCGAATCCCTCTTCGCCTGGCCCCCGCCCCCGCCCCGCCCGCCCCTCTCCCCGGTCGCAATGGACGGTCTGGCCTCTATGGCGAACCGCGACTGAAGCTATACTTCAATTAGCTTGGGATGACCGCTCCCTACCCTCATCTGAGCAAGGCGCCGATTGAAGAGGCTGTGCTCGAAATTCGGACGCGTCCGCGGCCGGACGCGGGCTTTGAGGAAATCCGTGAGCTTGCCGCCTCCCTTCGCGACCGCTTCCCCGGCGAATCGCTGATTCGCCAAGCGGAAGTGGTTGTGAACCCCGCGGAACAGGTGCTGCAGACCGCGCAGCAGGGGCGCGACTACGGCTTGCTCCTCAAATCCGCGGACGGCCGCACAGTAGTTCGGCTCAGCCTCGACAATTTCGCCTACAGCCGACTGGCTCCCTACACCAGTTGGGACGAAATGTTCCCGACGGCGTTTGCATTGTGGACGCAGTACATGGCCAAGGCCGAGCCCCAGGAGGTTTCCCGCTACGCGGTGCGCTACATTAACGGACTCGATTTGCCGGCGGCTGACCTGGCCGACTATCTGACCACTCCACCGGTTGCACCGGTGCCCTTGATACCGACCGGCTTCATCACGCGGCTGCTTTTGCAAGATACGCGGCGGTCGTGTAGTGCCGCTCTCACCCAGGCGACTGCACCTGCCGCGCCACGCGATCGCCTGCTACTGTTGGTGGACATCGATGTTTTTCGCGAGGGCACCTGGCCGGCGGCCAGCCTCTCTGCCGACAGCTTCGTGCCGCTGCACGATCTTAAGAACGACATTTTTTTCGCTAGCGTGACGCCACCGACGATCGAGAGGTATCGCTGACCCTATGCTACCTGCCCGCACCTTACGCCCATCTTCGGCTTGGCACTTCTCCGCCCAGACAACAGGAAGCAGTGCAGGCGCAGCGACCATCGCGAAGGAGCTAAACCGGCAGCTCACCGACTGGGCCATGTCGGCCAGCCTGGGCGCGGCGCTCCATGACCTCGAGTCCGTCCGTGAGGAGCACGGAGTTGAAGGTCCCGGCGCCATCCATCCGCAAGCCTATCGGCAAGCCCGGGCGTTCCTGGCCTCGCTGCTGCCTCTAGCACCGCATCCCGACATATCCGTGGATGAGGAGGGCGAACCTGCTTTCGAGTGGGATTTCGGCCAAAACCGCTGGTTGGTGGCCAGCATCTCCGCCAACGGCCGGATCAGCTACTCAGCCGGAAACGGATTGGAGCGCCAACGCGGAAGCACCTACTTTGTCGGCTCTGTGCCTCCGACCATCGCATCCGTCCTGGCCGAACTACAGCGTGATTGAACCCGGGTCTGCGTTCGAGTTGGGGGCTGACGAAACAATCACATGTTTCCTTCACCACAGCCACGACATCAGGGCCAACGGCCGCGTCCATTTTGCCCGGCTCATGCCGGACCGGTCGGGAGAGCGTTCAGCCGCGCATATTACTGACCTGGCTGCGCCGGAGATCTGGCGGCTCGGTGCCGAGACACTTAGTCCGCCGGACCGTGTAAAAGTCACCGGCAGGGCGGATCTGCTTGTTCAGGCGGTTGGCAGCGCCCATCTTCGCGCCTTTCGCGACGACATTGGGTTCACTCGCCACGCCACAATCGTCGGCTGGCCGATGGGCGAAGCCGAGAAGTCCGCGCGTCAGGAGATCGCTAGAGGGCTGGCGCAGGCAGCCGTAACCTTCCGGCGGCCCCCGGACTGAGAACACAATCAGTCGCACCCGCCTGCCAGCAGGCCTTCCAAATCCTTCGGGTGGCGTGACACCGCTGCCGCCCAACGGCCCCAGCGGCCGTCGGCGTTCACCGCCCGCACCCACTCCTCCAACGCTGCCCGTTTCGCCCGTGCCTCGGGCGTCTCCTGCCCCTTCACCTCCAGCACCAGCATCGCGCCGCTCCGCAGCCGGATGAGAAAATCCGGCCGGTACTTCCTGGTCACGCCGGCGAAGTGGTACAGAACTTCAAAACCCAGGTGGTCGTTCTTCGCCCACGCCTCCACCCGCTCATCCATCTCCAGCAGAAACGCCTCGGTCGCCTCCCAGCCGCTGTCGAATACGCACACACTGATCTGCGAACGCTCGGTCGTATGGCAGGGTCGCGACGTGTACCAGGTCGGCATGTCGGCGGTGGAATGGATCGGCCTCTCGCGGTCGAACTCCAGCCGCAACCGCTCGCTGTTCTCGCATCTCACGGCGTCGGCGATGTGCTGCACTAATTCGGTCATATGGAACGTCAGCAGCAACCGTCGCCGCAGCGGATCCCGCTCGAACAGCGCCGGCTCAATGCGGATCTTGTCGCTGGCCATGAACTGCTCCACCAGCGCCACCAACTGCCCCAACAGCCACTCCCGCCCGCCCTTCCAGGCGCCCTGCATCTGCGCATAAAGGTCAGCCGCTGCCTCGAAGATGATTTTCTGGGTCCGGAAGCGCCGTGCCAGGTCCTCGAGGTCAATCCGGCTGAGCTGGGCGAAGGCCTTCCCCTCCAGAATCGGCGCCAATTCCGCCCGCGTTGCCGTGGCGGCCGCGTCCAGGTACAACGGCTTCACCTTGGCCATATCCAGCACCAGCCGCCGCGTCAGCTCATGGTCCACGCGGACAACATTAGGCCAGGTAATCGCCAAGGCCTGCCGTTCGGCCAGTGCCTCCACCCGCGTCTTCGGCTCCGGCGGCGGTGGAATCACGTCGTCACCGCCCTCGTGCGGCAGGAAGGTGAAGGGCACGCCAAAAATGTTCACGTACTCTGGCCGGAAGCGCCCGCTCCCCGGGTCCACGTCGTACTCGGTGCGCCGCAGCCCCCGCCCCACCACCTGCTCGCACAGCAGTTGCGAGGAGAAGGCCCGCAGCCCAAAAATGTGCGTCACCGTCCGTGCGTCCCAACCCTCCGACAGCATCCCCACCGAGATCACGTTCTGGATCTGCTCGCCCGGCTCCCCCTTGCGACCGATCGTGTCCACCGTGCGCCGCAGCAACTCGGCCTGGTCCTTCTTCGACAATCTGGCGGGCTCGCGTTCGTCGCCCTCCGACTCCCCCTCGCCGAACATCTCCGCCTGTCCCGCCTCCTCCCGCGCCTCCGCCTTTGCCAGCACGCGTGAATCAATGTGCAGGATGCGCTGCACATCGCACAGCTCCTCAATGTGGATCTTGCCGTGCGCGAAGGCGTACTGGATGCGCGCGGCCGTCTCGGTGCGGTTGGCCACGGTGATCATCACCGGCGGTGTCTTCAGTTTCGCCTTTCGCCACAGCTTCCGCGTCTCCAACCAGTCTTTGCCCAGCAAGTCATAGGCGTTAACCAACAGCCGTGGCAGCGGCTCATGCGGCTCCGCCTTCCGGTTCACGTCATCCTTGACCTCCGGGTCGCCATACAGGTGGTACAGCCGCGAACGGAATGTCGCCGCCGTCCGGCCATCGTCCCTCACCACCACTCGCGGCGTCTTCACCAGCCCCGATTCGATCGCATCGCTCAGCCCGAAGTCGCTCACCACCCAGCCAAACAATGTCTCCTCGCCGCTCGCCCGCCCAGTCGGAGCGAAGGGCGTTGCGGTGAGGTCATAGCAGCGCAGAATGTCCCGCCGCTTGTGAATACGGTCCAGCCCGCCCACCCACTGCGTGGCCTCTTCGATCTCTTCCTTGCTCACGCCCTTCATCTGCGATTTCGGCGCCACCCGCCAGGCGTGGTGGGCCTCGTCGTTGATTACCACGATGTTGCGCCCCGACGCCAACTCGCCCAGTGCCCGCCTCACGAACGCCTCGTCGCTCTCCGGCCCCAGCTTCCGCACCTTGGGCCCGGCTGCGGGATCGAGCGGCATCAGCGCGTGCCAGTTGGCGATCAGAATGCGCGCCTGCCGCAGCTGATCGAGCATTCCCGCCGGCACCAGCCCAAATTCCTGATAAAAATTCCGCTCCCCCGCCGGCAGCAGCACCTGCAGCCGGTTCTTTACCGTCAGTCCCGGCGCCACCACAAATATGTACTTCGAGAAGCGCGCGTCCTGCGGCTGGGCAACCTTGTTGCAAACCTGCCAGGCAATGAGCATGGCCATCACCGCCGTTTTGCCCGTGCCGGTGGCCATTTTGGCGCAATGGCGCACGAACGCGCCGCCATCCCCAGGTATCTTCACCCCCTGCCGCGCCGCCGCCGGTGCCTCCGCCAGCCAGAGCATCGTCTCGATCGCTTCGAGTTGGCAGAAGAAGAGCCGCCGGTCGCTCGGCCGCTGTTCAGGATCCCGCCAGTGCTCCAGCAGCCGCCGTGTCGTCCCGCTTACCCCGGCATAGCCCGCCGCCCGCCACTCCGCCACCCGGCCCCGGATCTGGTTCACCAGCGGCAGTTCGACGAACACGCCCGGGTCATCGAAACCCTGAGCGTGGGGCGTGGCGCGCACGAATCCCGCCGGTCGCCGCCCCGGCAGGCGGTGAAACAGCCGGGTCTCCCGGTCATAGCTCCAGTGTTCCTCGGGAGCCGCGTAGGGCGAGTTGATGATCAGCTCCGGGATCGTGCGGGTTCCCGCCGGGCTGACACTCGCGTCCGCCCTCATTCCAGCCCCAGCACCCGCAGGCTCTCGATCCCGCGGTCATCCACAATCTTCACCGCCACCCGCTTTTGCTTTCCCGCCGCAAATGGCAGCGAGCGGCTGCCACGGTAGGCCTCGGTTAGTTCGGGGTCCAGCTCCGCCTTCAGGTTTCTCGCCAGCCGTGCCCAGCCGTCCTTCTCGCCCGCCATGGGAAAAAACACCTGCCGCGGGTACACGCTGCGCCCGTCGTAATCGGTGTCCAGCATCCACATGGCGATCTTCGAGGTGTCGCCCGAGTCAATCGCCCCGGTGCGGGTGTTGAAGTAGTCAAAACCAAGCACCTCCACTTGGAACCGCCCATCGTCCTTCAACCGCGTCACGGCGATGTCCGGTTGCCCGATCAGCCAGAAGCTCTCGTTGTTGCTGCGCTTCTTCTTCAGGTCACCGGTGAGCAGGTCGGTGTTCATCTGCGCCGCCAGCAGTTGCACCCCCGGCCACTTCGTCTCGGCGATATCCTTGGCCGCTTCTGGGTCAAACTGGAACGCCGCGAATACCACCAGCTCCGGCCGCGGCACCAGTTGCCGCGCCTCCTCGATCGCCAGCTCCACCTGCCGCGCCTCTAACGGCCCGTGCTCGGGCCCGAACGAGATCACCGCCCGCTGCGCCTTCTCTCCTGCCGTCTCCGCATCGGCATGCAGCCAGCGCAGCGCGGGGAGCGCCTCCACCCGCGTGAACTGAATCTTCTGGCCCTGCTTGCCGCGGAATCCCGTCTTCAGCAGCTCGTCGCGCCACTCGTTGTATCGCACCGTCGCCCCGCCCCGCGCCACCGAGGCATCGGCCGCCGCCGTCTCGCCGGCCACGCCCTCTTCCCGAATTTCATGCAAAGGCAGCACCGCCGGCGCCGGCACCGCCTCCACCGTGAAAGGCCCCGTCACTCGAACTTTTTTCCGGTCTACATGGGGCTGGTCGTACAGCGTCTCTTCCTCGGCGTACTTGGCGATGGCGGCATCAATCTGCTCCCGCGTCATGCCTTCCTTAATCTCCGGGTTGTTGGCGATGGACTTCAGCGTCACATGCGGTACCGTCTTGTAGCGGAAACCGCTGCCCACGCCCTCTTCCGGCCTCGCCAGCTCGTAGTAGTCGAAGCTCGCCGTCATCAGCCGCTGCTTCGCCAGCGCAATCGCCACCCGCGAGGTGTCGCAAGTGATCCACCGCCGCCCCCACTGCTCCGCCACATACGCCGTCGTCCCCGACCCGCACGTCGGGTCCAGCACTATGTCGCCGGGGTCGGTGGTCATCAACAGGCAGCGAAGAACGACCGATGGCGTCGTCTGGACTACGTATTCCCGTGCCTCGAATTCGATCGTGTCCTGCCAAGAGTTCACCAGCGATCTGTAGCCGAAGTCGCGGATATAAACCTTGAAGTAGAGCTTGCTCCCAAGAACGAAAAGCCTCCCCGCTGCCTTGAGCCTATCAACACCGGCTTTGGTAGTCCTCCAGCTCTTGCCGCCCCTCGGGTCGTACGATCGGCCCTCGAACTCAATCTGGAACGTGCACGACGGCGTGTAGCCGGAGGACGAAAGATTGGAGCGCTTAAAGACGACCAGATTGCCCCCCCCGGGGCTAAAGCTTTCAATTTCCGTGCGCTCTAGGCGGCGATAGCCGCCGTCCGCAGTGTCTGCGAACTGGAACTCGGTGCCAGCCCCTGTCCTCTTCGGCTCGAAAAGATTCCGGTACTTCAAGCTCGCCTTAGAGCGCGAGTACCAACAAAGATAATCAAAGACGGACTCGATCTCGCCGGACTCGAGCGGCATCATGGTCTTGAAGTTGATCACCGCAACAAAGTTCTCCGCCCCAAACACCTCGTCCATCACCTCGCGCACATGGTGCAGGTTCTCATCCGAAATCTGCACAAAGATGCTGCCCGTATCGGCCAGCAGTTCCCGCGCCAGCAGCAGCCGGTCGCGCAGGTAGCTGAGGTAAGAGTGAATGCCGAGTTCCCAAGTGTCCCGGAAGGCGCGCACCGTCTCGGGCTCCTGCGTCAGGTCCTCGTCCTTGTTGTCCTTGACGTCGCGCTTGTTCACGAAGGGCTGAAAGTTGGAGCCGTAGCGGATGCCGTAGGGCGGGTCCATATAGACCATCTGCACCTGCCCCGCCATCCCCTCCTTCTCCAAAAGGGAATTCATCACCAGCAGCGAGTCACCCGCCACCAGCCGATTCGACCAACCGTGGGCGTGCCGGTAAAACTCCACCGCTTCCCGCAGCGGCGGGTTTTCGGGCTTGGACTCAAACAGCGACGGCTGCTCCTCCCCGCCCCCCTCCGGCGGCCGCCGCACCGCCTCCAGGATAGTCCGCGGGTCCACCCGCTCATGCACATGCAGCGAGACCGTGGGTACTGAAAACGAAGTCCCCTCTGCCTTGCCCGCCCACAAAAGCTGCGGGTCCAGGTGCGGGTCAAAAGCGTAAGTCCTGCGCGGCTGCTGCGCGTCGGTCTCCGGCGTGACCAGCCCGGCGGGCGGGTTGTTGAGCCGCTGCTTGCCCATGTGCTCGTACTGTTCGATGGGCTTGGCGGCACCCGCATCCGCCTTTTTCCTTCCGCGCGGCATAACCCTCCTAAAGACCCTTCCCATTCCCGGAGAGTTGATGATCCTGCCGCCGTCGAACCAAAGTCAAGCCACTGCCGCGACAAACCGGTACAATGCCGCCATGTTGCTGCCCCGGCTCTCGCCCGACTCCTGGACCGCCATCGGCACCTGGGCCCTGGCCCTCGTCGGCAGCGCCGCGGCCTGGGCCGCGTTCAGCACCCTCAGACAGATCCGCCGTCAGACCGACACACTGGTCACCGAAGCCCAGCAGATGGCCAGCCAAACCGACGCCATCTCAAGGCAGGCCGACCTCATGGCTCGGCAGTGGGACGAAGAGCGAGCTCTAAAGCTCGAATTCCGGCAGGGTACTCCCAAGGGGATATTGCCCATTCTGCCGCCGTTCCTGCTCGAAATCCGGAACTTCAGCTCCCACGCAGTGTTCATCAATGGCTTGGAATTTCTCGAGCCCGGCGGCCAGGGCGCGCTGTGGCCAGTTAACATGGCGATCGAGCCGGAACGGGCCGAAGCCCTGAACTTCACGAAGGAAATGCACAATCTCATCTCCGGCCAAAACAGCGTGCAGGTGGAGCAGGCCATGTCGAAGCTGAACAGCACCTGTTTTCGGCTGCGGCTGCACTGCACAGGCTTCGGCGGCCACAAAACAGCCGAAGTCTACTTCGCTGCGACGTACACGGATCGACCCACCCGGTCGCTCACTCTCGCCATCTTGCCTCCTACCGCGGAACCCGCTGCCGGCGCGTAAGGTGCAAGACTCGACGGCATCGATACGCAAGAGATTTTCAGCGCGCCGCCTGCGCCACGAGCGCCAACCCCACCAGCACCAGCCCGCCGTGTACCAGGCGTAGGAATTGTTCCCCCTGCATGCGCTGGTGCGCCACCCGGCCCAGCAGCAGGCCCGGCACGAGCGCTGCCAGCCCCAACAAATAATCGTGCGTCACCGCCGGAACCCACAACCCCGCCGCGGCATACCCGGCCATCGCCGCCGCACTCGCAGGCAGAAAATATGCCTGCAGCGTGGCGCGGAACTGGCGCGGCGTCCAGCGCCGCAGCGATCCGTATAGCACCAGCGGGGGCCCGTTCATCCCATAGGCCCCGCCCAGCACCCCCGCCGCCAGGCCGCAGCCCACCAGCCAGCCCCGGCTGTCACGCTCAAGCTGCGGCGGATGCCGCACCAACAGAAAATAGGCGGCAAAGCCGCCAATCACCATCCCCAGCCCGGCCTTCACCAGCGCCGCGTGCCCGACGGCCAGCAGCCACACCCCGGCCGGAATGCCCACCAGCGTCGGCGCCACCAGCCACCCGGCGCTGCGCCAGTGGATCTCGCGCCAGTCTTCGATCATCACCACCGCCGCGATGGTGATCGAGAGCAGCACCGCCACCGGCGCCGCCACGGCCACCGGCATCACCAGCGCCAGCAGCGGCACCGCCACCAGCGCCTCGCCAAACCCGAAGGTGGCGCGAATCCACGTGGCCGCGAACACCACCGCCAGAAAGTACGCGTTCATGCCGACCCGGTGGGCAGGCGCTCGATGCCCGGCCAGCGGTCGAAAGCGGCGTCAAAGGTCACAATGCGATGGATACCGTGCTGCTCCATAACCGCCACGTGGAGGGCATCGCGGGCCGACAAGCCCAGAGGCGCGCGCACGATCTCGGCGGCCCGCAACACCTGGGCTTCGGCAATGGGAAAGATCGTGTCCACCAGGTCCCGTGCGACCTGCAGGGCTTCCGGCAATGCTTCCGTGCGCCGCAGGGCGGAGTAGCGGTGCACGATCTCCTGCAGCACCTCCGCATCGGTGACCAGCCGCTGCCGCGCGGCGATCAGCTCGTTGAGCAGCGCCCGCGCCAGCAGCCGGTTGGCATGAGGCGCGCCCACCAAATACATGGGGACGTTGGCATCAAGGAAGATCAACCGGATATCCGCTCTGGCTTTCCGCAATCATCTGCTCGATGTCGGCCGTCGGCAGGTTCATGGCAGCGGCTCGAGCCATCGCGGCCAGCTTGATCTCCGGGTCCTTGGTGGACTGCCGCTGCCGCGCCGCCCGCAGTTCGCGCCGCACCCACTCACCCAGCGTCAGCCCTTGGGCCCGCGCCAGCTTGCGCAATTCCGCCATTTCCTGCTCCGAGAGGAGCACCTGCAACCTCGTACTCACACGGTGAGTATAACATGCTCAACGTAGGGGCAGCACAACTGCGCGCTATATGCCCACCTCACTCATGCCGCAGCGCCGTTACCGGGTCCACCCGCCCCGCTCTCCGTGCCGGCCACCACGCCGCTGCCGCCGCGACCGCCAGCAACAGCGCCGTCGCCGCGGCGATGCTCACCGGATCGCCCGGCTTCACCTCGAACAGCAGGCTGCTGAGCGCCCGTCCCGCGGCCACCGCGGCGCCAGCTCCCAGCACCGCGCCCGCCACGGCCCAGCGCAGCGTCCGTGCGAGCACATGCCGCTCCACCTGTGCCGGCCGGGCGCCCAGCGCCATGCGCACGCCCATCTCCTGCCGCCGCCCGCCCGCCCAGTCGCTCACCGTGCCATACACCCCCACCGCCGCCAGCAGCAGCGCCAGCCCCGCCGCCAGCGCCAGCAGTTCGAGATAGAACCGTTGGCGGATATCGCTTCCTATTACTCGGGTCATGGGTTGCGCCTCGACCACGACATCGGCATCGAGCCCCATCGCCACGCGCCTCAGCGCCACGCCCGCTGCCCCGGCATCGCCGCGGGCGCGCAGCATCAGACCCGCATTGTCCAAAGACGGAAGCTGCGCCTGGGGGAAAAACGCGGCTGGCCCTATCGCCTCGTCGCGGTCGAACCAATGAAAATCGTTGACCACGCCCACCACCCTCCAGGGACCGGGTTGACCCTTGAAGGACATGGCGAACTGGCGCCCCAGTGGATCCTCTCCCGGCCACCAGGCCTGCGCCAGCGCCTGGTTCACCAAAGCCACTCGCGCCGCGCCGGCCCGGTCGGACCCCTCCAATCCCCGGCCCGCGGTTATACGCACACCCAGGGTGCGCAAAAATTCCGGCGAGATGCTGCTGATCATGACCTCTTTCCTCTCGCCGCTCACCGTGGCGCGGGCCATGGACTCGCCGTCGTACGGCAGCGGTGAGGCCAGCCCGGCGCTGGTCACGCCCGGCATCGTCTGCACCCTCTCCAGCAAGTGCGAGAAAAACTGCTGTCTGGCCGCGCCGGCCTTGTACCTCGCCGGCGGCAGGATGAAGTCGGCGGTGAGCACGCCCGCCGCCTCAAAGCCCAGCGGCACCGCTTGCAGCCGCGCCACCGTGCGGATCAACAGCCCCGCGGATACGACCAGCATTAGCGCCAGCCCGGTCTCGAAGGCGATCACCGCGCCCCGCAGCCGCCGCGGCGCCATCTCCACCAACGGTTGCCGCTGCCGCGAGGCCCGCCACGCCGGCGCCAGGCTGCACGCCAGTCCGGCCAGGAGGCTGGCCAGGATCACAAACCCCACCCGCACCGGCGACGCGAAGCCCGAACTCGACAGCCACGAGGGCGGAGGAGGCTGCCTCGTCGCCAGCCCGCGCAGCAGCGCCCACGCCAGCGCCCATGCCGCCAGGCCCCCGCCCAACGCCAGCAGCAGCGCCTCGCTCATCACCTGCCCCAGCAGCCGCCCGCGGCTGGCCCCCAGCGCTTGCCGAATGGCGAACTCCCGCCGTCGTCCGCCGAGGCGTGCCAACAGCAGGCTGGCCGTGTTCACACACGCCAGCAGCAGGATCAGCCCCGCCGCTCCCAGCAGATACCAGGGCACCCCGCCCAACCGGCCATGCAGCCAACCGCCCAGCGCCAACACCTCCAGACCCTCCGCCGGCAGCCCCGCCGGCTTCCTCACCCGCGCCACCCGCGCGCTTGCCTCCGCGCGCGCCGCCCCCATCCCCACGCCCGGCCGCAGCCGCCCCACCGCCCAGAGCGCCACCGCCGATTCGTTCCCGGCATCGAGCGGAGCCAGCACCTCGCCATAATCCGAGTCAAAGGCAAAAAAGCCCGGCGGCAGCACCCCGGCCACCGCGTGCGGCACGCCATCCAGGTTCAGCGTCAACCCGGTCAGCGCGGCTGCGTGCAACTGCGTGCGCCAGAACGCGTCGCTCACCATCACCACCGGCAACGCCCCGGGCCGCGCATCCGCCGCCGCCAAGCTCCGCCCGCGCTCCGGCGCCAGACCCAGCGCGGCGAAAAGCTCCGGTGACGCCACCAGTTCGTCCACCTGCTGCGCCGGCCCCAGCCCGGTAATCACCGTCTGCCGTTTTCCGAACAGTCCCACCGCGCTCATGGTCCCGCTCGCCGGCGCCGTCAGTGCCTGCGCAAGATAGGGCAGGATCTGCACGTCTGGATAGGGACCCATGACGCCGGAGAAGCGCACCAGCTCCCCCGGCTGCGGATACGGCAGCGGCTGCCACAGCGCCGCATACAGCCCCGAGAAGATCGCCAGGTTCACGCCCAGCCCCAGCGCCAGCGTCGCCACCGCCGCAGCCGTAAACCCCGGCGCCCGCCGCAGCCGCCGCGCCGCCGCTCCCAGCTCCTTTCCCCAGGTGGACATCTCGCCCCTCCTGTCGCGAAGTTTATATCCAGTGGGGACGGCTGGCAACGGGCGTCGCTGGAACCACCGCGACCACTCCCGCACCCAGAGGCATGGCCGGTATCCGGGCATGGCCGCCCCAAGGGTATAATTTCGCCATGAAAGCAGGCGGCAGGCTGGCGGCCGATTCCCACCCGCAGGCCGAGCTGCGCCAGATCGCCGTCTGGCGCCGCATGAGCCCGGCACAGAAGCTGGAAATGGTGGGCGAACTGCGACAAACCGTACTGGACTTGGCTCGGGCCGGCATTCGCCAGCGCTATCCGGGTGCCGGCGAGCGCGAGTGCTTTTTGCGTCTGATGCTGCTGACCCTCGGTTCCAAACTGGCCTGCGCGGCCTATCCCGAAGCCGCTCACCTGCCGGACCGCACACCGTGACCGATGTCCTGCGTGTCGCCGCCTTGGTCGCCGACGCTTGGGAAGCCTGCGACATGCGTTACCTGATCGGCGGATCCCTGGCCAGCTCCTTTGCGGGCGAGCCCCGCTCAACCCTGGGCATCGACATGGTTGTAGAGCTCTCCGACGCATCTTTGGCCCGCTTCGCCGGCAGGCTGAACCCGGAGTTCTACTTCGATCTCGACCAGGCCCGCTCGGACCTGCGTTTGGGGCTGAGCTTCAATCTCATCCATGAGCCCACCGGCCTTAAGGTGGATGTGTTCCCATCCCGCTCCCCGCTGGCGCGCACGCAGATGGACCGCCGCCGCAGTATTGAGGTTTGTGCCGACCCGAGCCGATGCCTCTACTTCTACACCCCGGAAGACATTCTCCTGCAGAAACTGGCGTGGTTTCGCCAGGGTGGCGAGGTGTCAGACCGCCAGTGGCGGGACGTGGTCGGAATCGTTGTCACCCAGGGCGCCTCATTGGATCGCTCCTACCTTCGGGAGCATGCGGAAGAGGCCGGGGTTGCCGATCTGCTGCCGCGGGCTCTGTCCAGTTAGCGATTGCGGTCGCCAGCCCACGATCACCCAAACCAACTTCGTCACCGGGCATAACTGATGGGAGAATCCAAATGAAAAACCACTATCGCCGGGCTCTCCGCGCCGCTATGGCGCTGGGTCTGGCTTCTCTGCTCTGCCAGGCCACCACGGCAATGGCTCAAGCCCCTCAACCTGCTGCCGCTTCATCTCCAACCGCCGCTGCTGCCGCCGCCGCCGGTACGGTGCCAGCGCCCCAGCCCAAAGAAGCTCTGAAAAAGGCGACGGTCAACACTCCCGCAGCCCCGCGCCCCTACGATGGCCCCAGCCGCCGCACGCGGTCGTGGATTTATGCCGCCATTGCCGGCACCGTGGGCGTGGTCGCAGTCCTTCTCCTGGTTCGGCACTACCGCAATAACAAAGGCTGCGGGAATTGCCTGGCAACCGGAAACTAAGCCCGATGTCCCGCCGCGCTGAGTGCCGCGCTGACCCTAACCCCTGAATCCTAACCCCTGACCTTAGCCCTCAGATGTCCAGGTTCCGCACATCGAGCGCGTGCTTCTCGATGAACTCCCGGCGCGGCGCGACCTCGTCGCCCATGAGCGTCGAGAAGATCTCCTCGCAC
>DATBPS010000039.1:0-3738 GCA_036561225.1 Terriglobales bacterium
GGGAGCTCGAGGCCGCTGGAGATGAGGCCGTCGGCGCCGCAGGCGAGCACGCGCTGGGCGCGGGAGAGAACCAGATCTTCGACGTTGACGCCGAAGCCGAGGGCGCTGACGTCGCCCTGATCGAGGCTGGTGAGCACGGTGACGGCGAGGATCTTGAGCGTGTCGGAGGAGCCGCCGGCGGCGGCCCGGCCCTCGACGGCGGCGGCGATCATGGCCTCCTGGGCGTGGACGGTGGCAAAGGCGGCGCCGCTGCGCACCACGGTGCGCACGGCGGACTTGACGGTCTCCGGCACATCGAAGAACTTGACGTCGGCGAAGGTGCGCTTGCCGCGGGCGGCGCAGTGGTCGAAGAGCGCCCAGAAGCCGCGATCGAAGGCCAGCCCAAGGCCGATTTTATAGAAGGACACGGCGTCGCCGAGCTCGTCCACCAGGCGGCGCGCTCGGTCGGTGTCTTCAACGTCGAGGGCGACGATCAGGCGGTCGCGGGCGGGGATGGTCTTGGGCGAGAGCGGCATGGGGTCGGTTCAGGATAGCAAAAGGGACGAATCGTCCCGTGGATCGCCAGATGGCCGGGTTCACGCAGTAATGACGCTCAATCGGGGAAACGACTTTTCGAAGAGCTTGGCGTCAAGCGTCAGCAATCGTCCACACCGGTGCTCGGCATGGGCTCCGATGAGGAAATCCGCCAGGATGCGGCGGGGGCGGGCGGCGCTCGACCGTGCGGCGGCGTGACGCTGAAAGGCGGCGCCTGCGGCGCGCCAAAGCAAGGCGGGAAAGTCCCAGTCCGCCTCAATACCAGTAGCGACGAGGAACTCTTCGAGAAATGTATCCGTGCGGCCCGGCCCCGCCCTAAGCTCTGCGTACACGGGGGCGCATATCACGAGGCCGCCAAACTCCAACTCGTTGTCCAGGGCCTGACGCACCGGGACGTGTACGGACGGGTTGCGGTCCCACAGGGCCACCAGGATGTTGGTGTCGAGCGCGGTCACGGCCGACGGAGGCGACGCACCCAGGCGATGGCTTGGCGGCGACCAGAGGGGATCCCGGGATTGCCAATTCCCTGATAACGCTCGAAGGGGCTGCCCTCGCGCTCAACCCGCAGGCGCACGCCCTCTTCACCGCCTTCGAACAGAACGCGATCCCCCGTGCGGATACCCAGTTGTCGGCGCAGTGCCAGCGGGAGCGTGACCTGGCCCTTGCTGGTTACCCGGGCGGCGGCCTGAAAAGTTTGCTCCATATTCCTTACCTTACCACGCACGTCCTTACCGGGGGTGCGGTGTGACCTTGAGCGGCGGCGGGGGGGAGCCGGCGGCGGGGGGCCAGGCGGGGAGGGTGGCGGGGATGGGGGCGCCGGCGGCGGTGAACTCGCGCTCCAGGGCGGGGAGATCGGTCGAGCCGAACTTCTGCAGTTGGGGGAGCCACTTGGCGAGTTCGGTGGTGGCGATCTGGACGTCGTCAAGGCTGGTTTGGGTGGGGGCGGAGAGGGAGCGGCTCTCGGCGCCGGCGGCGTTGCCGAGACGGGAGGAGAGCGAAGGCGGGCCGGTGCGGCCGCCGCCGAATCCAAAGCCGCCGCGCAGGGCGTCGGCGATGGGGGCGAACTGCTTCTCGGCCGCGTCGGTGTGGTCAATCAGCGGCTGGTGCTGGTCCGGGTAGGCGGCGGCGGTCGAGCGGAGCGTGGTCAGGTCGGCTGAGATTTGATTGGCGTAGGCCTGCACGGCGCTGAGCTGGTTCTGCAGCTTCTCCAGCCTCTGCATGAAGTCGGCGTGGGCGGTGAGCGCGGTGAGCGGCGGGGTGGAGTGGGGGTCGGCGGCGACGATCAGCGTCTGCGGGCGGCCGAGCTCTGTCCATTTGTCCTGCCAGTGCTGGTAGAGCGCAATTTGATAGCGGCCGGGCAGGACCAGGCCTCCGGGCGTACCTCCGCCTTCGGGGGGCGCTTGCGGCGTACCCGCGCCGCCGCGGCCTCCGCGGCCTCCGCCTAGATCTGCGGCGCCGCCCCCGCCGCCGAAGCCGCGGCCGGCGCGACGCTCGGGCGTGGCCAGGGTGCGCAGATCCCAACTAATGCGGCCGAGGCCGGCACGCGCCGGAACCGCCAGCACGCGCACCGGCTTGCCGTTGGTATCGGAGATGACGACGCTGTAGGCGGGCGGCTGCTGGGCGTTCATGGCCGTCAGCTCGTCCGGGGTGGGGTAGGGCTTGAAGTCGGCGCCGCTGCGGTCGGCGGCGCGCTCGCGCTCCTGCATCTGCTGGCGATCGGTGCGCGGCACCGCGCCCAGCCAGTAGTTGATCAGCGCCACCGGGCCGAGGTTGCCGGCGGTGAAGAAGGCGGCGCCGTTGTCGGCCTTGCCGGGCGCTCCGTACTGCTCGTACTGCAGGTACTCGAGCGCCGGACGCATGGGCAGCACTTGGCCGGGGCCGGTGATGGTGGCGGCGGCCAGATGGCGGAGCGGGGTGTAGTCGTCGAGGACGTAAATGCCGCGGCCGAAGGTGCCGATCACCAGGTCGTGCTCGCGGCGCTGGATCTGGAGATCACGCACGGCGATGGTGGGCAGGTCGCGCATTTGAATCCAACCGGCGCCGCCGTTGTTGGAGACGTAAAGGCCGAACTCGGTGCCGACGAAGAGCAGGTTGGAGTCCACATCGTCCTGGGCGAGGGCGAGGACGGGGCCGTTGGCGGGGAGGTTGGCGGCGATCGAGGTCCAGGTTTTGCCGGCGTCGGTGGACTTGAGCAGGTAGGGCTTGAAGTCGTCGTTCTTGTGGTTTTCAAACGCCACGTAGACGGTGTGGGCGTCGAAGCGCGATGGGAGGATGCGGCTGACGAGAGTGCCGTCGGGCACGCCGGGGAATTTGTCGTAGCGGGTCCAGTGCGCGCCGCCGTCGAGGGTCACCTGCACCAGGCCGTCATCGGTGCCCGCCCAGAGGAGGCCTTCCTGTTTGGGCGACTCGGCGATGTCCTGCATCTTGCCGAACTGGGCGGTGGAGCTGTTCTTGGCCACCGCGTCGGGGCCCCAGATGCGGCCCATCACCGGCAGCGCGTCGCGGTCGAGCGCGCGGGTGAGGTCGCCACTGACCTCTTTCCATGTGTTGCCGCGGTCGTCGCTGCGGAAGACCTTGTTGGCCGCCATATAGAGGCGGTTGTGATCGAAGGGGCTGATGAAGAAGGGGGCGTCCCATCCCCAGCGGAAGCTGTCTTCGCCCGCCGCCGGCTGCGGCTGGATGGAGATGTCTTCGTGGGTGCGCAGGTTGACGCGGCTGATGCTGCCGCCCTGGGATTCGGAGTAGACGATGTCAGGGTCGGTGGGATCCACGGCGTTGTGGAAGCCGTCGCCGCCGTGGGTGATGCGCCAGTCGGCGCTGGTCAGGCCATTGCCGGAGTAGGTGCGCGAGGGGCCGCCCTCGTCGTTGTTGTCCTGGGTGCCGCCGTAGATGTTGTAGAAGGGTTCGGCGTAGTCCACCGCCACATCCACAAACTGGCCGAGCGGGAGATTGGTCTTCCATTCCCACGAGGCGGCGCGGTCCCAGCTCTCGTAGAGGCCGCCGTCGCAGCCGACGAGGTAGTGATCGGGGTCGGCGGGATCAATCCAGATGACGTGGTTATCGACGTGTTTGTTGGGCTCGCCCAGCTCGTGGAAGGTGGCGCCGCCGTCGTCGGAGACGGAGATGGTGGTGTCGAGCTCGAAGACGCGGTTGGGGTCTTTGGCGTCGGCGGTGATCTGGGCGTAGTACATGGCCCCGGGCTGG
>DATBPS010000040.1:0-7599 GCA_036561225.1 Terriglobales bacterium
CAGCGTGCTGGCCATGCTCATCGTGCTGGCCGGCGCGATCGCCATTCCCAGCCTGCCGGTGTCCGAGTACCCGACCCTCGCCCCACCCTCGATTCAGGTAACCGCCGCCTACCAGGGCGCCAACGCCGAGGAAGTGGAAGCGGCCGTGACCGTGCCGCTGGAGCGGGCGATCAACGGAGTGGAAGGGCTGCGCTACCTGTCGAGCAGCAGCACCAACAATGGGCTGAGCTCGATCACCGTGACCTTCCAGGTGGGGCAGAGCCTCGATCTCGCCCAGGTGGATGTGCAGAACCGGGTGAACAGCGTGCTGGGGCTGCTGCCGGCCTCCGTCACCCAGCAGGGCATCACCATCGCCAAGGCGCCGGGCGCCGGCGGGTTCGTGTTCGTGGCCGGCTTCTATGCCGAAAACCACGCCTACGACAGCCTGTTCATCAGCAACTATCTGGATACCAACGTGGTGGACGCGATCAAGCGCGTCCCGGGGGTGGCCGACGCCACCGTGTTCGGGGCGCGGCTGTACGCCATGCGCATCTGGCTGGACCCGGCCAAGATGGCCGCCCGCCAGCTCACCGCCAGCGATGTGCTCAGCGCGCTGCGAGAGCAGAACGTGGCCATCGGCGCCGGCTCGGTGGGCCAGCCGCCCGCTCCGGCCGGCCAAAGCTACCAGATCAGCGTGCGCAGCCTGGGGCGGCTGACCTCACCCCAGGAGTTCGACAACATTGTGCTCAAGACCGAGGCCAATGGGACCTTGATCAAGGTCAGCGACGTCGGCCACGCCGAACTGGGCGCGCAGGATTACGGCACCAACATTGATTACAACGGCCAGCAGGCGATCGGGGTGGCGGTGAGCCAGTTGCCCGGGGCCAATGCGCTGCAGGTGGACAAGCTGGCCGAGGCCGAACTGGCCACGCTGTCAAAAAACTTTCCGCCGGGGCTGAAGTACGCCATCGCCTTCAACACCACCACCGCCGTCAGCGAGGGCATCCGCGACGTGCTGATGACGCTGTTCGAAGCCATCGCGCTGGTCATCCTGGTGATGTTCATCTTCCTCCAGGACTGGCGCACTACCATCATTCCGGCCATCACCATTCCGGTGTCGCTGATCGGCGCCTTCGCCTTCGTCAGCCTGCTGGGGTTCAGCATCAACATGCTGACCCTGTTCGGCATCATTCTGGCCACCGGCCTGGTGGTGGATGACGCCATCGTGGTGATCGAGAACGTCGAACGCCATTTATCCGAAGGCGTCACCGAACCGCATCGCGCCACCTCCGTCGCCATGACCGAGGTCACCGGCGCGGTGGTGGCCACCGGGCTGGCGCTGATCGCGGTGTTTGTGCCGGTGTCGCTGTTTCCCGGCACCACCGGCATTCTGTTCCGCCAGTTCGGCCTGACCATCGCCTTCTCGGTGGCGATTTCGGTGTTCAACTCCGTCACTCTTACCCCGGCGTTGTCGGCGTTGCTGCTGGGTCACGCGCACCCGGGCAAGCGCGGGGTATGGAAGGCCATCAACTGGGCCATCACCGCCTTCACCCACGGCTACCGCCGCTGGCTGGCGGGGTTGATCCGCTGGCGCTGGGTGGTGGCGCTGTTCTTCCTCGGGGCGCTGGGCCTGACCTACTGGATATACCAGCGCGTGCCGCGCTCCTTCCTCCCCGATGAGGATCTGGGCTACTTCTTCCTGCTGGTGCAAGCGCCGCCGGGCGCATCCCTCGATTACACCGCCGGCGTGGCCCGCCAGGCCGAAAGTCTGCTGGCCCGGCAGCCGGAAGTGCAGGGCATGTTCGCGGTCAGCGGCTTCAGCTTCAGTGGCGCCGCCGCCAACCAGGGCATGATCTTCGTCAGTCTCAAATCGTTCAGCGATCCCTTGCGCCAGGGACCGACCCACGACGTGCAAGCCGTGGTGAACCGGATGCGCGGCCAGCTTTTCATGATTCCCGGCGCGCTGGTCGTGCCCTTTGCCCCGCCTCCGATTCAGGGCGTGAGCACCTTCGGCGGTTTCCAGTTCGAGGTGCTCGATCAGGGCAACCACACCTCCCAGGAGCTGTTCCAGGCCACCCAGAAGCTGGTGGCGGCCGGCAACCAGCGGCCGGAACTGACCGGCTTGTTCAGCAGCTTCACCGCCAACGACCCGCAGTTCATCGTGGCCATTGACCGCGACAAGGCCAAGTCGCTGGGCATCCCCTTCAGCCAGATCAGCGACACGCTGGAAGGCTTCATGGGCGGCGTCTACGTCAACAATTTTGATTTCAACCACCGCACCTACCGCGTCTATGTGCAGGCGGAGTCGCAGTTCCGCAACAACCCCAGTGCCATCAAGCAGTACTACGTGCGCAGCAACGGCGGGCAGATGGTGCCGCTCTCCAGCCTGGTAACCATCACCGAGACCACCAGCGCCCAGGTGATCCCGCACTACAACGTTTTCCGTTCGGCCGAAATTGACGGCTCGGCCAGCCCCGGCTTCTCCAGCGGCCAGGCCATCACCGCCATGGAGCAGGTGGCGGACAAAGCTCTGCCGCGCGGCTTCAGCTTTGCCTGGACGGGCATATCGCTGGAAGAGATCGAATCGGCCGGCAAAGCGGTGCTGTTCTTCGGCCTCGGCCTGCTGGTGGTCTTCCTCACCCTTTCGGCGCAGTACGAAAGCTGGGTGCTGCCCTTCATCGTGCTGCTCGGAGTGCCGGTGGCGGTGCTGGGCGGCCTGGGGGCGCAGTGGCTGCGCGGCCTGCAGAACGACGTCTACTGCCAGATCGGGCTGGTGATGCTCATCGGTCTGGCGGCGAAGAACGCCATCCTGATCGTCGAGTTTGCTGAACAGTTGCGCCATCGCGGACAGCCGCTGGTGGAGGCGGCGCTCGAAGCCGCGCGTATCCGGCTGCGGCCCATTCTGATGACCTCGTTCGCTTTCATCCTGGGCGTGTTGCCGCTGGTGGTGGCCACCGGGGCCGGATCGGGCGGACGACACTCCGTCGGCACGACGGTGTTCGGCGGCATGCTGCTGTCCACCTTCCTCAACCTCGTCTTTATCCCGGTGCTCTACGTCATCATCGAGCAGGCGCGGGAAAAGATGGGGGCGAAGACCTGAAGACAGCAATCAGGATTTAGGGGTCAGGATTTAGGGGGCAGGGGTCAGCGAGCTACGGGTGCGGGGTGTCCGTCGCGTCCGCGGGGCGGACGGAGATGGTGCCGCTGGTGGTGCGGAGAGAGACTTCGGGGGCGCCGGGGGAGTGGGCCAGGTCGCCGAAGCCGTTGACCACGTCGCCGTTGTCGGCCGAGGCGGCCAGTTGGAAGCGGCTGCCGGACGCCAGGGTCAGGCGGATGTCGGCGTTGCGGTTGCTGATGCGGATGGGCGCGGTGAGCGGCGCATCCGTGGCTACGCGCACGCTCTCGTTGCGGTTATCCACCTGCAGCGGGCCGCGGAAGCCGCGGATATCCACCGCCACGTTGCGCGTCTGCAGTTGGACCTGGCTGGCGCCGTCCAGGGTGATTTCACCCAGGTCATACGTGAGCGAGCCGGGCAGAGCGGCCACATGGAGCGAAGTGCGGTTGCTGTGGAACGACAGGCCGCCGGCCAGGTTGCGGAAGCGCAGACTGCCGACATACTCGCCGTCCAGGCGGGTCTGGCCGGTGACGTTGCTGATCGCAATGTCATCGCCGCCGCCGCTGATGATCACATTGCCGCGCACCTGATCGAGATGCACGGAGCCGTGGGCCACCGCCACCTGCACGTTGCCCCCCGCCCCGGCGGCGGTCACCGCGCCATGCACGGTGTGCAGGTCGAGACCCGCCTGCCACTGCGGCACGGTAATGTCGCCGGACTGGATCTGGACCGTCAGCGGCAGGGTGGCGGGAAGGCTGATCCGCAGGTCGGCGCTGAGGGCGTGGCCGGAGTTGTCGCCCGCCGGCATGACGATCCACTGCCCGCCTTCCTGGCGGATCAGCGGCTGCGCGTTCTGAAACAGATTCTGGGCCGCGCCCTGACTCTCGGCGTGCACCCGGTCATTGACCGAAGCCGCCATTTCGCCCGCCGCGCCCGCCACCACGGTGACATCGCCGCGATAGCCGCGCACGATCACTTCTCCCCCGGCTCCGGGCGGCAGCGTGGCGCGGGTGGAGGCGGAGAAGTCGTAGCTGTCGAGAAACGGGTTCCAGTTGTCCAGGTTGACGCCCCAGTAGGTCGCCATGCGTGAATGCTGGAAGTGGTAAGCGCCGCTAAAACCCAGCCCGCAGACCACGATCACGACCACCAGAAAAATCTCGCCGCCCGACAACCCGGCGCGGGTGCGCGCCGGCCGGGCAAAGTGCTCCAGCAGCCGGATCAGGCCCCAGAGAATGAGCAGCACCGGCCAGTAGTTGGCGATCCACACCCCCAGCGGCAGCGCCGGCAGGGCATGGCGGGCCAGGATCAGGCCGCCCACGGCGATCGCCAGCACCGGGAAGAAGATGCTGGCGGCCAGCGGATGATCGGCGGGCCGCGGCAGCAGGCGCGCAATCACGCCCAGCACCCCGATGAAGACCAGAAACCCCGCCACCATGTCCGCCCCGCGAAAGCCGGCGTTGGACATGTGAGCCAGCAGCAGACCGCCGATGGCGATCAGCACCAGCGGGCCCGCGACCCGGCGGAAACGGCAAGCGGCGCATTGGCAGGCGGCGGCCATGTTCAGAATACGCGGCCTACTGGGCTCGTGTTCCCTGCTGACGCAGCAGCAGGTAGATGCCGATGGCGATCAGAATCACCGGCCAGAAGAACTTCGACACGTCGTAGTAGAAGAACCCCATGCTGCGCAACAGGAAGATGCCGCCGATGACGATCAGCACGATGGCCGCGGTGGGCACGTTCAGGTTGGGGCTGCTGCCGCCCAGGTTGAGGAAATCCTTGATCGGCACGCCCGCTTCCAGGCTCTTGGCGGTGCGGTAGGAGTCAATCACCATGTAGAAGTAAAAAATGGCAATGCCGAGACCGAAGAACGGGGCGGTAAAGTCGCTGCCGGTGTTGGCCATGGAGATCAGGAAGGCGAAGATCACCACCTGCAGAAACGCCTTCATGTACTGGCCGTTGTAGATGGCGCCCACACCGGGGATGAAGCCCAGCAGCAGCGCGATTCCGGGCGTGGGGTGGTGCGGGCCCAGGGCGGGCGACGGCGCGGGCGCGGCGGCATAGGCGGGCCCGGCCTGGGCGCCGGGCGCCGGCTGCGCGGTGATGCCCAGCGGGCGCGCCAGGCAATCCTGGCAATAGACCACCCCGTACACTTCGCGCTGGTCTTCGGCGCACAGCGGACGGCCGCAGCTGCGGCAATAGGCGGAAGCTTCCCGGTCGGGATGCAGGTAACAGTTCATCGCTCGCTCCAGAACCCCATGGGTATTTGCAGTTGCGCCGCCAGTTCGGGCGGCTGGCTCGCGCCCTGGCGGCGCTGGGAATGATTGCCGCCGGCCGGAGAGGTCGCCGCCGGTTCCGACGACTGCCGCATCTGGTGGATGGCGGCCTCGATCTCATAGACCACGCGCAGGTCGTGGTAGTACGCCACCCCGCGCGCCCAGGCGCGGTCGAAGCGGCGGCTGAGGGCGTTCGACAGGCTCACCGGGCTGAGCTGGCTCAGCCCGCCCTGGCGCATCACCGCCCCCAGATTCACCTGGGCGGCGTTGAGCAGCAGCGCCACCGCAAACACCGACATGGCGAACCCCAGGGCAAACCGCGGCGACCACACCGACCGCCAGGCGCGTTGCCATCCCGATCCCGCCCCTACCGTGCCCCCGCGATGCCCGCCCGGCGCCAGCGTCTGCGCCTGAATGCGGTACAACAGCCGCGCCGGCGGATCAAGCTCCGGCAAACGGCCCAACTCCTCCTGCGTGGCCGACACCGCCGCCAGCAGCCCCTGGCAGGCGTCGCAGCCGTGCAGATGCGCCCGCGCCGCCGCCGCCGCGTCCGCCGCCAGCGTGCCCTCGCGGTACTCGCTCAGTTGCTCCTCGAACTGAGCGCAGGTCCAGGCTCGATGTTGCAGGGTCTCGCTCATGATGGACTCCCCGCCGCTCCCAGGCTGGGCCGCAACAGGCGCGCCAGCTCGATTCGTCCACGGTTGATGCGGCTCTTCACCGTCCCCTCGGGTATGCGCATCACCGCGGCAATCTCTTTATAATCCAAATCCTGCAGATCGCGCAAAATAACCGCTTCGCGCAACTCCGGTGACAACTTCAGCAGGGCCCGCTGCACCTGCTCCTGCACTTCCCTTCCCCAGACCTGCTGCTCCGCCGTACGCCCCTGCGCCTCGAGCGGCAACTCCACCCGCTCGCCCCGGTCATTTTCCGTTTCCAGCGCGTCCGTCATGCGATCCGGCTTGGCGCGGCGATAGTGGTCAATCAGCAGGTTGCGGGTGAGCGTGGTCAGCCAGGTGGCCAGCGACCCGGCCTCGGCGCGGTAACTGCCCAGGTTGCGAAACAGGCGGACGAAGACGTCCTGCGCCAGATCTTCGGCGTCGGTGGCGCGGCCGGTGAAACGGAAGCAAAGATTGTAGACGCGGCGCGAGTGCAGCCGTACCACGTCCTCCCAGGCCGTGCCGTCGCCGGCCAGGCAGCGCTCTACCAGCTCGCCGTCTTGCACGTGAATCCCCACCGATGCCATTGCCGACGTCCGTGCCAGCGGCCTGGGGCTGGCGAGGCGCAGGGGCGCGGCCATCGCAAATGCAGCGTATCGGCTCGGGTTCGACCAAAGGCTAGCAGCGCTCACACCTCCATAAACGCAAACTACCGGGCTTCAGTTCAGTTTCCTCCGGCCCCTGCCACAGCCGCCCCACCACAGCCTTTATACTGGCTTAGTAGCATTCGCTTTCCCACCCAAATGGTCCGTAAACGTATACTCCTCAGCCTTTTACTCGTCGCCGTCGTGGTGCTGCTGGCGTGGCAGTTCCATCATAGCCCGGAGTGGAGGCAATTTAGCTGGGAGCACGTCTGGACGGCCACCCAGCAGGCCCGCGGCTGGTTCATCGTCGGTTCTGTAGTGCTGATCCTCGCCAGCTATGTCATCCGCACTTGGCGCTGGCAGGTGCTGATGTCGCCCAACGGCAGGTTCTCCCCCATCCTCAAAGGCACGATTGTGGGCTTCACCAGCACGGCTTTTTTGGGCCGCGCCGGCGAGCTGGTGCGCCCCTACTACATTGCCCGCAAGCACGGCAGCACCATCACCCCGCAGTTGGCGGTCTGGCTGCTGGAACGGGTGTTCGATATGGCGGGCGTGGTTCTGCTGGTCGGCTTGGACCTGGGCCTCGATCCGGCGGTCAAGGAACTGACCCGCAGCGGCGGGTATCAGGCGGCGCTGCAGCGCGCCGGCTTTATTCTGAGCGCGGCGATTGTCGGCCTGGTGGTGCTGCTCTATCTGTTCCACTTGCACGCTCCGGGCTGGCTGGCCTGGTTGAAGCGCCGCCAGCAGAAGCATCCGCTGGAGATCCGTCGCCGTTACAGCCACTTTCTCGAGATGCTGGCCGAGGGCCTGGCGGGGCTGAAGCGCGGCCGCACGCTGCTGTTTTCCATCCTGTTGACGGTGCTGCTCTGGGTGGTGGTCAGCGGCTCGATCTGGATGGTGGTCAAGGCCTATCCCGACATGCTGCCCGAGTT
>DATBPS010000041.1:0-4006 GCA_036561225.1 Terriglobales bacterium
GCGTCTCGGAGGTCCCGTCACTGTAGGTCACCTGCAAGCCGTAGGTGTCGCCCGCCTGGGGCCGATTTAGTGTGCAGCAAAACATTACTGGACGATGAGGGTGAGCTGTTCGGTGGCGGCCGGGGTGTTGGTGGCGGTTGGTGTGGCGGTGATGGTGAGCTGATAGCTGCCGGCAGGCGTGGGAGTCACCGTGGTGCCTTGAGTCTGGGTCATTGCGCCGCCGCCACAGGCGGTGAGCAAGCAGGCCAAAGCCACCGGCGCCAGCGCGCGACGGCGCCGGGGAATGGCGGCGAGTACCAGCGCCAGGGCGGCGAGCAGCAGCCATGGCCAGTCGCTGCCGCCGGGCAGGACGGGGACCCAGCCATTGGCGGGAGCGGTGGTGGTGACCTTCACCGTGAAGGGAACCAAGCTCGCGCCCAGGGTGATGGCGGCGGGGGTGACGGTGCAGGCCGCGCCGGCGGGAGCACCAGAGCAGGTGAGGTTGACGTTGCCGGTGGCGCCCGAGGTGGACTGCACCGCGAGGTTGTATTCGGCGGTGCTTCCGGGCGCCACGGTGGCAGTCGCCGAGCCGCCGGCGGCGGGTGCGAGGGTGAGCGTGCCGCCGGTGGGGCCGGGGGCGGCGGTGCCGTTGCCGGAGAGGGTCACCGTCTGCGGGCTGCCGTTGCCGTTGTCGGTGACGGCGAGCTGTCCGGTGCGCGCGCCCGTGGCGGTGGGGGTGAAGGTCACGCTGATGGCGCAGTTGCCGCCCGCCGCCAGGCTTTGGCCGCAGTTGTTGGTCGCGGCAAAGTCGCCGCTCACCGCGACGCCGGCGATGGTCAGAGCGGCGGGACCGCCGTTGGTGAGCGTGACCACCTGCGCGGCGCTGGTGGAATTCACCGCCTGGTCGGGAAAGCTCAGGCTCGACGGCGTCAGCACCGCGTTGGGATCGGCGGCGGCGACCCCGCTGCCGCTCAGCGCCGCCGTTGGCGGACTGCCGGGGGCACCATCGCTGACCTGGAGTTGTCCGGTACGGGAACCGGCGGCAGTGGGGGTGAAGACAATGCCGACCGTACAGTTGGCGCCGGCGGAGAGCGTAGCCGGACACCTGCTGGTGGCGCTGAAGTCGCCCGTAGCGGCCACTTTCTGCACCGTCATATCGGCCGTGCCGGAGTTGGTCAGCGTGATCGTCTGCGCGCTGCTCGAGGCTCCCACCGTTTGTTGCCCAAAGTCGAGCTGTCCGGGCGCCAGCGTGGCGGCGGGCGTGGGCGCGGCCTTGCCGATGCCGGTGAGCGCCACCGATTGCGGCGAAAAGGGGGCATCGTCGGTGATCTGCAGCGCGCCGCTGCGGGCGCCGGCGGCGGTGGGTTTGAAGCTGACGGTGATGGTGCACCCCGGCGCGCCGCCGGCCAGGGTCGCGGGGCAGTCGTTGGTCTGGGCGAAATCACCCTGGGTCGAGATCCGGCTGATGTGCAGCGTGCCCTCGCCGCTGTTGGCCAGGGTGATCTTCTGCGTGGCGCTGGTCTGGCCCACCGTCTCATCGCCAAAGCTCAGCGTTGCCGGAGCCAGTTGCGGCACCGGCGGCTCCAGCGCAATGCGCAGCGCCAGGTTGTGCTGCAACGCCCCGCTGGTTCCCACCACCTGAAAATCGAGCACCCCGCCCTGGCTCAGGTCGAGGCCGCTGACCGTCAGCGTGCTGGTCTGGCCGGAAGTGATGCTCGCCGGAGCGAAGGCGCAGGTGGCCGATCCGGCGCCGGCGCAGCTCAGCGCAATGGCGCCGCTGAAGCCGTTGGCCGCCGCCGCGGTGATCTTGAAGCTGACGCTGGCCGCGGTGCTGTCGGTGAGGATGGTGTTGTCGGCGGCGATCGAAAAATCGGGCGTGGCGGTGCCCGCCGCGAAGACTTCGGCGCTGGCCAGCGCCGAACCATTGCTGGTGGGCGCATAGGCGCCCGTGCTGGCGGGCGCATAGGCGCCCGTGCTGGCGGGCGCATAGCCGCCCGTGCTGGTGGGCGCATAGCCGCCCGCCGCCAGCACGCTGCCATCGGCCAGGAGCGTGGCCGCGAACTGATCGCGTGAGGTATTGAAGTTGCCGGCGCTGGTGAAGGTGCCCAGGTGGGGATCGTAGATTTCCGCATCCGGCGGCGTTTGATTGCCTCCGGCGATCAGCACCCGCCCGTCGCCCAGCAGCTCGGCCCGCGCCAGATTGCGTCCGGCGCTCATCTTGCCGGTGGTGTAGGCTACCGTGCCCGCGGTCGGGTCAAACAGCTCGCAGACATCGTTGAAGCCGGTGTTGTGGCTGCCGCCGCCGCAGATCAACACCGTGCCGTCATGGAGCTTCACCGCCGTATGCCCGAAGACGGGAATGGTGTTGGCGGTGAGCAGCGTCGAAGTCCCGCTCGCCGCGTCGTAGACCTCATAGGTTTGCGAAGGTGTGGTCGCGCCAGCGTTGGCGCTCCAACCGTTGAAGATCAGCACCTTGCCGTTGTCGAGCGCGGTGGCCGTCTCCCCCGAGCGGGCAAGCTGCAGAGCACCGTCCGCGGCGAGCTGGCCGGAGGCGGGGTCGTAGATCTCAACCGGCGCGCTGCAACCGCCGGCACCGCATCCGGCGCCTCCGGCAATCCCGGTGATGAAGATGCGGCCATCCGGCAGCAGCGCGCTAACGGTTGCGTCCATTGAGGTGGTCAGCGACGGGCCGGCGGCAAACGTATCTTTGGCCGGATCATAGATATCGGTGGTCAGGGGCGCGCCGATCGGCTCACCGCCAATGACCAATATGCGGCCATCCGGGAGCGGCTGCGCCGTGGCCCCGGCACGGGCCGTGGTCATGCTGCCGGTGGGGTGAAACGTGCTGGTTGAGGGATCGAAGATCTCGGCCGACGAAAGCGCCTGGCCGTTATTCCGGCCCCCCGCCACCAGCACCGTCCCGTCCGGCAGCAGCGTGGCGGTGGCCAGCGCCCGCGCCTGCTGCATCGGCCCGGCGGTGTTGGTGAAGGTCTGCGCGAGGGCGAAGGCCGCCCCGAGCAGCAGCACCGTCGCGAGTTGCCGCAAGGGCGATTTCGCGGGCTCGAACCATCCTGCAACCCGGCTGCGCATGAGAGCACCCCGCCACAGTGGGAAGGCGGGGGAAGGCCTTGGGGATGCACGTTGACTGGCGCGGGACCCGCCGTAGGCAGTTGCCAGTTGCCAGTGGCCAGTTGCCAGTTGAAGCCGCGGACGATGCGGCAGGTGCACGGCGACGTCGCACCCGAGCCTGTCCCGGCTAACGGAAGACGCTTAAGCAGTGGACAGTGAACAGTGGACAGTGGACAGTTGAAGCCGCGGACGATGCGGCAGGTGCACAGCGACGTCGCACCCGATGCTGTCCCGGTCAACGGCAGACGCTTCGGGATGAGGGCGCCCTGGCACGAGGCCGCCGCGCCCGAGCCTGCTCTGGCAACTGGCAACCGGCAACTGGTAACTGCTCTTGCTTGGCGCGGGCCGAAGTATCCTTAAGCCATGCGCATCGGCGAGTTGGCGCTTCGGACGGAGACCAGCATCACCACCCTGCGGTACTACGAGCGCGAAGGGATGCTGCGGCGGCCGCCGCGCACCCCGGCCGGCTACCGCATGTATTCCACCGCCGACCTGGAACAGGTGTGCTTCATCCGCAACTGCCAGAAGCTGGGGTTCTCGCTGAGCGATATCCAGAAGCTATCGGCGTTGCACGGCATGGCGCCCCAGGCGTGCCCCAAGCCGGCCTCGGCTTCGGCGGCGTTTCAGGAATTGTGCCGGGAGAGGCTGGCCTACCTGGACGAGCGCATCGCCCAACTGCGCGGCTTGCGCCGGCAGGTGGCAGGCCTGCAACGCGTCGCGGCCACCGTGCCGACGGGCTGCCCCGCGCAGGCAAAATCACGGAACGGGGCGGGGCGATAAGCGGCGCTGCGCTTCGTTCTCGCCCCTTCCCCGAAGTCGCTACCCGGCAGGCGCGCGCCGTTCCGAATTTCGCACGCCTGACCCGGCGATCTTGCCCCAGGTTGCCGGGGCAACTCGT
>DATBPS010000042.1:0-23045 GCA_036561225.1 Terriglobales bacterium
CGTCCACACGCTGGCCTCCCGGGTAAGGGCGCAGGCGGCGATGGCGATATCCACTTCACGCGAACGTGCCCGTTGTACCTGTCGGTAGAGCCGCGCGCCCACCACCGCCTCCGAATCGGTAAAGGGAACCAGGGCGTGGACGGGGAACAAGTCCTCCTGGCGGGCCAACTCTACCGCAACCCGCGGCCCGCGGAGAAACTCGTACAAAACCAGCGAGGGAAGCCGCAGCAGGTGCTTCTCCTCGATCAGCGCCAACAGCCGGGGCCAGGCTGGCCGCTCTCCGCAGATGCTGGCGATCAAAGCGGAGGTATCCAGCAGGATCATTCCACCCGATGCCGGCGGCCGCCCTGCCGCCGTGCCCGCCGGATCTCCGCCAACTCGCGTTCCACCTCCCGCTGCGGACGGGAGGGCGGTTCGCCCGCCATGCGGTGCATGACAGCCAGCATCCGCTGCTGTTCCTCCGTGCTCATGCGGTCGGTGCGCGCCTCGTAGTCCCGCACCGCTTCGCGAATCACAGCACTCTTGGCCTTGCCGGTGCGGGCCGCCGCGCGGTTCAGCCGCGCCACCGTCACGTCGTCCACCGTCACCGTGATCTTCGTTGCCATACTATGGCCATACTACCATATTCGCCGCGGCTCGGGGCGGCGGCGCCCGTTCATGGCTCACCCGCCGATCTGCACCATGCCGCGCGCCGGCTTGGTGAAATCCTGCTCGCCGATGTGGTGCCGTTCCTCCTTCAAATACACCGCCCGGCAGATGAGCTGCTCGGCGGCGGCATCGCTCTCGGCCAGCGCCGCGCGCAGGTCCCACTCGCGCAGCGAAAACAGGCAGGTGCGCAGCTTGCCGTCGGCGGTGAGCCGGATGCGGCTGCACTGGTTGCAGAAGGGCGACGTGACCGGCGCGACAATGCCGATCTGCCCCGGCGCGCCGTCGCGGAAGCGGAAGCGGCGGGCCGTCTCCGCGTGCCGCAGCGGCATCGCCTCCAGGGGATACACCTTGCCGATGCGCTCGAGAACCTCCTCCATCGGCACCACCAGCTCCGGCTTCCACAGCGAGCCGGTCTCCAGCGGCATGAACTCGATGAAGCGCAGAATGAGGTCGCGTTGGCGCGCGAAGGCGGCCAGCGCCTCGATCTCGTCGTCGTTGTAGCCGCGCAGCAGCACCACGTTGACTTTGACCGGCGTCAGCCCGGCGGCCTGGGCGGCGGTGATCGCCGCCAGCACATGCTCCAGGCTGTTGGCCACGCGGGTGATGCGGGCGAATTTGGCGGCGTCCAGGCTGTCGAGGCTGATGGTCACCCGCCGCAGTCCGGCCCGCGCCAGATCCGCGGCCCGCGGCGCCAGCAGATGGCCGTTGGTGGTCAGCGCAATGTCCTCCACGCCCAGGCCCGAGAGGAAACGGACGTATTCGGTGACCCCGCTGCGCAGCAGCGGCTCGCCGCCGGTGAGCCGGAACTTGGCAATGCCCAGGCGGTGGAAGATGGCGGCCAGACGCTCCAATTCCGGCCAGGAGAGAGGGTGCTCGGCGTGCTCCTCGCCCGTGCCGAAGCGGCAATATACGCAGCGGTAGTTGCAGCGGTCGGTGAGCGAAATGCGCAGGTCGTGGATATTCCGTCCGAAGCTGTCGCGCAACTGCCCCGCGTGGGCGGCGTGGTAGTCGGTCGGGGTGTTGAGGTTGGTGAACAGATTCTCGGAAAATCCCGCCGCTTTCAGCTCCGCCGGGCCGAGGTCCTGACGCGGCGCCAGCGCCAGGATGGACGAAAGCGAGCGCGCGACTTCGTCCCCGGCGGCGGCTTCCAGATACGGCAGCAGCGACTGCGTATATACGGCGCACAACGGCTGGTCGGCGGCCACCGTCCAGCCATCAAATCCGGCGGCGCGCTCCCAGACGTGGCGCAGCAGCGGGGCGGTGAGCCGCGGCATGTCGCAGGCGATCACCAGCACCCGCTCCCGCCGCCGCAGCGCCGCCAGGATGCCGCCCAGCGGACCGTGCCCGGCGACCGCATCCTCAAGCCGCTCGACGCCTTCCGGTGCGCGCGGACCGGCGACAGCAAGGTCGCCGGCGCCGGCGGCGCGCGCCACCGCGACCAGATGTTCCAGCAGCGGACGGCCGTGCCAATCGAGCGCGGCCTTGTCGCTGCCCATGCGCCGGCTGGCCCCGCCGGCCAGGATGACCACCGCCATCCGCTCACTCATGGCAGCAGCACCTCGACGGTGGCGCCGGCGGGCAGCGCCGTCGTGTTTTCCGGCAGCATCAGGAAGCCGTCGGCGGCGGCCGCGGCGGCCAGATGGGCGGAACCCTGATAGGGCAACTCCTCCGCCACACCGTCGCGCAGGCGCGCCGGCAACAGCAGGGTAAGCGGCAACGGTTTCGCCCGCTGCCAGGGCGCTGCCAACCGCGCCTGCACAATACCGCGCGCAGACGGGTCCTCCTGTCCCCCCAGGATGTCCAGCGCCGGACGCACATAGAGGGCAAAGCCGAGCATCGCGCCCAGCGGGTTGCCGGGCAGAGCCAGCACCACGCGTCCGTCCAGGGTGGCGCAGCGCACCGGGCGGCCGGGCCGCTGGCGCACCGCGTCAAAAGCCGTCTCCGCCCCCAGCGAGGCCAGCACTTCGCCCAGCACGTCGTGCGCGCCCACCGACGCGCCGCCGCTGCTCACCACCACATCGGCGATGGCCAGCGCGGCGCGCAGCGCGGCGGCGGTGGCCTCGGCGCCGTCGGGCACATGGCGCTGCATCACCACCTCGGCGCCCGCCGACGCCGCCTGGGCGGCGAGCATGGGCCCGTTGCTGTCGCGGATCTGCGCCCGCCCGGGCGCGGCCTGGGGCGCGACCAGTTCATCGCCGGTGGCCAGCACCGCGATCCGCGGCCGCCGATGGACACGCGGCCGCACACATCCGACGCTGGCGAGCACGGCCATCACGCCCGCGTCCACCCGCCGCCCGGCGGGAACCAGCACCTCTCCGGCGCGCGCGTCGCTGCCCACCGGAGCCATGTTGTCGCCCGCCGCCGGCGCCGCTGCGAAACCAATGCGGCCGCCTTCATCGCGGGTACATTCGACCATCACCACCGCGTCGGCGCCCTCGGGCACCGGAGCGCCGGTCATGATGGCCACGCACGCGCCCGCCGGCAGCACCCCGGGGAATTCCCTTCCCGCCTGCACCTCGCCCACCAGCCCGCGGGCGGCAGCGCCATCGGCGGCGCGCACGGCGTAGCCGTCACGCATCGAGCGGGGAAACGGCGGCGCATCGCGGTCGGCGCGGACATCGTCGGCCAGCACCCGGCCGCGGGCGGCTTCGAGGCCGGCGGCGATCTCCGGCTCGGTGCGGCGCAGACGCCGCGCCAGCACCGTCACCGTCCGGCGCGCCTCCTCCACGCTGACTTCGCGCACCGGTGCACGTCCATTGAACGTGCGCGTTGGTTCCGGCGATAATGACGGCATCACAATGCCTTCAGGCCGCAAGTTGACTCCACCCTCATTGTCGCACCTTGACGCCCAGGGACGGGTGCGCATGGTGGATGTCAGCGCCAAGCCGGCGACCGCGCGGCGAGCCGGGGCGCGGGCCTTCATCTCCGTGCCGGCGGCGGCGCTGGCCGAGCTGCGGCGCGGCAAGGGGCGCAAAGGCGATCCGCTGGAAGTGGCGCGCATCGCCGCCTTCAGCGCCGCCAAACGCACCGCCGACCTCATACCCTTGTGCCATCCCCTGCCGCTGAGCGGAGTGGAGGTGACCGCCCGCTACCGCCGCGGCGGCATCGAGTTGACCACCACCGCCGCCACCACCGGACCCACCGGGGTCGAAATGGAAGCGCTCACCGCCGCCGCCGTCGGTGCGCTCACCGTCTACGACATGTGCAAGGCGCTGGGACATGGCATGGAGATCACCCTTTCGCTGGAGCACAAGTCGGGCGGACGCAGCGGCACCTATCGCCGCCGGAAGGCCTGACGCATGCCGCCCCATGCCCGCCTCCGCTTCCCCGCCTCGGCATCGCCCCGCGCCGCGATTGTGATCACCGTCAGTGACCGCAGCGCGCGCGGAGAGCGTCCCGACGCCAGCGGTCCGGCCGTGGCGGCGCTGCTGGCGGAGAACGGCTTCGAGGTGACCGCCACGGCGGTGGTGCCCGATCAGGAACGCCCGTTGATCGAGGCCTTGCGCGCCGCCGCCCGCGCGGCCCGCCTGGTAGTCTCGACCGGTGGCACCGGCTTCAGCCCGCGTGACCGCACCCCCGAGGCCACGGCGCGGGTCATCCAGCGCCCCGCCCCCGGTCTGGCCGAGGCCATGCGCGCCGCCGGGGCGCAAAAGACCCCTCGCGCCTGGCTCGCGCGCGGCATCGCCGGCTTGCGCGGACGCAGCCTCATCATCAATCTTCCCGGCAGCCCCACGGCAGCCTGTGAGAGCCTGCGCGCCGTGCTGCCGCTGCTGCCCCATGCCCTCGACGTCGCCGCCGGCCGTGATCGGCATGAGGGTTAGCCGATGCGCGTAAAGGCCATCCTGTTTGCCGTGCTGGCCGAGCGCCTCGGCGTGCGCGAGGAGTGGATCGAACTGCCGCCGCAGGCGTCCGCGGGCGATGTGCTGGCGCATTATCGCCCCCGGCTGGGCGCGGGCGGGAGCATTCTACTGGCGGTGAACGCCGAGTTCAGCGCCCCCGAAGCCGCCCTCCACGACGGCGACGAGGTGGCCCTGCTACCCCCCATGAGCGGTGGGGCGCCGATTTTGGTGGTCACCGCCCTGGTCCGCCGGCCGCTGCCGCCGCCGCCGCCGTGGGCGGGCGGCGTCCATGGCGCCGTGGTGACCTTCGAGGGCGTGGTGCGCGCCGATGCCGACCGCGGCCCGGTACAGGCGCTCTTCTACGAAGCCTACGACCTGATGGCCGAGCGGCGCATGGCCGCGCTGGCCGCCTCGGCCGCCGAAAAATGGCCGCTGACCCACATCCATGTGCTGCACCGGCTGGGCGAGGTGCCGGTGGGCGAGGTCAGCGTGCGCGTCATCGTCGCCGCCGGCCACCGCGACGCCGCCTTCGCCGCTTGCCGCTTCCTCATCGACACCCTCAAGGCCAGCGTCCCCATCTGGAAACGCGAGGACCGCGCCGACGGCAGCCGCTGGGTCGAAGGCGAAATCCCCCTCTAACGCTGCGCCGCGCCGCTGCCGGGTAGCGACCCTCGGGCCCCGCTCATCGCCTTCAAGCGGAGTCACAGCCCAGGGCGAAGCCCAGCGCGGCGCACACCTCCGCCATCCGTTGCGGGCTGAGCCGGGCGATGCAGGGTCCCAGCAGCCGTTGCCGGACCGTGACCGCGCCGTGCAGATTCACCGCGCAGGGCTGCCGCATGCCGTCCGCTTCGGTGAGCAACACCTCCGAACGCACGCCCCGCACGCAGGAGGTGACCGGAGCCACCGTGGCCGTGGCCAGAACGCCCAGGGAGCTGTCGCGCGTGAGCACCAGCACCGGCCGCTGCTTGTCGGGGGCAGCGAAGCGGTACCAGCGCACCTCTCCGCGCTTCACTCCGCCGGCCAAACCGCCGCGGACTCCCAACCGCGAACTTCCTTCAGATCCTGCGGGGTTCGCGCGTAAGCGGCGCGCTCCTCCTCTTCCCAGGCGGTCTGCCGCAGACGCTGCAAATGTTCACGCAGGGCCGTTCTCACCAGGGCGGAGCGATTGCACCGGCAATGGCGGGCGGCGCGATCCGTCGCCCGCAACAAATCTTTTTCCAGCACCACCTGCACGGTTGTCAGTGTCGAGTCCACTCCACAGTATAGTCCACAGTCGACACTCGGGGTTCCCCGGCGCCCCTAGGAGGCTTTGGGCCGCGGAGCGCGCGGCGCCCACAGCGGATAGTCCAGCCCCGCCAGGCGGTTGATGACGAAGGCCTGCACGGTCAGCGCGATCACCGCGATCTCAATCACCAGCAGGTAAAACGGCTTGGTGACGATGCCCAGCGAAACGATCAGCGTGGTCGCCCCGGCGGGCGGATGGGCCGCCTTGAGCAGGATCATCAGCCCGCCGGTGAGCGCCAGCGAGAGCGAGGCGGCCAGCAGCCGGTGGAAGCCCATCACCTGGGTGGCGGGCGGGGCCGTGGTCAGGCCGAACAGCAGCAGCATGCCGTAGCCGCAGGCCAGGCCGATGGCGTGTCCGAAGATGGTGTTGCGCGGCGAAGCGGTGGGCGACGAGGGAGTAAAGAAAAACAGAAAGGCGGTGGGGCCGAGGGAGGGGAAGATGTCGGGGGTGTGCAGCTCCATGCCCACCGCCGCCATGATGCACAGGCTGATGAAAGCGTTGATGAAAACGAACAGCGCCCACAGCGGCCGCTCCGGGAAGCGCTGCAGCAGCGAGGTCATCCGCAGCCGGCCAAAGAGTGAGCGGACGACTTCGGGCTCCAGCAGACGGGTCTCGCGATGCGGGAGATCACCCACGCTGCGCCGCCTCCTCGGCGGCGATGGCGCGGGGAAACAGGAACTTGTCCTCCAGTTCCACATGCCGCGCCATGTCGGCGTCGAACTCCCGCAGCGCGTCGCACAGCGCCCGCATGCGCGCGCCGGCCTCGGGGGGCGCGCGGAATCCGTCGGTGGCGGCGCGCATCTGCGCCAGCACCGACTCCGCCTCGCTGTGCTCCAGCACCATCATGCGAATGGGATTGCCCACGCTCCCGAAGCTCGACTGCGGCGGCGGCGTGTGGCCGCGTTGCGCCGCCTCGATGCGCTCGATCAGCGGGAACAGCACCGACTCCTCTTTCATCAGGTGGCTGGTGAGCGCGCCGGAGAGGCGGTGGAAGCTCTTGTGCAGCCCCGGCAAGGTCGCGTAGCGGCCGCCGGATTCGGCCGCCGCCTCCGCAAACATCGCCTCCAGCCGCGGCAACTGCTCGCGGCAGTAGACGTGGTGGCGGGCCACGATGTGCGCCGCCAGGGTGGCCAGCGACGACTGCGACCAGTCGGGAGTTTCCGTGCTCATCTCAGGGCTTGACCGGCGCCGGCACCGCCGTCACCGGGATCTTGTGGCGCGATTCCAGAAAGGCGATCAGCTTCGCCAGGTCCGTGTCGCTCATGTTACCGCGATACGACGGCATGTTGGCCGCCCCGCTGTAGATGCGGGTGGTGATCTGCTCCGCCGTCATGCGGTCGCCGGCGTCGCTCAGGTCGGGGCCGCGGATGCCGCCATATCCGTCAATGGTGTGGCAGAACTCGCACCCCTTGTCGTAAAACAGCTTCGCCCCCGCGGCCACCGGCCCGGTGGTCGTGCCCACCACGGCGGCGGGAAGCGGCTGGGCTTCGAGCCGCGGCGACCATGGCGCGCTGGCCCCCATGCGGCCGTAATGGTAGATGGTGATGACAATCGCCGCCACGATCACCAGCGACCACGGCCGCCGCAGCGGATGCCGCTCGCCCCGCCCGGCCACAAACGGCAGGAAGATGAGCAGCAGGGCAAAGATCAGCGGCGCCAGAATGATGACCGCGTCTTCGCTCCAGCGCGGAATCACCGACAGCAGCGCGTAGTACCACAGCAGGTACCAGTCGGGCTTGGGCGAGGCGCCGATCAGCGTCGGATCGGGGGCGCGGCCCAGCGGCTCGGGACCGATGGCGATCGCCAGACCCACGATCACCAGCACCACCAGGCACCCGAAGACGGCATCCCGCCAGGCGGCGTTGGGCCAGAACGGCTCGCCGTCGCGCGCCAGCAGCTCCTTGTACCAGACGCGGTAGGTGCGCGGATCCACCGGACGGCCGGCCTTCGGCGGCTCGGAAATGCCGTTGTGGATCACCAGGTAGAGGTGCAGGCCGAGAAAGAGGAAGATCAGCGCCGGGATAAAAAAGACGTGGGCGGCGTAAAAGCGGCTCAGCGTCGCCCCGCCGGCCGTGTCCCCCGCCAGGATGAAATGCCCCAGCCAGTTGCCGATTCCCGGGCTGCGGCCCGCCTGCTCCGCCGCCACCACCGAGGACCAGAAGCCGTTCTGATCCCAGCGCAGCAGTTGCCCGGTGAAGGCCATGCCCAGCGTCAGAAACAGCAGCACCACGCCGCTCAACCAGTTCATCTGCCGCGGGTACTTGTACGACGCCATCAGGTACACCCGGATGGCGTGGATGCCGATCAGGATGATCATCGCCGAGGCGCCGAAGTAGTGGATGCCGCGCACGATGGCGCCGAATTTCGAGCTGCTGATGAACAGCAGGGTCGCGTACGCCTGCCCGGCGCTGGCCACGTAGGCGCTCGACAGCGCGATGCCGGTGACGATCTGCACCAGGAAGACGATCAGCGTGGCGCTGCCCAGCACATACAGCCACGCCGCCTTCCGCGCCTTGGGCACGGGGTGGAACAGCAGCGGACGCAGCATGGCCGAGATGCCGGTCAAATCGTCGAACCAGTTCCAGGCTTTTCGCATAGGCTTCAGGAAGTGGTGATCGGCGTGGGGCTGGCCAGGATCTCGACCCTCCCCTGGGCGACGCGCACCGGGTATTGATTGAGCGGCCGCGGCGGCGGCCCCGAGGCCACCGTGCCGTTGGCATAGAAGACGCCGCCGTGGCAGGGGCACATGAACAGATTGGCGTCCGCCAGCCAGCGGATGGGGCACCCCAGGTGGGTGCAGTTCACCGAAAAGGCGATGAACTCCGCATCGCCGGTGCGCCGCAGCCAGGCGGCCGTCTGGGCGGTCACCCCCGACCAGGGCAAGGGCGAGGGATCGGCGAAGGCCACCTGCACCGTGGTCCCCAGAGGGAACTGATCCACCCCGCCCACGTCGCGCCAGAGGCGGGGGGTGCGGCGGATGCCCAGCAGGAACGCCACGCTGGGGATGGCCACCACCGCCGCCGCCAGCGTTCCGGCGGCGATGCTCAACCGGGTGAGGAAACGGCGGCGCGAGGGATCAAGACACCCCGGGCAGGGCGGCTCGCCGGCCGGCCCATGGGGCGCGGGAGCGGGATTGCCGGAATCAGTCATGTCGGTACCACACCACCTTCTGATACGGCCGCCACAGATAATGCAGCGGAAACTTGATGAGGTGCACCAGGCGCGTGAACGGAAACACCAGGATAATCAGGAAACCCACCGCGAAATGGAACTGCACCAGCGCCGGCAGGTTGGCGACGCTGCCGCTGTCGGGCTGCAGCCGCACCAGCGACCAGAACCAGGGCACGGCGGTGTGCAGATACCACAGCCCGCCCCAGCGGTTGAACAGCGACACCCCCAGCCCGCTGGCCACCTGCATCAGCAGCAGCGCCAGCAGCACCCCGTCCATGATCGAGGTCACGAAGCGCGGCAGCGCCGCGTGGCCCATGCGCCGCGCGATGAGTATGATCAGCCCCACCAGCGCCAGCACCGCCAGCGCAATCCCGGTGCACTCGAGAATCAGCAGCCGCACGCGGTTCCCCAGAATCGCCTGCGCCACCCCGGGAAACAGCGCCGCCCCCAGGTGGGCCAGCAGGATGAAGCTGATCCCCCAGTGCCACGGCACCGATCCCCAGTACAGTTTGCGGTTCTCCAGTAGCTGCGACGACAGGCTGGAATAGGTATAGGGATGTTTGTAGAAACGGTACGCGCCCACCCCCACCGCCAGCACGATGGCCACATAGGGCAGGACGATGAAGAAGAGCGTGCTCACGCGTCCGCCTCCGAGCTGAGCTCGAGGTATAGCGCCTGCAAGAGCGGCGGGTACGGGTTCCGCAGCTCGCGCACCCGTTCCTGCAACTGGCGCAGGGCGGGGAGCATGAGCCGGGTGCGGACCTCGCGCAACTCAGCGTCGCCCTCCGGCGCGGCGGCCATCAGGCGCAGCAGCCAGCAGAGATGGTCGGGCAGCTCGCCCGCGGTGTCGAGCGCGTGGCGCTGAAACAGCGCCTTCAGCTCGATCAGCATGGCGCTGCGCTTCCATTCGTCGTCGGAAAAGAGGTGGTGGCTGAGGTTGAGGGTGCACTCCGGCTGCAGGTCGAAGGTGGCGGCGTAGATCTCTTCCAGCCGTCCCGGCGTCAGCTCCGCGGCGGCGGCGGCGTACTGTTCCACCAGCTCGCGCACCACCGGAGACTCCGCCGCCGGCGCGGGCGGCGCCCCGCCGGCCGGGTAGTCGAGCGCTTCGGCGTAGGCGGCGAAGGCGGGCATGGCTACAGTCCCCGCTTTCCAATCTGCACGAAGCCCGCCCCGCGCTGCTGCTGGGCCTCCTGCGGGTCCTCCAGCATGGCGATGGCCTGCTCCCGCATGAAGGGTGGAATGACGTAGCGTTCGGCCTCATCCGCGATCGAGGTCAATTGGTAGATGCCCTCCACCTCCTCGCGGCTGACGCCGGCGGTGGCGCGCGCCTCGGCGGCGTGCTCGAGGCTGATGTCCCCCACGCTCTCCGCCCGCAGCGTCATGCGCGCGGCGATCAGTTTGCGGTACACGGCGATGATCTTCTCCTCGTCCCCGGCGGTGAACAGGCTGGCCAGATAGCGGATCGGCAGCCGCACACTCTCAATCGAGGTGAAGAAATCGCTCGCCAGCTCATAGGCGCCGTTGGGCACCGTGGCCAGCACCGGCAGCAGCGGCGGCACATAGAAGAGCATCGGCAGCGTCCGCCACTCCGGATGCAGCGGCAGCGCCAGGTTCCACTGCTTGACGTATTTGTAGGTGGGCGACCGCCGCGCGGACTCGATGGTCTTGTCGTCCACACCGTTCTGTTTGGCGGCGGCGACGATGGCCGGATCGAAGGGATCGAGGATCAGCGACTTGTGCCCCTCCACCAGTTGATCGTCGGGCAGGCTGGCCACCTCGTGGATGCGGTCGGCGTCGTACAGCACCACCCCCAGGTAGCGGATGCGCCCCGGGCAGGTGTGGAAGCAGGCGGGCGCAGCGCCGCTCTCCAGGCGCGGATAGCACAGGATGCACTTCTCCGCCTTGCCCGACTGGTAGTTGAAATAGACCTTCTTGTACGGGCAGCCGGAGACGCACATCCGCCACCCCTGGCACTTCTCCTGACTGACCAGCACGATGCCGTCCTCGCCCCGCTTGTAGATCGCCCCCGACGGGCAGGCGGCCACGCAACTGGGGTTGAGGCAGTGGTTGCAGATGCGCGGCAGGTAGAAGTAGACCAACTGTTGCAGCCCGAAAAACTCCTGCTGCTCCTGCTCGCTCAGCTTCTTGAGGTTGGGATCGTTGGCGGCGTAGATGTTCGAGCCGCCCAGGTCATCGTCCCAGTTGGGGCCGGCTTCGATGTCCATGTCGCGTCCGGTGATCAGCGAGACGGGACGGGCGACGGGCTGCTCGTGGCCCAGCGGCGCGTCGAACAGGTCCTGGTAGCGGTAGGTCCAGGGCTCGTAATAATCGTCGAGGGAAGGCAGGCGCGGGTTGTAGCTCAGGTTGGCCAGCTCCGAGGCGCGCGCCGCCAGCTTCAGCTTGAGTTTGCCGTTTTCCAGCTCCCAGCCGCCGCGGTACTGTTCCTGATCCTCATAGAGGGTGGGGTAGCCGGTGCCCGGTTTGGTTTCGACGTTGTTCCACCACATGTACTCGGTGCCGGGCCGGTCGGTCCACAGATTCTTGCAGGCCAGGCTGCACGTGTGGCAGCCGATGCACTTGTCGAGGTGAAAGACCATCGAGACCTGGGCGCGTACATTCATAGGTCAGTCCATGGGCGGCTTGGCCGCCAGCTTGTGCACCTGCACGTAGGTATCGCGGTCGGTGGCGGGGGGACCGTAGTCGTTGAAGCGGTAGGTGTGCTGGGCGTAGCCGCCGATCATCAGCACCGGTTTGAGACGCATGCGGGTGGGGCTGTTGGTGCCGCCGCCGCGGTGGCCGCGGCGGGGCGAGCGCGGGAAGGCGATGGTGCGTTCGGGGGCATGGTAGAACATGCACATGCCGCGCGGCAGCCGCGCGCTCACCACCGCCCGCGTCACCACCACGCCGTTGTCGTTGAACGCCTCCACCCAGTCATTGTCAAACACCCCCAGCGCCGCCGCGTCGCGGTCGTTGAGCCACAGCGGCTCGATGCCGCGTGACAGCGTCAGCATGCGCAGGTCGTCGGAGTAGGTGCTGTGGATGTGCCACTTGCCGTGCGGGGTGAGGAACGACAGCGTCAGCTTCGGCCCCTCGCCCGGCTGCGCCGCCTCCTGCGCCGTGCGCGCCAGGTGCAGGGAATGCTCCATGCTGATGGGCGGCTTGAAGGTGGCCAGCGATTCGTGGAACCCGGCGTAGACGGGGTGGTCCAGATAGTGGCTCTGGCGGCCGGTGAGGGTGCGCCAGGGAATGCCGCGCTCGACGTTTTGGGAGTAGCCGGTATAGGCGCGGCCGTGGTTGACGATGCCCGACCAGCAGGGCGAGGTGAGGATGCGGCAGGGGCGCGCCACCAGATCGTCGAAGTTGTAGCGCACCGCCCGGTCCGCCTCCCCCAGGTCGGTCAGCTTGAGGCCGGTCTCCTTTTCCCGCACCTGGAAGCCGCGGTAGGCGATCTCGCCGTTGGATTCGGGGGCGAAGTAGAGCACCGCGTTGGCCGCCTCCACCGGGTCCACCAGCGAGGGATACGACTGGCCGTCCCATTCGTAACGCGGATGGGTGCGGGCGTACTCGTCGTAGAGGTCGGCGACCGGCATGTGGATGCCGCGGTCCTCGACCCCGTCGCGGCGCAGCCCGGGGCCCAGCGACGAGTAGCGATGCACCAGGTTGACGTAGTCGCGCTCCACCACGGTCAGCCGCGGCATGGTTTTGCCGGGGATGGGTTCGCACTCCCCCCGCATCCAGTCGCGCACTTCCGTCTGCGCCATCTCGTCGGCGGTGTCGTGCAGCAGCGGCGTGGCCACCAGGTCCTCGAACGGCCGGGGGAAGTGGGCCGGCGCCAGGGCGCTGACTTTCTCCGCCAGCCGGCGGAAGATCTCCCAGTCGGTCTTGGACTCCCAACACGGCGGCACGGCGGCGCTGAGCGGATGCAGGAAGGAGTGCAGGTCGGTGGTGTTGAGGTCGTTCTTTTCGTACCAACTGGCCGCCGGGAGCACAATGTCGCTGTACAGCGCCGAGGTGTCCATGCGGAAGTTGAGGTCCACCACCAGGTCCATCTTGCCGGTGGGGGCCACGTCCTTGTAGGTGACGTCGCGCACCGCGTCGCGCGCCACCTCGTCGGCGATGGCGTTGTCGTGGGTGCCGAGGTAATGGCGGAAGAAATACTCCTGCCCCTTGGCGCTGGAGTGGATGGCGTTGGCCCGCCAGATCAGCCACACCCGCGGCCAGTTGGCCGCCATGTCGGGCTCGTGCACGGCGAAGCGCAACTGCCCGTGCTTGACCTGCTCCACCACCTGTTGCACCACCCCGGCGTCGTCGTGCGCTCCGGCGGCGCGGGCGTCGCGCACAATGTCGAGCGGGTTGCGCGAGAACTGCGGGTAGAACGGCAGCCAGCCGCTGCGCACCGCCAGCGCCTGGATGTCCATGGTGTGCTCGACGGCGAAGGGGCCGGTTTTGGGCGCCGGTTCGGGGAAGCCCTTCTCGTACCGCCACTGCCCGCTGTGCACGTAGTGAAACGAGGGCGAATTCTGCAGCCGCGGCGGCTTCTGCCAGTCCAGCCCCATGGCCAGCGTCACCCAACTGGCCATGGGGGACAGCTTCTCCTGACCGGTGTAATGGTTCAGCCCGCCGCCATTGACCCCCACGCAGCCGCACAGCAGCAGCGCGGTGATGCAGCTGCGGTAGTGCAGGTTGTTGTGGTACCAGTGGTTGAGGCCGCTGCCGATGATCACCGTGCACTTGCCGTGGGTTTTTTCCGCGGTGACGGCGAACTCGCGCGCCATCTGGATGACGGTGTTGCGGCCCACCCCGCTGTAACGCTCCTGCCAGGCGGGGGTGTAGGGACGCTCGGCGTCCTCGTAGTCGGCCACGCCGCCGTCGCCGTCCAGCCCGCGCGCCACCCCGTACTGGGCCATCATCAGGTCGAGCACCGTGGTCACCGCCACCCGCCCCTGGGCGGTCTCGACGTAGCGCACCGGCACCTGGCGCTGGTGGCGCTGCTCGCCGCCGTGCTCGACGAAGCTGACCGGCAGCGTCGCTTCCCGGCCCTCCAGCAGCGACAGCGCCGGCTTCAGCTCGGCGCCGTCGGCGCCATCCTTCATCTCCAGATTCCAGCGCCCCTTCTGCTGCTGCCAGCGGAACCCGACCGCGCCCAACGGCATGCGCGGCTGCCGGCTGGCTTCATCCCACACCAGCAGCTTCCAGTCGCCGTTCTCCTCCCCCGCGTACCGCGGCAGCCGGTTCGCCCGCAGGAACTGCCCCGCCTGGTAGCCCCCCTCCGCCGCCGGCGTCAACTCCACCAGGAAGGGGCCGTCGGAGAAGCGCTTCTGGTAATCCTCGAAGTACTCCACCCGCCGCTGCTGGTAGAACTCGGTCAGGATGACGTGGTTCACCGCCATCCACAGCGCCGCGTCCATGCCCGCGTTCACCGGCACCCACCAGTCGGCGAACTTCGACACCTGGCTGAAGTCGGGCGACAGCACCACCAGCTTGGCGCCGTGGCCGCGCGCCTCGGCGGCGAAGTGCACGTCGGGGGTGCGGGTCATGGAAAGATTCGCGCCCGCCACCACGATGTACTTGCTGTTAAACCAGTCGGCGCTCTCCGCCACATCCGTCTTCTCGCCCCACACCTCGGGCGAGGCCGGCGGAAAGTCGGCGTACATGTCGTAGAAGCTCAGCACCACCCCGCCCAGCAGTTGCAGAAAGCGCGATCCGGCGGCGTAGCTGATCATGGACATGGCCGGAATGGGCGAGAACCCGATGATGCGGTCGGGGCCGTACTTGCGCGCCGTGTGCAGCAGCGAGGCGGCGACGATCTCCAGGCACTCCTCCCACCCGGCGCGCCGGAACCCACCCTTGCCGCGCGCCTGCTGAATGCTCTGCCGCGCCCCCTCATCGTCCATCACCTCGGCCCACGCCTCCACCGGATCGGCGTGCCGCGCCCGCGCCGCCCGCCAGTGGTCGAGCAGCACCCCGCGCACGTACGGGTACTTCACCCGGATGGGGCTGTAGATATACCAGGAGAAGACGATGCCGCGCTGGCAGCCGCGCGGCTCATACGCCGGCAGTCCGGCTTCCAGCTTGGGGTAATCGAGCGCCTGCGTCTCCCAGGTGACGATGCCGTTCTTGACGAACACGTTCCACGAGCACCCGCCGGTGCAGTTCACCCCGTGGGTGCTGCGCACCACCGAGTCGTGCGCCCAGCGGTTGCGGTAGAACTCCTCCCACCGCCGCAGCTTGGGATCCACCAGATCCTGAATCCAGCTCACTCGCCCACCCCTTCCCGTCCCGGCCCGGCGGCCCGCGCCCGCTCCACCAGCCCCCGCCGCACCCCGCGCAGCCGCCGCCGGCCGGTCACCAGCGTGATCAGCATGAAGAGCACGAAGATCAGCCCCGCCAACCCCGCCACCCGGCCGGTGTCGGCGGGCAGCGGCTGGCTGTCGGCATGTTGCAGGAAGGCGGCGATGTCCTGGCGCTCGACCGGCGTCAGCGGCTTGTTGTGGTACAGCGGCACCATGGCGGGAAAATACAGCGTCTCCAGCGCCGACTGCACCCCCTCGGGGCCGATGCGCGAGGTCACATGGGTTAGATCCGGGCCCAGTGTGCCGCCGTTGGGAAACGCCAGTCCTCCGGCGCTATGGCAGGCGATGCAGGCTGGACCACGGTTGGCCAGCCGCACCTCACCACCGAACAGTTGCTCTCCCTGCTGAATGGCTGCCGGAGCGGGTAGCGCCTGCGCTGCCAGGCCACACGCCAAACCCAGAAACACGAGGATGGTGACCCGGGAAGCCAATAGAGGAATCATAGGGAATCCGCATTTTCCGCGTCAATGGAACGCCCGTACTCTCACCACAACATCCGTACCCTCGCGGTGATGTCTTCGTAACCACCGTCTCGCCGGTGACCGGCCCCGAAATCAGCACATAACGCGGGGGCCGCGCCGTTGGCACCGTGGGCCAAGTCGGCACGGAGGGCTGCGAAATTCACGCCGTGGCGGCCCGCCCCCGGCAAACAACGAGGCGCGGCCCCCGCGTCATGCACGTTCAGTTCCACGCTGGAGCATCGAAAACAAGCCCAAGGTCCCGCGACTGCACTGTGAGGTGTGCAGGCGGTTGCCTAATTTGAGCCGTGGTGAGCACTGGCGGGACGACTATTTCTGAGACAGCAAAGGGTTCTGCGGCGATTCCTCGATCTCTCCCGTAACCAGAGGGTTTCACTGGCGGAGGCCGTAACCATGAGGAAAGTTGTCTTCCTTCCCCTGATCGCGCTGTTGGGCGCTGTCGCCGCTCTTCCTGTCGCCGCCCAACAGACGATCTCCACCGTCGCTGGCGGCCCCCTGCCCACGCTGTCGGTTTCGAGCATCGGGCTTCTCGACCCGCTTGCCCTCGCCTATGACCAGAACGGCAAGCTGCTGGTGGGCGACTGCACCCGGCTCTATCGCCTGGATGGCGCCGGTAACGCCAGCCAGATTGCCGGCGCCGGCGGGGGCTGCGAAGACGGCTTTGGCGACGATCCCGGCGATGGCGGCCCCGCCCTCGCCGCCTCTGTGGAAATCGCTGGCATGGTGGTGGCGGCGAATGGTGATATCTACTTCACCGACAACGCCGCCAACGAAATCCGCGTGCTCAGCGCCGCCACCGGCAACATCACCGCCTTCGCCGGCACCGGCGTGGCCGGCTTCAGCGGCGATGGCGGTCCGGCGCAGCAGGCACAATTCAACCTGCCCTGGGGCCTCGTTCAGGACTCCGCCGGAAACTTTTATGTCACCGATGGCAACAACAGAGTGCGGGAGATCTCGGCCTCGGGCGTGGTCTCCACCCTGGCGGCCATCGACTCGGCCAACACGCTGGCGCTCGACGGCAGCGGCAATCTCTACGTGGGCTCGTTCTCCGGCACCGTCAGCCGCATCCAACTCTCGAACGACACCGTCACCATCGTCGCCGGCGGTGGCACCCAAACCCCCACCGCCGGCTTGGCAGCCACCAGCGCCGGGTTCAGCAACGTCAGGTCCGTCTACAGCCGGGGCGGCAATTTATACTTCGCCGGAGCAGTCGGCAGTAGCACCGTGATTTGGGAGGTACCGGCGGGTCAGACCAATCTGGTGGCAATCGCTGGCGGCGGATCAGCGTTCAGCGCCACCGGGCCGGCGACCGCCAGCAAGCTCTCTGGAACCGATGCCATCGTCGGCAGTCCCGATGGCGGACTGATCCTCACTAGTCACAACGGTTACATATTGCACGTCGGTAGCGACGGCACGTTGAGCGCGGTCCTGGGCAATGGCACATTCTCTACTGTGGCCGGCCTGGCGTCTAACGCATCCCTGATCACTCCCGGAGGTGTGTTCGGGTATGCCAACCCGGCCGCGGTTTACGCCGACTTGGGCGCCAACCAGGTCCTCACCATTCAACCAGGTTCCTTTTACGATCCCGTGGTGGGCACCGGCATCGCCGGCTACAGCGGCGATGGCGGCGAGGCCATGCAGGCACAGCTACGCCGGCCCAGCGATGTCCTTCTCGACGGCGCCAACGATTACTTCATCGCCGACAGCGGCAACAACGTCATCCGCGAGGTCAGCGGCGCAACCGGGATCATTTCCACCTATGCCGGCAACGGCACCAGCGGTTATAGCGGCGATGGCGGCCCGGCTACCGGTGCACAACTGAGCAACCCCTCGGCCCTGGCGCTCGATTCACACGGCAACCTGTACATCCTGGACCAGTACACAGTGGTTCGGCGCGTGGATGCGGTGACCCACACCATCACCACCGTCGCCGGCCAGAAAACCGCCGGCAACGACAGCGGCGACGGCGGCAGCGCCCTCACCGCCGTGCTCAACGGGCCCCAGGCGATTGCGCTGGATGCCGTCGGCAATCTCTACATTGCCGACTCGGGTTTCTACTACGCTGGTAGTAGATGCGGCTTATCTTCTTGCACCGTCATCGCCGATGCCACCGTCCGCCGGGTGGACGCGCAGACCGGCCTCATCTCCACCGTCGCCGGGGTCGGCGATCCCGGCGGCAACCCTCCCACCCAGGCCGTGGGCTCGGGCGATGGCGGTCCGGCCACACTGGCCGGCCTCACCCTCCTCTCCGGCATTGCCGTGGACGCCAACGGCAACCTCTACCTTGGCGACTTCGGCGGCGCCCGGGTGCGCTTGGTCGTGGCCGCGACTGGAATCATCTATACCCTCGCCGGCAACGGCAAAGGCGGCGTCAGCGGTGATGGCGGCCCGCCCCCCGCGGCCGAGTTGCGCCCCGGCCGCCTCAATCTCGACCCCTGGGGCAATCTCTGGGTCTCCGATGATGACTCCGGCCGGATTCGGCTGATCACCGATGCCATCGGCCAACCGGTGGCCTCAGCCAACAGCCTCGCCTTCGATCCGCAGTTGCTCAACACACCCGACCCCACTCAAACCCTCACCCTGACCAATCCCGGCCCCGCCCCGCTGACGATTTCGGCAATCACCGCCGGCGGTGACTACGCCGCGTCCAACAACTGCGCCACGCTGGCGGCCGGCGCCAGTTGCACCGTCACCGTTGCCTTCACCCCCACCGCGCTCGGCTACCGCCCCGGGACGCTGGCCATCGGCAACTCGGTGGCGCCCATGAGCGTGCCTCTCGACGGCTTCGGCGCCACCCCCGCCACCGCCACGCCCGGTCTGTCGAGCCTCACCTTCGGGCCGCAAGCCGGCGGCAGCGGCAGCGCGGGCCAGAGCATCGTCGTGAACAACACCGGCGGCATGCCCCTGACCGTCCAGTCCATCGCGGTCAGCACCGGTTTCACCGAAACCAACACCTGCGGCGCGCAGCTGGAAAGCTACAGCAACTGCATCATTACAGTGAGCTTCTCGCCCACCGCCGCCGGAGCCGCCACCGGCACGCTGACCATCAATGACTCCGCCGCTGGTTCGCCGCAGACCATCGCACTCAGCGGAACGGCGGTGGCCGCCGCGCCGGCGGTGACGCTCTTCCCCCCAACCCTCACCTTCACCAACCAGGCGCAGGGCGCCACCAGCCCGGCGCAGGCGGTGTGGCTGGTTAACAGCGGCACGGCCGCGCTCAGCCTCGCCTCCATCGCCGCCTCGGGCGACTTCGCCCAGACCAACGCCTGCCCGACCTCGCTCGCCCCGGACGCCGGCTGCGTCGTCTCGGTTACCTTTACGCCCACCGCCTCCGGCGCACGCACCGGCGCGCTCACGGTCACCGACGGCGCCGGCGATTCGCCTGAAGTCGTGGCCCTCGCCGGCGCCGGCCCGACCGCACCCCCGGTCATCACCACCGTCGCCGGCGGCGGTCCCCAGTATCTGCCGGAGGCGGACACGGCGTTCTTTGACGGAGTGAGGGCGCTGGCCTACGACGCTGCCGGCGACACGTTCATCGCCACCGGGCGCCAGGTTTTGAAGCGCAGCCCCCAGGGTCTGGTGACCCTGGTGGCGGGCATTTTGACCTCCGTCGCCAACTCCAGTAACGCCGGCGACGGCGGTCCGGCCACCGCTGCCAGTCTCGGCAACATCGGCCGGAACGGGCTCGCGGTGGACGCCAAGGGCGACATCTTCGTCGCCGCGTCCAATGTTGTGCGTGAAATCACCCCCGACGGCAGGATCTCCACCGTGGCCGGCACCTTCGGCGCAGCCGGCTTCAGCGGCGACGGCGGCCCCGCCACACAAGCTCAATTTGATTTTGCCTCCGGGCTGGCGCTGGACTCCGCCGGCGACCTTTTCATAGCCGATCGGAGTAACCAGCGTGTGCGCGAGGTCAACGCTGCGACCGGCGTCATCACCACCTTCGCCGGCAACGGCACCCGCGCGACGCAGTACGGATTCTTTTCCGGTCCCGCCACCAGCAACAGTCTCTGCTATCCGGAATATGTGGCCGTGGATCAGGCCGGCGACGTCTTCATCAAGGGCTGCGAGGGTTTGGCCGAGGTGGCCGCAGGGTCCGCCAATATCGTCGGCTACGGAACCGGTGGCAGCTTCGTGGACGCCGGTGGAAACTCGTATGGCACAGGAACTACCGACAGCTCCGGTGAAACGATCTGGAAAGAAGGCGTCATCCTGGCCGGCGGCGGCAGCACGCCACTCCCGGCCGCGCTCGGCGGCGCCGCCACTGCGGCCCAGCTCGGCTCCATCGCCGTCACCAGTGTCAGCCCCGGTGGCATCGTCACCTTCGCCAGTGGTGGCTACGTGCTGCAGGTGGACGCTAACGGCAACCTGCAAGCTCTCGCCGGCAATGGCAATTATAGCGACTCCGCCGACCAGCTCCCGGCCCTCGGCAACTCCTTTTACGGCTACGCCATCGCGGAGGATGCCTCCGGCAATCTCTACATCGCCGATGCCGTCGGCGACCGGGTGCGCGAGCTGGTGGCCGCCACCGGCGAGTTGATCACGGTCGCCGGCAACGGCACCTTCCCCTCGAGCGGGCCCGGCGCCGGCGATGGCGGCCCCGCCACCCAGGCGCAGGTTCAACCGAATGGCCTGACAATCGATGCCGCCGGAGATCTTTACATTTCCGATCCCTATGACGTCCGCATGGTCAATGCCAGGACCGGCTTCATCACCACCGTCGCCGGCACCGGCGTCAGCGGCAGCGGCGGCGATGGCGGCCCCGCCACCCAGGCGCAACTTGGCGCGGTGAGCGGCCTCGCCCTCGACCGCCAGGGCAACCTTTACCTCGCCGATGGTGGAATCAGTGTCAAGAGCAAGCCGGTTGCCGGTACGGCCCGGGTGCGTGAAGTTAACGCCTCCACCGGCGTCATCGAGACCGTCGCCGGTGGCGGCGCCGGTGCACTCGGCGATGGTGGCCCGGCCACCAGCGCGTCCCTCATCGCCCCGCGCGGGCTCGCCTTCGACGCCGCCGGAAATCTCTATATCGCCGATGCCGGCGACTTGAACGGCTCAATCGGCGTGCCCGCCGACGGCACTTCGCTGGTACGTGAAGTCAACGCCTCCACCGGCGTCATTGCCACCGTTGCCGGCGGCGGCACGGGTGCGGGGAACGCCAACGGCGACGGCGGCCCCGCCACGGAGGCCACCCTGGGCTCGGCCGTCGCCGTGCGCCTCGATCAGGCCGGTAATCTCTTCATCGCTGACCAGGACGGCTTCGCGGTGCGGCGCGTGGATGCAGCCAGCGGCAATATTTCCACCGTCGCCGGCACCGGCGTCTATACCCTCAGCGGCGACGGCGGCCCCGCCACGGAAGCCGCCATCGGTGCCCCCTACGACCTCGCTCTCGATGCCGCCGGCAACCTCTTCGTCGCATCCGAAGGCACCATTCGCAAAGTGGCCAACGCCGTTGGATTGCCCTGGGTCTCACCCTCCGCCATGGACCTTGGCCAACAGACGGTCGGCGCCGCCAGTGCGGCGCAAACCCTGACTCTGACCAACCCTGGCAGTGATGCGCTGGCCATCGCCTCGGTGGCGGTATCGAGCGGGGCCTCGGCAGGCTTCGCGGTGACCAGCAATTGCGGCACGGCGATCGCCGCCGGCGCCACCTGTACGGTCGCGGTGACCTTCACGCCGGCAGCCCTCGGTCCCGCCACCGGCACGCTGACCCTCACCCCCGCCACGGGCAATCCCCTGACGGTGGCGCTGAGCGGCTCCGGCATAGCGGCGGTGCCCCAGGTGGGCCTGGCTCCCACCACTCTCACCTTCGCCGGCCAGGCGACCAATTCCACCAGCGCGGCTCAAAGCGTCACACTGATCAACTCCGGCACCGCCGCCTTGGCCATCACTGCGATCGCCGCCGGCGGCGACTTCGCAGCCACCAACACCTGCGGCACCTCCCTCGCCCCCGGCGCCCAGTGCGCCATCGCGGTGACCTTCACCCCGACCGCAACCGGCGCCCGCACCGCATCCCTCACCGTCACCGATAACGCCGCTGACTCGCCGCAAACGGTCGCGCTCAGCGGCACCGGCGCCGATCTCACCATCGCTCCTGCCGCCGGCTCGACCACCACCACCGCGGTGGCCGCCGGCCAGCCCGCCGTCTTCGCGCTCGCCTTCACCCCGGTGAGCGGTCTCAGCGGCAGCTTCGCCCTGACCTGTAGCGGCGCGCCCACCGGCGCCGCCTGCATGCCCTCGCCCGCAACCATCTCCCTCTCCGGCACGGTGCCCGTTCCTGTCACCGTGACCGTGACCACCACCGCCCGCTCCGTGTTCGTCCCCCTGGGCGACTCCCGACTGCCCTCCAATCCGGAGTGGGTGCTGCTGGCGGGACTTCTGGCGATTCTGCTCTTCGCCGCGGTGGCCTGGGCGCACGGCCCGCGCGGCCGCCGCGCGCTGCTCGCCGGGGCCGGTTGCTGCCTGTTCGGCCTGCTCGCCGCCTGCGGCAGCAACAGCTCCCAGCAGATCACGCAAAACTCCAACCCGGCCGGCACCCCGGCCGGCACCTATATCCTCACGGTCACAGCCACCAGCCCAACCGGCGTCACGCGATCCACCCAACTCACCCTTACCATCCATTAAGAACAGCTATCCTCGGGACGCGGGGGCCGCACCGTTGGCACTGTGGGCCAAGTCGGCGCGGAAGGCTGCGACATTCACGTAGGGGCGGCCCGCCACCGGCAAACTAGGCGGCGCGGACCCGACCGGGCCGGGGCTCAGTTGGCGCACCGTTTCGGCAATGCGCGGCCAGTTGGCCGGTTCCACTTCGCCCGGCAATTGTTTCAGGCCGGTGACCGGCTGCGGATGGGAGGAGGCGAAGTCGCGGCAACGCCAGGCGGGCCGCACGCAGGCAGGCAGCGCGTTTGAGCTTTCCGGGGGTGGAGGTTCCCTCGCGTTCGTAGTCGGCGCGCGCGGCTCCGCGTCCATGGAACGCCCGTACTCTCGCCACAACATCCGTACCCTCGCGGTGCTCCACTGCGCTCATGGGTGAGCGGGGCCTGATCGAACTGCTCGAGCATTCCGGCGACGCCGCTTTTGTCATCGCCTCCGACGGCCGCGTCCGCTTCTGGAATGCCGCCGCCGAAACGCTGAATCATACTGAATCGGCGCCGCACCTGCCCTGGCCGCGGCCGGCCGGGGCCGCCCCGCACCTCTCTACATGGCCGCTGCTTTGTACTCGTCGAAGGCGGCGAGCAGGCGGGCCATGTCGGTTTTGAGGAAGTAGTAGGGC
>DATBPS010000043.1:0-2072 GCA_036561225.1 Terriglobales bacterium
GAGCGCACGCTGGTGCGGCTGGCGCACGAGATCGTGGAGAAGAACAACGGGGTGGAGGGGCTGGCGCTGGTGGGCATCCGCCGGCGGGGCGAGCCGCTGGCGCGGCGTCTGGCGACGCTGACGGGGCGGATCGAGAACAAGCCGGTGCCGGTGGGCACGCTGGACATCGCCCTGTACCGCGACGACCTGTCGCCGCTGGGCGCCAAGCCGGTGGTCAAGCCGGCGCAGATTGACTTCGACATCAACGGGCTGAGCGTGATCCTGGTGGACGACGTGCTCTACACCGGGAGAACCATCCGCGCCGCGCTGGATGCGCTGTTTGACCACGGGCGGCCGCGGCGGGTGCAGTTGTGCGCGCTGATTGACCGCGGCCACCGCGAGCTGCCGATCGAGGCGGGGTTTGTGGGCAAGTATGTGCAGACCACCAGCCGGGAGATGGTCGAGGTGCGGCTGAAGGAAGTGGACGGCAGCGAAAAAGTCCTGCTGGTGGAACCAGCCTGAAGCGATGAGCGAAACCGGGCACCCGCGGCACCTTCTGGGAATCGAAGGGCTGAGTTCTTCCCGGCTGGAACATCTTTTCTCCCTGGCGACGCGATTTCAAGCCGCGCCACCGCCGCGCAGTCTGGCGGGGAAGCGGCTGCTGGTGCTGTTCTACGAAGCCTCGACCCGCACCCGGACCTCCTTCGAGGTGGCGGCGCGGCGGCTGGGAGCGGAGACGGTTTCGGTCACCGCCAGCGCCAGCAGCATCGAGAAGGGCGAGTCGCTGCTCGATACCGTGTATACGCTGCGGGCGATGGTGATTGACGGGATCGTGATGCGCCACCACTCGAGCGGCGCCCCGCAGCTGGTGGCCGACCACGTGGACGTGCCGGTGGTGAACGCCGGCGACGGGATGCACGAGCACCCCACGCAGGCGCTGCTCGACGGTTTCACGATCCTGCGCCATCGGCAGCGGATCGCCGGGCTGAAGGTGGCGATCATCGGTGATATTCTGCACAGCCGGGTGGCGCGGTCCAATATTCTGCTGCTGTCGCGGCTGGGGGCGGAGGTGCACCTGTGCGGACCGCGCACGCTGCTGCCGCCGGAGTTTGCGGCCTACGGAGCGGGCGTGCACCTGACCACCGAGGTGGAGGCGGCGCTGACGGACGCGGATGTGGTGATGGTGCTGCGCCTTCAGATGGAGCGCATGCGGGAGAGCTTCTTCCCCAGCGAGGCGGAGTATGTGGAGCGGTTCTCGGTGACGCGGGAGCGGCTGCGCGCCGCCAAGGCGGGGGCGCTGGTGATGCACCCGGGGCCCATGATCCGCGGGGTGGAGATCGCGGCCGAGGTGGCCGACTCGCCGCAGTCGGTGATCCGCGAGCAGGTGGAGAACGGGGTGCTGATCCGCATGGCGGTACTGCACGAGGCGCTGGGCGGGGAACTATGAACCTGATCCTCAAAAACGGGCGGCTATTCGATCCCTCGCGCCGGCTGGACCAGGTGGGCGACCTGATCGTGCAGGACGATCGCATCCGCGACTGTGGCCCGGAGCTGGGGGCGGGCGGGCCGGGGGTGCTGGACTGCAGCGGGTGCGTCATCGCTCCCGGCTTCATTGATCTGCACGTGCACTTGCGGGAGCCGGGGTTTGCCTACAAGGAGACCATTGCCACCGGCACGCGCGCCGCCGCGGCGGGCGGCTTCACGGCGGTCTGCGCCATGCCCAACACCAACCCGGTGAACGACAGCGCCGGGGCGACCGCCTACCTGATCCAGCGGTCGCGGGAGCTGGGACACGCGCGGGTGTATCCCATCGGCGCCATCACCGCCGGCAGCCAGGGGGAGCATCTGGCGGCGCTGGGGGCGATGCAGGAAGCGGGCGCGGTGGGATTCAGCGACGACGGGCGGCCGGTGATGAACGCGCAGATGCTGCGCCGGGCGCTGGAGTACGCCAGCATGCTGGGGGTGCCGGTGATCGAGCACGCCGAGGACCTGCACCTGTCGGCGGGAGGATCGATGCACGCCGGGGCGGTGGCGCTGCGGCTGGGGCTGCGCGGCATCAGCGGGGCCAGCGAGGCGGCGATGGTGGCGCGCGA
>DATBPS010000044.1:0-29079 GCA_036561225.1 Terriglobales bacterium
CCCTTGCGCCGTCGCCGTGAAAGTTCCGCGTCGACGGCTCCGAAGCCCGTTCAAAAGCCGCTGGAGTGGCGCGGGGGAGACTTTCTACTGCACGGAGGGTCGTTACCTCTCGATGAAGGCCAACGGCTGCAGCGTTACCGCGGGTTGAGTGTCAGCGTGGTGGCGCAGGTGGTGATGGTGGCGCTGGTGCTGGCCGGGCTGGCCATAGGGCCGCGACCCATACGCCTGAAACCCGATCCGCCCGAGCAGCAGGTGTTGACCTGGCTGGTAGCGCCGCCGCCGCCGGTTCACTATCGGGTGCCGCCGCCGGTGCGGCGGGAGCGGCGGTGGCCCCCCCGGGCGCTGGTGACGCCGCGGCCGCCGGTCATCGCCGTACCACCGCGACGGCGGGCGGAGGAGGCCGTCAAGCTGCCGCCGCCGCCGGCGGTGAAGATGAGCGAACGAGCTCCGGTACTGGCGGCGGCCGCGCCCCCACCCCCGCCGCCTCCGCCCCCCGCCACCGTGAAGCTGGGGCGCTTTGGCGCATCGAGCGGGATTGTGGCCACCACCGGGCAGCCGGTCGCGGTTCCGCGGCTGGGGAACTTCGGGAGTGGGGAGAAGAAAGACCCGCCCGATGCACCTGCGGTGGCGAGCGTAGGGAGCGCCGGGTTTGAGGGACCGGCGCAAGCGGTGGAGCGCAGCGGCGATGTCACCGGACATATCCAGTCCTCGGGCTTTGGCGGGCCGGAAGTGGGGGATCCGCCGGCGGCGGCGCCGCCGGGGACAGGGCAGGGACAGGTGCAACTGCACAGTTTTGCCGCCAGCGCGCCGCTGGCCGCCGCCCCGGCTCGGATTGCGGCCCCGTCGCCGCCCGAGGTGATGGCGCCCGAGATTGTCTCTTGGCCGACGCCCGCCTATACCGCCGACGCGCGCCGCAATCACATCGAGGGCGAAGTCATCGTCCAAGTGAAGCTGGGGGCGGACGGCACCGCCACCGTGCTGCGCCTCATCCAGGGCCTGGGCCACGGCCTCGATCAAAACGCCGAAGCCGCCGCCCGCCAACTGATCTTTCGCCCCGCCCGCCGCCATGGTCAGGCAGTGGACTGGACGGTGCTCGTCCATATTCAATTCCGCTTGGCCAATTGATTGAGGAGAGCCGCCATGATGTCCTGTCGCAATGCGCGCTACCTAAGAAGGGGCGGCTCCACTCCACGGTGGTTCTGCCGCCTCTGGCCGGCAATCCTGGCCATCCCGCTGGCGGTGGCGGGACTCCGAGCGCAGCAGAGCGCGCCGCCGGCGCCGTTGACCAACGCTACCGCCGCCCCCTCGGCCAATGTCGTTCTCGATCAGATGAGCGCCCACGAAGCGCAACTGTATGACCAGCTGGAGGAGATGACCCCGCGCATTGAAACCTATATGCAAAACCTGCGCCCCGACCCGCAACTGGGCGAGGTGCCTATCGCCGATCGCTATTACCTGGGCATTCTGCACTTCAAGGGGAATTTCAACACGCTCAGCTTTTTGACCGAGCCGCCGGCCCGCTGGCGGCAGTGGGTCGGCCCGCTCGACGACCTGATCACCGCGCCGGCACGCCGGGTGATGGATCTGGACGTGTTCAAGGAGAGCTTCGCCCGCATGCTGTTTCCCGGGGCCGACCATTTTGACCGTCAGCATTTCAGGTTCGTCTTCGTGCGGCGTGAGTTTCTGGGGGCGGTCCGGTGTTACGTCTTTGACGTGGTGCCGCTCAATGTTCACGACAAGGGGAGCTTCTGGGGACGCATCTGGATCGAGGATCAGGACAACGTGCTGGTGCGCTTCAACGGCAGCTTCTGGCAGGACCGTTACGGACATCCGGATCTGCACTTTGACAGTTGGCGGGAGAACGTGCGCCCGGCGGTTTGGATGCCCGCCTACATCTACGCCGAGGAGAGCAGCCTGGGGTACGGGCTGTTCCGCCATGCGCGCTTTCAGGCGCAGACGCGGCTGTGGGGGTATGACCTGCGCACCGCGGGCCATCAGCAGGAGCTGACCAGCATGTCGGTGGAGGGCGCGGACCTGAACATTGCCGCGCCGCCACCGGCGCCCATGGCGCCGGTCGAGGAGACGCGGGCGTGGGAGCAGCAGGCGGAGGAGAACGTGCTCGACCGTCTGGAAAAATCGGGTCTGCTGGCGCCCGAAGGTCCCGCCGACCAGGTGCTGGACACGGTGGTCAACAACCTGATCATCACCAACCAACTCAAAGTTTCGCCGCCCGTGCGCTGCCGCATCCTGCTCACCACGCCGCTCGAGTCGGTGGCCATCGGCCACACCATTGTGCTCAGCCGGGGACTGATTGACAGCCTGCCAAACGAAGCCAGTCTGGCGGCGATGCTGGCCCACGAGCTGGCGCACATCTCGCTGGGCCAGCGCCTCGACACCCGCTACGCCTTCGCCGACCGCATGTTGTTCGCCGACCAGGACAGTTTCCGGCTGCTCGATCTGCAGCGCACCCCGACCGAGGAGGCCCAGGCGAACGCGCTGGCGGTGAAGCTGCTCACCCATTCTCCTTACAAGGATCAGTTGGCGCAGGCGGGGCTGTTCCTGCGCCAGGTGGATGCGCGGCGCAAGACGTCGCCGCATCTGTTCAGCCCCCACCTCGGCAACGCCTGGTTCAGCCACGACTACCTGACCCGCCTGCATGCGGTCGAGGCGGCGGCGCCGCCGCTGCATCAGGCGGACGTGGCGCAGATTGCCGCGCTGCCGCTGGGCGGACGTTTGGTCGTGGACCCATGGGATGGCAGCGTCAGCCTGGAAACCCCGCCTGCGGAGACGCTGCTGTCGGCCCGCGAGAAGATGCCCCTGCAGTTGACCCCGTTTTTCCCTTACCTGAAGCGCTACACCGCCGATCCCAAGGCGGCGGCCAGCAGCACCGTGGCCAAGGCGGGCACGGGAGGGGGCGGAGGACACTGACGCGCGCGCGTCGCTGCGCATGCAAACAACCGGGCGGCCAGCGGGGGCAACAGAGGGCTTTATGGCTTCCGCAAATGAACTCTCCGGACTCCGCATTGCCGCCTTGCTCGACAACTACTTCGAACAGGCGGAGCTCACCGGGCCCAAGACCGCCTTCGAAAACGCCGGCGCGCGGGTGGACATCATCTCCCGCATTCCGCAGCCACAGGGCGTGAACCACCACGAACGTGGTGACACGTTCCATGCTGCAGTCGCCCTCGCCGACGCCCGCCCGGAGAATTACGACGCTTTGCTGCTGCCCGGTGGCGTCGTCAACGGCGACAGCTTGCGCATAGTGCCGGAAGCCCAGCGCTTGGCCAAAGCCATGGTCGGGCAGGGCAAGCCGGTGGCGGTGATCTGTCACGGCGGGTGGCTGTTGATCTCCTGCAATCTGGTGCGCGGCCGCACACTGACCAGCTGGCCGACGCTGCAGGACGACTACCGCAACGCCGGCGCCAACTGGGTGGACAAGGAGGTCGTGGTGGACGGTAACTGGATCTCCAGCCGCAAGCCCGCCGACATTCCCGCCTTCAACCGTGCGGCCATTGAGGTCTTCGCCCGTTCCCGCGGTGAAAAGGCCGCCTGACATTGACGGGCGCGGGGCCCCGCGCCAATCCACAGCGGCCGCCCGAGCGAACGGGCGGCCGTTTTTACGTGGTGTGCAAGGGATTGCACAAAAGGGGAAGGCCGATGGTGGGGGTGCGACGCAGATGCGACGGCAAGCTCTTTGTAATCAGTGGTGATATTTGGCTGCCAGCGTGCTCATAGGCAGCTAGTCTTGCAGTTGCCTGAAAGGGATCACAGAATGCGCAAATCACTCCTCCTCGCGCTCGGCTGCTTGCTGCTCTGCAGTGTGGCGGCACGGGCCGACTCGCTCTATCTGTTCAACGGTACTCTCGAGACCACCTCTGGGAACAAGACGGTGACCGGCCAGTTCACCTGGAACGGTAATTTCGTGACGTCGTGGGACCTGGATTTTTCGCAGCTGGCGGGCACCTGCGGCTGGTACTGCCAGTTGGGTGGCCTGCAGCCGTTCACCACCCTCGGCAATGGCTACGAGGTGATTGGCAACGCGTCTGACTCCAACGGGAGCGCCGCGGGAGACAACTCCTACCTGAGCTACAGCGGAGGCGTAACCAATACCATCCTAACGGTGAGCGGCTACAACAACAACAACACAGCCTACAGCACCCAGCTTGGCTTCGACTTCAATTCCGTTCCGGGTTCGTTCAATACCCTGGGCGGCAACAATCAATGGGCGGCGTTCATTTCCAGCGGGCTCCAGAACGACTATATGTGGGCGGGCGGCAGCGCCACTCTGGCCACTCCGGAGCCGGCTAGCGTGGTGTTGGGATTGACCGGCGGCCTGATGCTGCTGGCCGGTTTCTTCTGGCAGGAGCGGCGGCGTCACGCCTCGGGCAGCCAGGCCTAACTAGCCACGCCCCGACCGGGCTGGGGCTCGTGGGGTCCCCGGCCCGGTTGAGCGTGAAGCGGGTCGAGTGGCTACGCCACTCGGGGTCCCGCGCCAATCAAAGCTCCGACCGGGCTGGGGCTCGTGGGGTCCCCGGCCCGGTTGAGCGTCAAGCGGGTCGAGTGGCGAAGCCACTCGGGGCCCCGCGCCAATCAAAGCCCCGACCGGGCTGGGGCTTGTGGGGCCCCCGGCCCGGTCGAGCGTCAAGCGGGTCGAGTGGCTACGCCACTCGGGGTCCCGCGCCAATCAACGCGGAGGACGATCACGGGCGCCCGAGTCACCGGGCGCCCGTTTTCTTTTGGCGAGTCCACCCTGCTGTGTCAAGCCCAGTAGGTGCGGTCGAGGGTGCGGTACTGGATGGCCTCGGCAATATGGGCGGGCTCAATGGCCTCAGCGGCGGCCAGGTCGGCGATGGTGCGGGCGACCTTGAGGATGCGGTCATGGGCGCGGGCGCTGAGCGCCAGGCGCAGCATGGCGCGCTCGAGCAGCGGTTCGCTGCCGGGGGCGAGGGTGCAGTGGCGGGCGACGAGGCGGGTGGTCATCTGGGCATTGGAGAAGATGGCATCGCCCTGAAAGCGGACCAACTGGCGGCGGCGGGCGGCGGCGACACGCTCGCGGATGAGGCCGCTCTTCTCCCCCGCCGCCGCCGCGCCCCGCAGTTCCTGGTACTTCACCGCGGGCACATCGAGATGGATGTCAATGCGGTCGAGCAGCGGGCCGGAGATGCGGGCGGCGTAGCGCTGGATCTGCGGCGGGGTGCAGTGGCACTCGCGCGTGGGGTCGTTGAGGAAGCCGCACGGACAGGGGTTCATGGCGGCGGCGAGCATGAAGCGGGCGGGGTAGGTGACCGCATGGGCGGCGCGGACCAGGGTGACGCGACCGTCCTCGAGCGGCTGGCGCATGACCTCGAGCACCGAGCGGGGGAACTCGGGCAGCTCATCGAGAAAGAGCACGCCGTGATGGGCGAGGCTGACCTCGCCGGGGCGCGGCCCGGCGCCGCCGCCGATCAGGCCGGCGTCGGAGATGGTGTGGTGGGGAGAGCGGAAGGGGCGGCGGGTGAGCAGGGCCGTTTGGCCGCCTTCGCGGGCGAGGGTGCCGTTGACGCTGTGGATCTTGGTGGCCTCGAGCGCCTCCTCAAACGTCAGGTCGGGGAGGATGGAGGGAATGCGGCGGGCGAGCATGGTTTTGCCCGAGCCCGGGGGGCCGATCATGAGGATGTTGTGGCCCCCGGCGCAGGCCACCTCCAGCGCGCGTTTGGCGGTTTGCTGGCCCTTGACGTCGGCGAAGTCCTCGCCCACGGCGCGCTCGCGGTCGAGCAGCGCCTGGGTATCAACCACGGTCGGTTGCGCGGACTCGCGCTGGGTAACCACGCGCATCACGTCGGCGAGATGGTGGGCGCCGTAGACGTCCACGCCGCGCACCACGGCGGCTTCGGCGGCATTGGCGGCAGGCACAATCAGGCGCGGGATGCCCTGCTCGCGCGCCATGATGGCGATCGGCAGGCTGCCGCGGATGGGGCGCAGGGTGCCGTCCAGGGCCAATTCGCCCACGAAGAGGAAGTCGTCAATGCCGTAGCGGCCGTGTCCGTTGCCATGGCCGTTCCCGTTGGCGCGGGTGCCGTGCGCCTGGGGCACTGCGCCCCAGCAGCCGAGCAGGGCCATGGCCATGGGCAGGTCAAAGCCCGAGCCTTCCTTGCGCACATCGGCGGGCGCCAGGTTAATGACCACGTGCGCCTGCGGCGGCTCATAGCCGCAGTTGCGCATGGCCGCCCGCAAACGCTCGCGGCTCTCGCGCACCGCCGCGTCGGGCAACCCGACGGTGGAGAACCGCCCCTCGCCGTCGCTGGCGGGAGTCGAATCCACCTCGACCTCCACCAGCCGCGACTCAATGCCGACCACAGAAGCACTCAGGGTGCGGAACAGCATAGGGCAATCTTCCAACTACACCCCAGCCGCGACCCCCGCGTCAATTCCCGCAGTTGGGGGGTGTGTCGGCGAGGGTGGCGGGCGCCGTGGGCCAGCCAGGCCAGCCATCCCGCGGCGGCGAACGCGAATACTCGGAACGGCGCGCCCCTGCCGGGTAGCGACTCTGCCTCCTATCGCCCCGCCCCACTCCTCACTCCCTTTCCGCGGAAGCCATACCTTACACTCAAACCACATGCTCAACCGGGGCTATGCCTACACCACAATCGTCGGCAGTGAATACTCCGGGCGAACCCTGCTCTCCCACTTGGCAAGCCTTTATCTCCACTCAACCCGGCAAGCCTGGCAGCAGAAACTGGACAACGGCGAAGTCACCCTCAACGGTATTGCCGCTACCGGGCGCGAATTGCTCACTTCAGGCCAAACTCTTGTCTGGAAACGTCCACCCTGGATCGAACCAGACGCTCCGCTTCACTTTGAAGTCCTGTTTGACGACCCTCATCTGTTGGCCGTCAGCAAACCTGGCGGGCTGCCCACCCTCCCCGGCAGCGGCTTCATGGAAAACAGCCTCCTGCGCTTGGTGCAAAAGCGAGCCCCCAACGCAAGCCCCGTTCACCGGTTGGGCCGCGCCACCACCGGCATTGTCCTCTTCACGAAAACACCGCAGGCGGCCGCTGAACTATCCGCAAACTGGAACACATCCAGAGTTCAAAAGATCTACCGGGCACTGGCTCAGGGCATGGCACAGAACGACGCCTACGAAATTCTCACACCCATCGGCCTCGTGCCGCACCCGCTCATCGGTTCAGTGTGGGCCGCCAACCCAAGTGGCAAGCCGTCAAAGTCATTGGCGAGGGTGATCTCACGCACGGCCAACACCACAACCTTTGAGGTAAGCCTGCATTCGGGCCGTCCTCATCAAATCAGAATCCATCTGGCATCCATCGGTCACCCTCTGGTAGGCGATCCTCTGTATGGCCTGGGCGGCCTGCCCATTGAGAGTCTTCCCGGTCTCCCGGGCGATGGAGGATATTGCCTGCACGCACAGTTTCTGAAATTCCATCACCCGATCACCGGGAAACAAATAGATCTTGAGGCAGCTTTGCCGCCTGAATTCCCAGTGCCTCGGTAGGCTCGCGGTGGGAATCAAATCATTGGGGCCGCTGGTAGGCGGCGCCGCAGTTGGTTTTCTGCCAAAAAATATATTTCGCCAAATGCGGGGGCCGCGCCGTTGGCACCGTGGGCCAAGTCGGCGCGGAAGGCTGCGAAAATCACGCAGTGGCGGCCCGCCCCCGGCAAACAACGAGGCGCGGACCCGACCGGGCTGGGGCTTGTGGGGTCCCCGGCCCGGTCGAGCGTCAAGCGGGTCGAGTGGCGGAGCCACTCGGGGTCCCGCGCCAATCAATAGCCGGTGTGATCACGCTTCGGCGTTGAAGCTTTGCTGTGGGGCGTCGGGGAGGTGGCGGGCACCGTGCGCCAGCCAGGCCAGCCAAGCCAGCCATCCGGCGGCGGCGAACAGCAGCACCACGCCCAGGGCGGCGGTGCCGGGGGTGGGGAGCAGGAGCCAGTTGATGGCCGGGAGACAGAGCATGGGAACCAGGGCGGCGCTGAAATAGGCGAGGGGGTTGTTGCGCAGATAGAGCGCGCCAAAGCTGCACACCAGCAGCAGGGCGAGGCCGCCGAAGATGGCCGCCTGGGCGAATTGGCCGCCGCTGTGGACGGCAGGGAAGCTCCCGATCCACAGCAGCGCTACGCCGCCCAGGGCCCATGTGCGCCAGTAGCGGTCGCGCCATCCGCGGCGCAGCATGACCAGCACGATGCCCAGCCCGGCGGCGGCCCACAGGGCATGCAAGGGCGCGCCGAGCAGGTCGGCGAGGCCGGGTAGCCAGTGGGTGAGGCCGGAGGGTGGAGCGGGCAGGGCGGCCAGGCCGGCCGTGTGCCAGCGGGCGTTGACCACCGCTGTGGCGCGCTGCCAACCCAGGATCCAGGCGAGCGACAGCAGGCCTGTCCAGAGGGCGTCACTGGCGGTCAACTGCAGCAGCCGCCGGCGGGCGTGGCGGCGCGTGAAGGCTTCAACTCTTGGGGCGGCCATGGTCAGCGGAGCGAGCAGGACCAGGGTGCCGAGGAAGCCGCCCAGGGCGAGCACTCCGACGCTGATCGCCTGACCCAATTGGAAGGTTCGCCAGGGCTGGGCGGTGTCATAGCCGGCGGCTGCGGCGGGCAGGACGTTGACCGCCAGCACCGCGCTGACGGCTCCGGCCGCCACCGCCCAGGCCAGCAGGGTGGCCCAGCGAACCTTGCCGTGGCGGGTGAAGTCGTAAAACAGGAAAAAGATCAGCACCGCGACGGCGGCGTAGAGCAGGCCCTTGGCGGCGCTGAGCAGCGTGGCCAGCAGGGTGGCTTTGCGGTAGGTGCGTACCAGATCGTCGGGCACGTGGTACCAGCGCGCAAAAGCGGAGACGGTGCTGCCGGCCAGATCCACTTCTACCCGGGTGGTGATGCCGGAGGGCAGGTCCTTTCCCGTCGCTTCCCACACCAGATGGGTGTCGGTGCGCGCCGGGCGTTGCTGCTGCACGGCATCCTTGAGTTGCATGCCGGCGGCGGGCACGCGCTGCGAGGTCAGGAACCGCACCGCCATCTGCTCGGCGGCGGCCAGCGTGGGCTGGGCCCCGGGGGCGGTCTCGGGCAGGGCGTGGCTGAAGCCCACCACCGCGCCGGTATCCGCGCGGACGGCGACGTCGAACTCCTCCGCCTGCTCGGGGCGGAAGAAGCGCACCACCCAGTAGCGGGCGGGAGGCCCCAGGCCGCTGTAGGCGGCCACCAGGGCGCCCTCGCCGCTCCGCGCGAAGATTTGCTGGGCGGCCACGGCCATCTCCAGCCCGTGTGCGCCGGCGGTGGCGGTGGTGGTGGCTTCGGCGCGCCGGTATCCGCGCAGGTCGTACCCCTGCGTGGTGAGGAAGGCGGCGGCGGCCCCGGCGGCCTGATCCTTGTCGCTGCGCCATGGAGCGGCGCGATGGAAGCTGACCTGGGGCACAGCAAAGGCGGCGAGGAGCGCGCCGGCGATGATGAGCCCGATCGTCCAGTTGGGGCCGGCAATGGGCGTGTACTCGGGCAGGCGTTCGTCGGGAGCGGGCGGGCTGGGCGGGGGCTCGGGCGCGGATCCTTCGGCGGCGTTGGTCAGCTCCGGCTCGGGGCTGAAACCATGTCCCACCCGGTAGGCGATGATGGCCACCAGCAACGGCGCGAGCGCCAGCAAGGCGGTGGTGGCGCCGCTCCAGCGCAGGTAGGTATCGTGGGCGCGCAACAGCAGCAGGGCGGCGTACAGCGCGTCCACCGTGTAATGCCACACCACCGTGGTCAGGATGCCGAAGCGGATCATCACCCAACTGAGCAGGATGCCGCCCAGCCCGACCTCCACGCCGCGTATGTAGAAGGGCTGGTTGGGATAGGTGGAATGGCCAAAGCCCCACAGGAACGAGGCCGCGATCACCGCCACCCAGAGATAGCGGAACCACTTCTCGAACAGCGGGATGGCCAGCATCCGGAACCCGAACTCTTCCGAGATGGCGGGAAAGAAGCCGCTGAACAGCACGAACGCCCAGGGCAGCTTGGTGTTGAGCAGGTCGTCGTAAGGAATGTCGGCCGGCGCCCAGGCGCCGAAGTGGTTGGCGATGAGATAGAAGACGGTCTGGTAGGCGAAAAACAGCGCCGCCAGCGACAGCCCCAGCACCATGCTCATCAGGAAACTTTTGCTGCGCACGCCGCGCCAACTGAGGAATCGGGTCACCGAAACCTGCCCACCGAACCGCTCGCGGTAGAGCGATTCGGCGGCGGCGGTGAGCACCACCAGGAGCAGACCAATGCCCACCGCCGAGGCCAGATTGGAGAGCAGCAGGGTGGCGATGAACGAGGACCACGATTGCGTGGTGTTGTAGCTGAAGCTGGCGTTGGAGAGCTGGTTGAGGCCGGCCAGGAAGTTGAGCACCGCACCCGCTCCGCCCACCCACAGGGCGGTGCGCCAGCGCACGTCCCCGCGCCGCATGCGCGCCACCAGCACGAAGATCATGCCCACGCCGAGCACCAGCAACAGGGCGGAGTCCACCGCGCCGGCGGCTTCATTCTTCGAGCGCAGCGCGGTGTAGTCGCGCTGCCACTGCTCCGGGACTTTCAGGAACTCGGTATAGGCGCCCACCTGGTCGCCCTGCACCCGCACCACGTGACGATGCTCGGCCTGGGCCACATACCCGGAGGCGCCCGCGACCAGCGGGGCGGCGTCTCGCCAGGTGAATACGTAGTCCACCCGATGGGGCTTGACCTCGCGGTCGGCGCCGACCGGCGTCCATTGACGCCAGTCCAGGTGCATGACCGAGGTGATAAAGGTCTGCGCGATCTGCCGCGCCGCCTCGCCGCTGAGCGCTGCGCCGGGGGCGTTGTCGCCGATCACGTGGTTGAAACCCACGACCTGGCCGCGGGTGGAGACGGCGACCTGGAACTCCTCCTGGGTGAGGGGCTTGAACCAGCGATGTTGCCAGCGCCACAGCCGCAACCGGCTGCCGAGCACCTGCTCGGCCGATTGCAGGCCCAGCTCGCGTTCGAGGAAGGTCAGCGCCTGGTTGTCGAAGCCGAACTGTTCGGCGTGGCGGAAGCCCGCGGTGGCGAGATGTTGCGCTTGCAGGAACCGTTGGGCGATGGGCTGCGATCCGGGGCCGGAGACCTGAAAATCAATCGAGGCCTGGGGGAAGGCGCGATGGAAATAGTTGGCGACAAACCACAGCGAGAGCGCCGCCACCGCCACGGCGATGGCGATCCAGCGCCAGTCGCTCCGTTCCAGCCGGGTCCCCGCGCCGCCAGACGCCATAGCCTGACATTGTAGGCGAACCGCGGCGCATTTGGGACAACCAGCCAATAGTCGGCGCTGGCGCGGGTCTTGTACGCTCAAGTCGTGGCGAGGATCACGTTTCGGGTTGACGAGTCGCTGCTCGAGCAGGCACGCGAAATAGCCCGATTCCGCGGCACGACTCTCAACGCGGAAGCCCGGCGCTGGCTGGAGGATTTCGCCCGCGGTCGGCCGAAACCCGGTCAAACGGAAGCGCCCGTTCCCGCACCCCGCACCGCTCCAACACGCGGAGCCGCCGCACGCCGGCTATCGAAAAAGGCCCCCGGCGATGCCCGTCCGCGCTAGTGCTGGTAATTCCAGCTCATATCGGCCCCCGCCGGCGCGGTCTTAAGCAGGCGCTGGAGCATTTGCGGCATGTAGAGCTGCTCTTCCGACATTTTGCGATACGTGCCGTCGAAGCAGTGGGGCTGCAGGCGGCCGAAGGTGAAATCGGCGGTGATGGCCGGGTCCTTGTGCGCCGCAATCGTCTTCTGCATCTCGTACACGGCGTCGTTGAGGTAGTAGGAGTCCATGTCGCCGACGTAAACGTGCAGCTTGCCGTTGAGCTTGGGGGCGAGCGTGGCCCAGTGGCTGTCGAGCCAGGCGTCGAGATCGAAGTGGTCGTGCCAGTAGCGGGCGACGGTGTGGTCAATGACGCCGGTCATCGGATCCCAAATCTGCGCCGGGTAACCGTCGGGGCCCACCGGGCCGAAGACCGCCTGCCAAACGTCCCACTGATCGGCGCTGCGGCCGTGGGTGCCGAGCACCAGCTCGCGGTGGTTGGCGCGGTCCATGGTCTGCACCATGCTGCCGTCGGGGTTGCGCTGGTCGGGCCGCGGAACGTTGGACCAGGGGCCTTCGAGCCAGTAGGCGTTGGCGTCTTTATAGATGTTGACAATCTGGAAGTAGCGGAAGTCCACTGGGTCGGGGGATGATCCCCAGGCGCCATTGAAGAAGTCGGGATAGAAGATCTGGTCGGCGAGGGCCTCCCAGCCGCCGGTGGAGCAGCCGTAGTCAAAGCGTGCCCAGCCCTGGCCGATGCCGCGGAACTGCTTCTCGACCGCCGGGATCAGCTCCTGCGTGATGGCATCGCCGTAGGGGCCGAGGTTGGCCGAGTTCACCGCGTAGCTGTCGTCGTAGTAGGGGTTGGCGTGGTTGATGTCCACCCACAGGAATTTGGGCAGCTTGCCGGAGGTCCAGTCGCTTTCAATGCGCTGGAAGGCGCGCGCAAGGTCGTAGCTGAAGTGGTTCTGCTCGACCATCACCGGATAGTGCGCGTTGGGGTGGGCAGCGAAACCTTCCGGCAGGACGATGGTGGCCTTGAGGTACATGGGCTGGCCCCAGAAGGCGGTGAGCAGCTTGCTCTGGATTTTGATGTGCTTGATCCACGCCGTGTCGGGTGGCGGCGGCAGCGGCGGGATCACCTGGGTGAGCTCGATCTTCAAGGTGCCGGAAGCATGCGGATCGAAGTGCACCGTAAGCGGCGTGCTGTAGAAGTTCCCCGGCTTGCTGGTCATGTCCTGGCCTTCGCCCTCATCCTGGGGCAGCAGCAGGGTGTGGCCGTCGGCGCGATGGAAGGTGGTGTAGCGGTTGAAGAGCGCCTGCACTGTGTAGTCGCCGGCCGGCAGATCGCCCAGGCTGGTGACCGGGTATCCGTACACGGAGGCATCAAAAGTGACCGGGGCGCCCGCGGTCCAGGCGAGGACGTCTTTGCCGAACACCTGCTGCGAGCCGACCTGGTCGCCGATCTCGAAGCGCGGCTCCTCCGCGCCGCGGCGCAAGCGGCGTTGCGGCGTGCCCGCAGGCTCGGGCCTGGCGACATAGAGGAAGACGCGGCCGTCGAGGGCGGTATGGGCCAGCGCGGGGGCGAAGGAGACCTCAACCCGGCTTTGGGCGGCGGCGGTGAGGGCCAGAGCGGCGAGCAGCAGGAGCAAGCGCTTCATCGCCCCACAGAATACCGTAGGATAGCCTCATGACACGCGATGAACTGATTCTGGCGCACAAGAACTATCTGTTTCCCGCGACCTTCCATTACTTCGATCAAGCGCTGGTGATTGACCACGCCCAGGACCAGTTCTGTTATGACGCCGACGGCAACCAGTATCTGGACTTCTTCGGCGGCATCGTCACCGTGTCGGTGGGCCACGGCAACCGCCAGGTGAACCAGGCGATGCGGCAGCAGATGGACAAGCTGGTGCACGTCTCGACCTGCTTTGCTACCGAACCGATGGTGGGGCTGGCGGCGAAGCTGGCCGAGATCAGCCCGATGAAGTCGGCCGACGGCCGCGCGACGAAGACGTTTTTCAGCAACAGCGGCACCGAAGCCGACGAGACGGCGGCGCTGGCGGCGCGGCTCTATACCGGTTCGAGCGAGATCATCGCGCTGCGGCACGGCTACCACGGCCGCTCCTCGCTGGCCATGGCGCTCACCGGGCACGCCGCCTGGCGGCTGGGGCCGCCCTCGCAGCCCGGGATTGTGCACGCCCACAACGCCTACTGCTACCGCTGCCCGTTCGGGCTGACCTATCCCGACTGCGGCGTCCGCTGCGCCACCGACCTGGAGGAGTTGATCAAGACTTCCACCTCGGGCAAGGTGGCGGCGGTGATCGCCGAGCCGATCCAGGGGGTGGGCGGGTTCATCACCCCGCCGCCGGAGTACTTCCCCATCGTGGCCGAGATCGTGCGCCGGCACGGCGGGCTGTTCATCAGCGACGAGGTGCAGACGGCCTGGGGGCGCACCGGCTCGAAGTGGTTCGGGATTGAGCACTGGGGGGTGACGCCCGACATCATCACCAGCGCCAAGGGCCTGGCCAACGGCATGCCGATCGGGGTGACGATGGCGCGGGCCGAGGTGGCCGACGCCTTCAAAGGCCTGACCATCTCCACCTTCGGCGGAAATCCGGTGGCCACGGCGGCGGGCAAGGCGGTGCTCGATTTCATCGAGGAGCAGAAGCTGCGCGAGAACACGCAGAAGGTGGGCGGCTATCTCAAGGCGCAACTGGAGAAGTTGCAGGAGAAGCATGCCTGGATCGGCGAGGTGCGCGGGATGGGGCTGCTGCTGGGGATCGAGCTGGTGCGCGACCGGCGCACCAAGGAGCCGGCGGCGAAAGAGACCAACGCCCTGCTGGCGAAATGCCGCGACCAGCGCATCCTGGTGGGCAAGGGCGGGCTGTACGGCAACGTGATCCGCATTTCCCCGCCCATGAACATCGGCAACGGCGACGTGGACGAGTTCATCACCCGCTTCGACCGCGCCCTGGCCGGGCTGGGCGCCGGAGCTTGACAGCCGGGTAGAGATGGTCTATACCCATGGATAGAGACAGTCTCTATCCATGGCTCCCGATCCCATCCCGCTGCTGCCCGGAACCCTCGACTTGCTGGTGCTGGAGACCCTGCGCTGGGGGCCGCAGCATGGCTACGGCATAGCGGTCGCCATCCGCTCCCGCTCGGGGGACGCCTTCCAGGTGGACCCAGGCTCGCTGTACCCGGCGCTGCACCGGCTGGAGCGGCAGCAGCTGGTGGCGGCGCGCTGGGAGCAGTCGGAGCAGAAGCAGAGGGTGCGGGTATACCGGCTGAGCGCGGCGGGGCGGCGGCACCTGGAAGGCGAGCGCAAGAAGTGGCAGCGGATGGCGGCGGCGGTGGCCGGGGTGCTGACGCCTCCGGCCCGGGAGCCGCAGCCATGAGCTTCCGGCGGCGCTGGCGCGCGCTCGAGGAGGAGATGGAATCCCACCGCCGGCTGGCCGCAGCCGACGGCTTTCCGCCCGGCAGCCGCGACCGGTCTCCCGAGGCCACGCGCGAGCGGGTACGCGAGCAGTGGGCCTGGCGTTGGTGGGAAGATGCCGGGCGCGACGTGCGCTTCGCCGTGCGCGGGCTGCGGCGCAGTCCCGGGTTCACGCTGACGGCGGTGGTGACGCTGGCATTGGGCATCGGGGCGACGGCGGCCATGTTCAGTATGGTGAACGCCATTCTGCTGCGGCCGCTGCCCTATCCGCGGCCGCAGGAGCTGTTTACCGCCAGCCAGTGGTATACGGCAGGATCGTACGTGTTCTTGCGCGACCACACGCGCGCGCTGGATTTGGCGGCGTACAGCGAGGAGCCGGAGCGCTATCTGCGTCTGCCCGACGGGGAAGCACGCCCGGTGGAGAGCGCGGCGGTATCGGCCAATTTTCTGCGGGTGATGGGGGTTGAGCCCGCCCTGGGGCGTGGCTTTGCCGCCGGCGCCCAACGCCCGGGGCAGGGGCGGGAAGTGTTGCTCAGCCATGCATTCTGGAGCACAGCCTTGAACGCCGACGCGGGCGTGGTGGGCAAGGAAATTCTCCTGGATGGAGCGCCGTATGCGGTGATCGGGGTCATGCCGGCGGGGTTCCGCTTTCCCAGCCCGAAGACGGAGATTTGGGTGCCGCTGCCACTCGACCCGGCGAGTGCTTCGTACTGGGTGGGGCAGATGATGCCGCTGGTGGGGCGGTTACGGCCGGGTGTCACCCTGGCACAGGCGAAGGCGGAGCAAGCCGCGTTGCGGCGGCCGGAGGCGGAGGCGGCTGCGGGGCGGATGTCTTCAACCGCGTTTCGCCTCACCGGCTTGCGACCTCTGCGCACGGCGGTGCTGCTCGACGTGGCCTCGATACTGTGGCTGGCGCTGGCGGCGAACGGGCTGCTGCTGGGGATCGCTTGTGTGAACGTGGCCAATTTGCTGCGCGCGCGGGCGGCGAACCGCGCCCGTGAAATGGGGGTGCGCAGGGCGCTGGGAGCGGGCCGGGGGCGATTGCTGCGGCAACGCATGACGGAGGGACTGCTGCTGGCCGCACTGGGCGGGGCGGCGGGGGTGGCCCTGGCGGCGGGAGCGGTGGCGCTGCTCAAGGCCTGGCTGCCGGGTGATTTTCCGCGTCTGGCGGAGGTGCGCCTGGATGGGCGGGTGGTGGCCCTGGGCGTGGGCCTGGCGCTGGCGTGTGGCGGCATCTTCGGCTGCCTGCCAATGCGAGGGGGCGGGCCGCGCCAGCGGATGGCGGGCGGGGGCGGGCGTGGCGGGCCGCTGCTGGTCATGGTCGAGGTGGCGCTGTCGGCGATGTTGGTGGTGGCGGCGGGGCTGACGGCGCGCAGCCTGATACGCCTGGCGGCCTTCGATCCGGGCTTTCGCTCGGCAGGAGTGCTCACCGCCAGGGTCCATCCCAATCCCGCTGCCTGCCGTCCGGCCACGCGCTGCCGGCAGATGTACCACGCCCTGCTGCAGCGCGTGCAGGCGCTGCCGGGGGTGGAAGCGGCGGCGGTGGTTTCCGATCTGCCGTATGGCCGGACGCAGATTGCCACCTTCGAGGTGACAGAGCACCCGTCTCCGGCGGGAGAGCGGCACCGGCTGGCTTTCGGCACGATCGTGAGCCCGGGGTACTTCGCGGCCATGGGGATTCCGCTCGAACGCGGACGGGAATTCGATGCCGCCGACATGACGGCTGGGGCGGCAGTGGTGGTCAGCCGCGCCGCCGCCGCGCAGCTTTGGCCAGGCGAGGAGGCGGTGGGGCAGACGATACAGGTGGATGGCGAGCGGACCGCACGGCGGGTGATCGGCGTGGTGGGCGATGTACGGCGCAGCGCCCTGCCTTACACCGCGCTGCGGGGCGTGAGTGAGGGGATCTATACGCTCTATGCACAGCCGATGCTGCCGTGCGCACCCTGCGACACGCCGCCGGTGAACCTGAGCCTGGTGGTGCGCAGCGCACCCGGGCATCCGCTTACGGCCGCGGGGTTGCGGCGGGCGGTGGGTGAAGCCGCTCCCGCAGCGACCGTGGACCAGGTGATGCCGCTGGCGGCCGCGGTGAGCGCTGCCTTGCGCGGTCCTCGCACCGCGGTTTGGCTCTTTGCGGTGGCGGCGGGACTGGCGCTGCTGCTGGGGGCGGTGGGGCTGTATGGGGTGCTGGCCTACCAGGTCGCCGGCCGCAGCCGCGAGATCGGCATCCGCATGGCGCTCGGGGCGCGGCGGGCGACGGTGCTGGCCGCGATTACCGGGCAGGGTATGAGGCTGGCGCTGCTCGGATGCCTGCTGGGGCTGGCGGCGGCGCTGCTGGGCGCGCAGGTGCTGGGCAGCCTGCTTTATGGCTTCAACCCGCGCGATCCGCTCACCTACGCCGCCGTGGCCGGCCTGTGGCTGGCGGTCGCCGCGCTGGCCAGCTTCCTGCCCGCCCGCCGCGCCAGCCGCGTGGACCCGGTGCGGGCGCTGCGCTGCGAGTAGCGCGCCGGGTCACCAGGGAGCGGGGGTGACGTCGGTGCGGGGGAAATCGTCGCCCTTGAACAGCAGCGGCTCGCCGCTGGTCACCGCGGCGGCATAGGCGCAGCAATCGCCAAAGTTCAAAGCCGCGGGGTGGCGGCCTTTGCCGAAGCGCAGCCAGCCCTGGTAAGCGTACAATGCCTGCTTCTCATCGAACGCAACCAGTTTGACGTCGAATTCCGCCAGGGCCAGGCGCACGTCCTCGGCAGCCCCGCGCCGCGATTCGGCGACCACCATGGCCTCCACCCAATTCACTGCCGACATGATTCTGACCGGCGCCCGATCGATGGCGCTGACCAGAGCCCTGGCTTCAGGCTCGCGCAAAACGATGGCAATCACGGCGGAGCTGTCCAGCATCATTCGGGCAGCCCATCCTTGCCGTAACCCAGGATTTCGTCTTCGCTGCGCGTGTCGAGCAGCGGAGTCTGTTCCCGACGTTTGGCTCTGGCCAGTACCCGCTCCGCGGCAGGGGAAAGCCTGCCGGGGCCAGGACCTCGCTCCCGCTGCAGCTTCTCGCGCAGCGCCTGTTTGACCGCTTCGGTCATGGTTTGGCCCGTGCGCGCCGCCAGTTCGTGAGCCAATTGCCGGACTTCGGCGTCCTTGATGTTAAGGGTAGGCACTTACATCCTCCTATCCTCCTGAGTGTACTCCTATCTACCCAAACCGGGAATCGCGCCCAGCAGCCACCAGCAGCCGGCGGCCACGGCAGCGGCAGCGGGGATGGTGAGCACCCATGCCCAGACGATGTTGCGGGCAATGCCCCAGCGGACCGCGGACAGGCGGTTCACCGAGCCCACGCCGACGATGGCGCCGGCGACGGTGTGGGTGGTGGAGACGGGAATGCCGAGGGCGGTGCTGAGGCCGAGCGCGAGAGCGCTGGCGGCTTCGGCGCAGGCGCCGCCGACCGGCTTGAGCTTGGTGATGCGTCCGCCCATGGTGTGCACGATGCGCCAGCCGCCGGAGAGCGTGCCCAGGCCCATGGCGGTGGCGGCCATGACAACCACCCAGAGGGGCACGGCGAAGCTGGGGATGTAGTGGGCGGCAAAGAGCGCGGTGGTGACGATGCCCATGGTCTTCTGCGCGTCGTTGGTGCCGTGGGCGAGGCTGAGCATGGCGGCGGTGAAGAGCTGCAGCTTGCGGAACAGCCGATCCACCCGCAGGGGATGGGAGCGGCGGAAGATCCAGGAAGCCAGCACCATGAACAGCCACCCCAGGCCCAGGCCGACGGCCGGGCTGATGGCGATGAAGAGCAGGGTGGGGATCCAGCCGCCGAGCAGGATGACACTCCAGCCCGCCTTGGCCACTGCGGCGCCGGCGTAGCCGCCGATCAGGGCGTGGCTGCTGCTGGTGGGCAGCGCCCACCACCAGGTGAGGATGTCCCAGACGATGGCGCCCATCAGGCCGCCGATGATGACCCGTTCGTCCACGGCGGAGAGTTGAACCATCCCCTTGCCCACGGTTTGCGCCACCCCGGTGCCGAACAGGACGGCGGCGATGAAGTTGAAGAACGCCGCCCAGATGACCGCCACGCCCGGCGTCAGGACGCGGGTGGAAACCACGGTGGCGATGGAATTGGCGGCGTCGTGAAAGCCGTTGAGAAAGTCAAAGGCGAAGGCCGCTATGAGGATAATTACGATGATGTGGAAGGTGGACATGTCGAGGCGGGCAGGGGCTCAGGCGGCCTTGAGCACGATGGTCTCGATGACGTTGGCCACGTCCTCGCACTTGTCGGTGGCCAGTTCCAGCACTTCGTACAGTTCCTTCTGTTTGATCAGGGCGATGGGGTCGGATTCGTTCTCGAACAACATGCCGATGCCGGCCCGGGCGATGCGGTCGGCGTCGTCCTCGAGGCGGTTGATTTCAATGCAGTGCTTGAGCACGCCGTCGCGGCGTTTGAGCAGGCCCAGCGCCTTGTCCACTTCGAGTACCTGGGCGGCAAGGATCTGCCCCAACTGCTGCGTGCCGGGGGCGAGGATGCGGATCTTGTAGGTGACGATGCGCATCGCGGTGGCATCAATCAGGTCCAGCACGTCATCGAGGCGGGTGCTGAGCATGTGGATGTCCTCGCGGTCGAAGGGCGTGATGAAGGTCTGGTTGAGCTTGGTGATGATGGAGTGAGTCAGGTTGTCAGCCTTGTGCTCCAGAGCCTTGATCTCACCCGCCTGCACCGGCGCCTGGGTGACGTCCCCGAGCAGGGTGTTGAGCAGGGCGGCGCCCTCGATCAGCATCTGGCCCATCTGACCGAACATGTCGAAGAATTTCTCTTCCCGGGGCAGGATTCGCATGGCGTGTCCAGTATACCCGGCGCCTCCGCCGCGCCCCCAGCCGGCCGCGGCCCCGCGCCAGTTATCGCCCCGCCCTCTCCGGTCGCCCAGCCCCGTTTTTCCTAACAGCCAACAGCCAAGAGCCAACAGCTCCCGCTCGTCGCCCCGCCCTCTCCGGTCGTCCAGCCCTGCTTTTCCTAACAGCCAACAGCTAAGAGCCAAGAGCTACCCCGCGCCGCTTATCCCCCCGCCCCACTCCAGCCTCATCGGTAGAATAGTGGGGTGCAGTTGCTATTCGGGAAAGCGGCGCCGCGGTATCCGCGGCTGAGGCATACCGCCAGTTATCTGGCGGCGGCGGAGACGCACACCTACGCCAGCTCGGTGGCCGCGCACGCGCTGCTGTCCTTCTTTCCGTTCATTGTCCTGCTGCTGACCATGACGCGGAATTTTCTGCACTCCGACCGGCTCTACCATTCCCTGCTGCAGTTGCTGCGCGCCTATCTGCCGGTCGCCGACACCGGAGATCTGCATACCCAGACCTTCATCATCACCAACCTGCAGTTGATCGTCGAGCACCAGAAGGCGGCGCAGGCGGCGCTGCTGCTCATCCTGCTGTTCAGCTGCACGGGGATCTTTTTACCGCTGGAAGTGGCACTCAACCGCGTCTGGGGCGCGCCCCGCAACCGCAACTATTTCCAAAACTGGGCGGTGGCCATCGGGCTGGCGTTCGGGTGCGGCCTGCTGGGGATGCTCTCGGCCTCCTTCACGGCGCTGACCGAGACCTACTCGACGCGGTTGTATCACTATCTGAGCCAGTGGCAGCTGCTCAGCGGTCATGCGGTGCCGCTCGACGTGTTCGCCATTGCCGTGGTGCGGGCCGGCGCGGTGCCGTTCACCATCGCCATTTTTTTCTTCGTGTACTGGCGTCTGCCCAACGTCCGGGTGCCGGTGGGGCGGGTGCTGCCGGCGGCGGTGACCGCCGGGCTGTTGTGGGAAATATCCAAGTACATATATATTCTTTTGCTCCCCTGGCTGAACTTCGCCGACATCTACGGGCCCTTCGCCATCTCCATCTCGCTGCTGCTGTGGGCGTATGTGTCGGCGCTGATCCTGCTGACCTGCGCCGACATGGCGGCGCCGCTCCGGGTCGCTGCCGGGCGGCAAACCGCGTTTGCCTTCGACGTCGCGCCCCCCGCCGGGGTGGAATCTTTTTCGCCACCTCCCGGCCTCGCCGAGGGGGGCAACCGGACCAGTGATGCGGAAAGGGCGCAAGCCCTGCTACCCCGCAGCTGAAGGGCGTTTTGGCAGGTTGGAAGGCGATTTGCTAGCGTGGCATTTTGACCACAGGCAGAGGTGGGTGAGCGGGACAAAGGTAGAGCACGCACCTAGGTTTTTCCCCTTGACTCCACCGGTGCAGTGCGATTGAATGCCCCTCAGTCTTGTGGGTGGCGTGGACGGCCCACAAGATGTATGGTTGATAGGGAGATTACGCATGTCCGAACCGCTGAGCCAGACCACCGCCAAAGTTGCCCCCGCTGTATCCGAAACTGGTCCCGGTTCCAGCACACGCCGCCATGCCGGGTTGAGCTTCCGGCGGCAGTTCACCACCGCCCGGCGTTCCCCCTATGACGACGTGCAGTGGGAGAAGCGCTCGGCCCTGATCCAGAACGAAAAGGGCGAGACGATCTTCGAACAGAAAGACATCGAAGTGCCGCGCGACTGGTCGCAGACGGCGACCAACATCGTGGCCTCGAAGTATCTCCACGGCAAGCTCAACAGTCCCGAGCGCGAGAACAGCATCCGGGCCCTGGTGGGGCGCGTGGCGGAGACCATGCGCGACTGGGGGATGGCGGACGGCTACTTCAAGACCGCCGAAGATGCCGCCGTGTTCCACGATGAGCTGGTGCACCTGCTGATCACCCAGAAGGCGTCGTTCAACTCCCCGGTGTGGTTCAACTGCGGGGTGGAGCGGCTGGAGCCGGAGGCGGCGGGCGCCAACTGGTTCTGGGATCAGCGGCAGCAGCGGCCGGCGTACGCCCCGGTCGGATACAAGAAGCCGCAGTGCTCGGCCTGTTTCATCAACTCGGTGAGTGATTCGCTGGAGAGCATTCTCACCCTGGCGAAGACCGAGGGGATGTTGTTCAAGTGGGGATCGGGGACGGGCACCAACCTGTCACCGATTCGCAGCTCGGCGGAACAGCTCTCCGGCGGCGGCACGGCCAGCGGACCGCTGAGCTTTATGAAGGGGTTTGACGCCTTCGCCGGGGTGATCAAGTCGGGGGGCAAGACGCGGCGGGCGGCCAAGATGGTGGTGTTGAACGCCGACCATCCCGACATCGAGGAGTTCATCTGGTGCAAGGCGAAGGAGGAGCGCAAGGCGTGGACGCTGGTGCAGGCGGGCTACGATGCCTCCCTCGACGGCGAGGCCTACTCGTCGATTTTCTTCCAGAACGCCAACAACAGCGTGCGCGTGTCGGACGAGTTCATGCAGGCGGCCGAAGCCGACGGGCCCTATCAGTTGCGCCGCGTGGCGGGCGAGCGCAAGGGCGAGGCGGTCAAGACGGTCGACGCCAAGGGACTGCTGCGGCAGATCGCCGAAGCGGCGTGGCAGTGCGGCGACCCGGGCATGCAGTACGACACCACCGTGAACCGCTGGCACACCAGCAAGAACACGGCCCGCATCAACGCCAGCAATCCATGTTCCGAGTACATGTTCCTCGATGACTCGGCCTGCAACCTGTCTTCCATCAACCTGGCCAAGTTTTCCGGCGCGGGCGGCTTCGATGTGGCCGCCTATCGCCACGCGGTGGATGTGCTGATCACCGCCCAGGAGATCATCGTCGACAACGCCAGCTACCCCACCGAGCGGATCGCGCGCAACTCCCACGATTTCCGCCCGCTGGGCCTGGGGTACGCCAACCTCGGCGCCCTGCTGATGGCCAACGGCCTGCCCTACGACAGCGACGGCGGACGGGACTACGCCGGGGCGCTGACGGCGATTTTGTGCGGCCAGGCCTATCTGCAGTCGGCGCGCATCGCCGAGGCGCTGGCCACGCCGGAGGCGGCGGGCTCGTTCCCCGGCTTCGCCGAAAACCGCGAGCCGATGCTCGATGTCATCCGCATGCACCGCGCCGCGGTCAACAACCTCAACCCGAAGAACCTGCCCGAGCCGCTGATGGCCGGGGCACGGCAATGCTGGGACGAGGCGCTCGAAACCGGCACGCGCCACGGCTACCGCAACGCCCAGGTGACGGTGCTGGCGCCCACCGGAACCATCGGCTTCATGATGGACTGCGATACCACCGGCATCGAGCCCGACCTGGCGCTGGTGAAGTACAAGAAGCTGGTGGGCGGCGGCGTGATCAAGATCGTCAACCAGAGCGTCGACAAGGCGCTGTTGCGGCTGGGCTATTCGGCGCAGCAGACGCACGACATGCTGGCCTTCATTGACGCCACCGGCACGATCGAAGGGGCGCCGCATCTGAAGCCCGAACACCTGCCGGTGTTCGACTGCTCCTTCAAACCCGCCAACGGCACGCGCAGCATTCACTACTTGGGCCACGTGCGCATGATGGCGGCGGCGCAGCCCTTCCTGTCGGGAGCGATCTCCAAGACGGTGAACCTGCCCGAGGCGGCGACGGTGGATGATGTCGTGCAGGTGTACACCGAGGGCTGGAAGCTCGGCCTGAAGGCGATCGCCATCTATCGCGATGGCAGCAAGAAGGCGCAGCCCATGTCGGCGGCGGCCAAAACCGCGGAGAAGACGGTGGAAGCGCCGCTGCTGAGCGTGCCGGCGATCGTACCCTCGGCCCGTCCCTACCGGCGGCGCTTGCCGGAGGAGCGGCAGTCGCTGACCCACAAGTTCAAGGTGGGCGGGCATGAAGGCTACATCACGGTGGGGATGTATGAGGACGGCCAGCCGGGCGAGATCTTCGTCACCATGGCCAAGGAAGGCTCGACCATCAGCGGGCTGATGGACAGCTTCGCCACGGCGATCTCGTTGGCCTTGCAGCACGGCGTGCCGCTACGGCTTTTGGTGGACAAGTTCTCGCATACCCGCTTTGAGCCCAGCGGGTGGTCGGGCAACGCGGAGATCGGATACGCCAAAAGCATCATGGACTATCTGTTCCGCTGGATGGGGCAGAAGTTTTTGGACCATCAGCCGCCGCCGCCGCGCGGGGTCGAGGATGTGCATGGCGACCGGGGTGAGGCGCAGGAGCAGTTGGAGTCGGCCGGCCAGATCCCGCTGATTACCCATGGCGCGGCAACGGCGACCGATGCGCCGCCCTGTCACAACTGCGGCAGCATCATGGTGCCCAACGGCGCCTGCTACAAGTGCGTGAACTGCGGCGAGACCAGCGGTTGCTCGTAAAATAGCCGAAAAACAGGAACCCCGGCCCCCGCGGCACGCGTCTTAGCAGTATGCGAGTGCCAAAGGCCGCCTTTCGGGGCGTGGGGATCATAACCGTCTTGGTCGGGCTGGGGCTGGCGATCGGGGTGGCGCAAAGCGTGCCCCAGGAAGGCTTGCCGGTGCTGGGCCAACCGGCGGCGGCGGCGGCGGCAGGGCAGGAGCTGGGCGGACGCCACCAACTGCAACAAGCGGGAGTGCAGGTGCGCCAGATGCAGACGCGCCGCGGGGTGCTGCTGCGCGCCTACGTGGACCGCAACGGCAATGTCTTTGGTCTGGCCTGGCAGGGGGCGGTGGCGCCCGATCTCAGCCGGCTGCTGGGGGCGCGTTTCGCGGCCTTCCAGCAGGCGCTGGCGCGGCAGACGCCGCGGCGGCGGGGGCCGGTGGCGGTCGAGGTCAACGGCATGGTGGTGCAGTTGAGCGGCCATGTGCGTGACCTGCGCGGGCGCGCCTGGCTGGCCGATGCCGTGCCTGCGACACTTTCGCCGGCGGTGATTCAATGAGGAAGCTTGGGCTGTTGTTGCTGCTGCTGATTCCGCTGGCGGCCTGCGGCGGCGGTGGAAATAACAACTCGAACAACGGCGGCGGCGGAACGCCGCCGGTGAACAACGTGCTGCCGGTGGTCTCCAATCTCGGCGTGACCGGCAACTACGCCAACGGAGTATTCGCCAGCGTGACGGTGTGCGCGCCGGGAACGACCCAGTGCCAGACCATTGACAACGTGCTGGTGGACACCGGTTCCTACGGCCTGCGGTTGTTCGCCGATCAGGTGCAAGGCTTGGCGCTGCCCGGACTGAAGGCGCCGAGCGGGGATCCGCTGGGCGAATGCCTGCAATACATCTCCACCTTCAACTGGGGGCCGGTGGTCAGCGCCGACGTCAAGCTGTCGGGGGAAGTAGCGGACGGCATTCCCATCCAACTGATGGGCCAGACCGGATTTCCGGCGCCGCCCTCCGACTGCACCAACACCGGCTCCACCGAAGCCGACACCCAGGCAACTTTGGGCGCCAACGGAGTTTTAGGTCTGGGGGTGTTCAAATACGACTGCGGCCAGGGGTGCGCGCCGGGCGCGGCGACCACGCCGTCGTTCTACTTCGCCTGCCCCAGCGCCGGGTGCACCGCCACCCTGGTGGAGTTGCAGAACCAGGTGCAGAACCCGGTGTGGCGCTTCGCCCGGGACAACAACGGCATTGTCTTCGCCATGCCCAGCGTTCCCGACTCGGGGGCGCTCAGCGTGCCGGGCACGGTGACCTTCGGCATCGATACAGAATCGAACAACGCGATGAATGGGCTCGCGGTGCTGGATGCCGACGGTTTTGGAGATTTCGACACCACCTTTCAGGGCAAGTCGTACCAGGGATCGGTGCTCGACTCCGGCTCCAACGCCAACTTTTTCCTCGACGGCCCGACGCTGAGCATCCCCTTGTGCGCCAGCCCCAACGACGGCTTCTACTGTCCGGGGACGACGGTGAACTACCAGGCCGTCAACTTTGGCGTGAGCAGCGGTGACAGCGTCACCGCCAGCTGGAAGGTGGCCAACGCCAACAACCTGTTCAATACCGGCAACGCGGCCTTCAACAATCTGGCGGGGCCGAACCCCAACGCCTTTGACTTCGGGCTGTCGTTTTTCTTCGGGCACACCATCTACATCGGCCTCAACGGCTCCAGCGCCAACAACAACGGTCACACCGCCGTGGGGCCCTTTTACGCCTACTAGCTTATTTCGCCGGGTCATTGTACTCTGACGGCCATGCGTCGGCAGTCTGCGCGTACCGGTATCACCCTTCTGCTCTCATTGGTCTGCGGGCTGGCGCTCACGCAGTCGCCGACGCGGCCCAACCCGTATCCCGGTGGTGACCATCCCGAGCAGCGGGTGGACTGGTTCATGCGCTTTCGCCAGTCACGGGACAGTCAGTCGCCGGCGGCGCATCGTCTGCAGGCGTTGGGTCAGGCGCGGCGGATGATGACGATTCATTCTCCGCGGCGGCACCAGCTCTTGGCGGCGCCGGGTGCCTCGCCAACCAACATCGGGGGCGACTGGACGGAGCTGGGGCCCAAGCCGGAGAGCGACCCCAACTTCGGCAACGTGGGCGGGCGCTTGACGGCGATCGCGGTGGATCCGGCCGACAGTACAAACAACACGATTTATCTCGGCGCGGCCAGCGGCGGGTTATGGAAGGTCACGGGCGCGCTGGGCGCCAACCCCACGGTGACGCCGGTCGGCGACGGCATGGCCAGTCTGGCGGTGGGCAGCATCGCGCTCGACCCTTCGACCTCACCCACCACCATCTACGTCGGCACCGGCGAGCCCAACCTGAGCATGGACAGCTACTACGGGATCGGCATTCTCAAGTCCACCGATGGCGGACAGACCTGGACGCAGGGGGCGCCGGCGAACACCAACTTCAGCTTCACCGGCAGCGCCATCTCGAAACTGCTGGTGGATCCTGTGAACCCGCAGATTCTGCTGGCCTCGGTGACGATCGGGGGAGCGTACGCCAACAACAGTCTGGCGACCTCGGTGCCGGCGATTGGGATTGTGCGTTCCGCCGATGGCGGCCAGACCTGGACGCAGGTTTACTCGCAACAGCACAGCGTCATGGACTTGATCTACGACCCGGTGGGCAAGGTCTACTACGCCGCCATCCGCTCGCTGGGCATTTACAAGTCCTCCGACCAGGGGCAGACCTGGACGCCAACCGCCGCACAGCCGTTTCCGACAATGACGGCGCAGACGTTCTACCGCGCCTCGTTCGCGTTTCGGCAGGGGGTGTTGTACGCGCTAATCACCGATGTGAAAGGCCTGTCCACCAACAGCAGCGACTGCACCGGCTGCAACGGGCTGGCGGCGAGCGGCGACGGCGGGCAAACCTGGAAACTGTACAGCCCTCCGGTCGCTATGTTCGGCAGCAACAACCAGGGGACCTACGACCAGTTCATCGCCGCCCCGCCGGGAAGCGCTGCGCTGGTGGTGGGCGGTATTGACGTGTGGAGCGGCATCTACTCCGGCACCAGTGGCGCTTACGGCTGGACGAACCTGACCAACAGCTATACCGCGACCGTCATCACCCCGCATCCGGATCAGCACGCCATCGTGTGCCTGTCCGCGGGCAACTGGCTGGTGGGCAACGATGGCGGCGCCTGGAGCACGGCGGATGCCGGCACCAACTGGACCAACATGAACGCCGGGCTGGGGGCGATCCAGTTCTACAGTGTCAGCGCCGACCCGGCCACGGCGGGACGGCTGATCGGCGGCTCGCAGGACAACGGCACGGCGATGGCCACGGCGGGCAACCTGAGTTGGCCCAGCGTATTCGGCGGTGACGGCGGCCACACCGCCATCAATGCCGCCAACCCGAAGCAGGTGTTCACCGAAAACTATGGCGTCAGCCTGCAGCGCGCCGACGACGGCGGGGGCGTTTGGACCACCGTGGTGGACGATACCACGATCTCTTCCAGCACCGACCACGGCGAGTTTTACATTCCGTATGCGCTCGACCCCACCAACCCTGCCAACATTTATCTGACCACGCAGCGCGTCTGGCGGGGGCCGACCGTGCCGACCAGCAACGGCGCCGGCTGGACGCCGATCAGCGGCGATTTAACCAATGCCGGCCGGGCCGGCGGTCTCGACCCGAACGGAGACGACCTGACCGCGGTGGCGGTGGCCCCCGGCAATGGCAACGTGGTGTATGTGGGCGCCTTCGACGGCTCGGTGAGCCGCACCACCAACGCCAACTCCGCGCCCACGGGCACGCTGCCGACCTGGGGGCAGCTGGCGGCTACGACGGGCGGCGCCTTTACCGGCCCCGTCTCTTCCATCGCGGTGTCGCCTACAGACGCCCAGGGGAACACAGTGTATTGGGGGCTGGCCTACCTGGGCGGCGGCACAGCCTATTTGTACAAGAGCACGGACGGCGGGCAGACGGCGATCAACATTGCCGGCGACCTGCCGCAGGTGCCGGTGAATGCGATTTTGATTGATCCCCAGGCCACCAACGACATCTACGTGGCCACCGACGTGGGCGTATTCGTGGCCAGCGACGGCGGGGTCGCCAACGAGCAGTGGGTGCGGTTGGGCGACAACCTGCCGGCGGCGCCGGTGCTGAGCCTGTCGTTGACCAGCGCCGGCGGATCGCCGGTGCTGGTGGCCGGCACGCACGGCCGGGGGGCGTGGAGCATTCCGGCGCTCTCGGTGCCGCACTTCACCCTCTCGCTGACCCCGGCCAGCCTGACCGTCGAAAAGGGCCAGCCGGCGGTGTTCCAACTGCAGACGACCGCGGTTAATGGCGCTTCCACCATTACGCTGGACTGTGGCACAACCCCGGGCTGCACCATATCGCCCACTTCGCTGGCCGCCGGCAGCTCCGCCACGGTGACGCTCGACAGCAACCAGGCCCCGATGGGCGATTTCACCGTGAACGCCAACAACGGGTATTTCAAGACCTCGGCCATGGCCCGGATGTCCTGGCTTGACTACAACCTGACGTTTACCGGCAACGCGCCTGCCGCCAGTGCTGAGGTGGCCATCGGTCAATCGGTGAATCAGACGGTAGTTGTGAATGGCAGCGAATATTACGACGCCCCGATCACGCTTTCGTGTCCAAACGCCCCGGCCGGGATCACCTGCACCTTCAATCCGCCCAGTCTGCCGGCGAAGCCGACGTTTCCGGCCAACGTCGCGCTGACGGTGCAGACCTCGACCAGCGCCACGCCGCAGCAGGTGGCTCTGGACGTACGCGCCGTGGGAGGCACGATCACCCACGATGTGACCCTCAATCTGACGGTCACCGCCCTGGCGGTGACCCCGGCGCAGGCACAGGTGAAGGCGGTGGTGGGAACGGCGGCCCAGTTCCAACTGGCCATCAGCACCGCGGTGCCCGGCTACAGCGGAACCGTGTCGCTGGCCTGCCAG
>DATBPS010000045.1:0-2782 GCA_036561225.1 Terriglobales bacterium
GCAGGAGCGCAACCAGGCGAGCGAAAAGGTGGCGCAGCTCAAGCGCGGGCCCGAGCGCGACAGCCCGGCGGTTCAGGAGTTGGTTACAGCGGCACGCGGGCTGGGCGAACGCATCACCGTGCTCGACGCCGAGATCAAGGAGCTGGAAGCCGCCACCGAACCGATTCTGCTCAGCCTGCCCAATATGCCGGCGGCGGCGACGCCGATGGGCGCCTCATCGGAAGACAACGTCGAGGTGCGGCGGTGGGGGCAGCCGCCGAAGTTCGATTTCGAGCCGCGGCCGCACTGGGAGCTGGGAACGGAGCTGGCGATCCTCGACCTGGAGGCGGCGGCGCGCATCTCGGGGGCGCGGTTCGCCGTGTACCGCGGGGCGGGGGCGCGGCTGGAGCGGGCGCTGGCCAACTTCATGCTCGACCGCCACACCGAACGGCATGGCTACACCGAGGTGCTGCCGCCGTCGCTGGTCAACAGCCAGAGTCTGCGTGGCACCGGGCAGTTGCCCAAGTTCGCCGCCGATCTGTTCCACTGCGAGGGCACCGATCTGTGGCTGATCCCCACCGCCGAAGTGCCGCTGACCAACATCTTCGGCGGGCAGACGCTCGAAGCCTCGGCGCTGCCCATCAGCGTCTGCGGCTACACGCCGTGTTTCCGCAGCGAGGCGGGGTCCTACGGCAAGGACGTGCGCGGCATCATCCGCCAGCACCAGTTTCAGAAGGTCGAGCTGGTGAAGATCGCGCACCCGGAGCAATCGGCGGCGGATCATGAGCGCCTGACGCAGGACGCCGAGTCCATATTGCAGGAGCTGGAACTCCCCTACCGGGTGATGAACCTGTGCACCGGCGACCTCGGCTTCAGCGCGGCGCAGACCTACGATCTCGAGGTCTGGCTGCCCAGCCAGCAGGCGTACCGCGAGATCAGCTCGTGTTCGAACTTTGGCGACTTCCAGGCACGTCGGGCGGAGATTCGCTTCCGCAGCGGTAAGAAGACAGCGCTGGCGCACACCATCAACGGCAGCGGGCTGGCCATCGGACGCACCTGGATCGCGGTGCTGGAGAACTATCAGCAGGCCGACGGCTCCATCACCGTGCCCAAGGCGCTCGTGCCTTACATGGGCGGCGTCGAGAAGATTGCGCGGGCCTGATTACGCGGCGCGGTCGCGGCCGGGGATGCGGGTTTTCGCCTCGTCCATTTTTTCCTCGACCTTGAGTTTTTCGCGCTTCAACTCATCGGCGACGCGTTCCACGCCCTCCTTCATGCGTTTGCGGATGTCCACCTCATCGGTAACCACCGGGACTTTTTCGGAGGTGACGCGATCTTCGCTGAGCGGCACACGGATCTCCTGGTTCTCTCCCACCGGGCCTGCCGCGGGGGTGCCGGCGGCGGCGGGATGGTGTTCGACGACCAGTTCCTCGCGTGTGACGGGCACCTCGACGGTTTGCGGTTCGGTGATGGTCTCCTTATAGATGCGGGCTTCGCCACTCTGCACGCGATCCTTGTGGACGCGCAGCAACTCGCCGCGCAACTGGATGCGCCTGCCCTCGCTCATCGGCGCGGTGGCTGCCATGGGCCGCGGGGTGGAGGCGCGACTGCTGGCCATGGCCGCTTCCGACACCGGACCGAGATCGCCGCCGGCGGCTTCGAGCACGCGCCGGGCCTCGGTCCAGCGGTCGTTGGGGGACTGAACACTGACCAGCACACCGCCTTGTTCGGCCATGCACTTTTCAAAGTGCGCGGCCTGGTCATCGCTGAAACCGGCGGTGGTCAGAGTGCCGTGGAGGTCGCCGGAGTCGCTGTAATCGCTTTCGCCCATGGACTCGCGCAGTTGCGAGCCGGAATCGGAGCTGACGGCCACGCCCTCACGCACCTGTTCGTTTTCGGCGAGCTTGCGTTCGCGCTTTTCATCGCGTGAGGCGACGCCGATCTGGGCGAAACCGCCCTGGCGCAGGACTTCGATTGCCTTGCGGGCGTCGCCGGTATCCGGAAAAAATGCCGCCGCCAGCCTTGCGTTGTTCAACATGAAAAATCTCCTTGGGTGCCCTGGAATGGGTTCCAAGTTTATAGGATGCCGACAGCGGGTAATCGCAAAGGGAGCGGGGCGGGGCCGTGCGGGTGAGAGGTGCTTGCCCACCCCTGCCTGGGCGCGAAAACTTCTGGACGCCGCCGCCTGGGCAGCGTAGGCTATCGGCATGAGTGGGCCGGCCGCCACGCCGCAACCGATAGTGTTCAAGCACGCCAAGGTATTTGACGGCGAGAGCGAGCTGTTGCGTCCGGGGATGATGGTGCGGGTGGTGGGCGACACCATCGAGCAGGTGGGGACGCACGTGCCGGCGGCCGATGCCGAGGTGTTTGATTGTGGCGGACGGGTGCTGATGCCCGGCCTGATTGACGCCCATGTGCATCTGTTCGCGGCCAGCCTGCAGGTGGGGCGGCTGGCCAGGACGCCACTCTCCTACCTGGCGCTCTTCGCGGCGCATTCCATGCGCGGCAGTCTGGACCGTGGTTTCACCACGCTGCGCGACGCGGGCGGTGCCGAGGTGGGGCTGGCGGCGGCGGCGCGCGAGGGGCTGCTGGGGCTGACGCCGCGGCTGTTCTACGGCGGACGGGTGATCAGCCAGACGGGCGGGCATGGGGATTTCCGCCCCGGGGACCACGATCTGCGCGATGCCATTCCGTGCGGATGCGCCGCCCACGCCGATGCCATGGCGGTGATCGCCGACGGCGCCGACGCGGTGCGGCGGGCGGTGCGCGAGGAGTTAAGGCGGGGGGCGCAGCACATCAAGGT
>DATBPS010000046.1:0-1639 GCA_036561225.1 Terriglobales bacterium
CGGCCGGGGACACGATGATTCTGGCGTTCAGCGGCAGCCCGCGCAGCGGCTCCGTTGGGGCGGGGGGCATCATCACCGGGCCCGTGCCCCGCTGCGTGAGCCTCCCGCACGCGCCGTGACCCGGGCCTGATGAGCAGGTCAGCGCCAGGCTGGCTGCACCCTGGCAGGCGATACCGTTGGCCTCGATGCGCTCCGCTGCGATTCACACCGAACTCACACGTGATCCGCGCGACCGCTTAGGGTCAGGCGGGCAGGATCTAGACGCGTGACAGCACTCGCACGGGCTGCGGATGTGGCGCGGCCAGGGGCCAGATCCCGGTGGGACATTGCCGCGGCATGCCTGGCCGCAGCCGCCTTCGCGGCGCTGTGCGTGCTGGTGCTCAGGGCCTCGCCGTATCTTCCCGAGCCGGACGATTACGCCTATCGTGCCTCGATCGTGGCGATGACCGACGGGCACTTCTTCACCTTGGCGCAGGCGCAGGCGCACGCGCTCGCCGGGCAACTGGCGCCTCAGGTGGGCCATAACAGGCTGGGTCCTGGCCCCGGTGGCGGCCTCGTCCAGTGGGTGCAGCTGCCGGGCGGCAGGTGGATCAGCGAGAAGGACCCGGGCTACCCATACCTCGCGGTGGCGTTCCAGGCGCTCGGCGTCATCCGGCTGGCTCCGCTCTTCTATGGCGCGCTGGCCTGCCTGGGCTTGTATTTCGGCGGCAGGCGCTGGCTCGGCAGGTTCGGTGGCGCGGCCGCCGTCGGGCTGTACTGCTCCTCCGGCGCGGCCATCCTGTTCGCGTGGCGTGATTACATGCCGACCTTCAGCGAAGCCTCGCTGATCGCGGCGGGTACCGGGGCCCTGCTGTGGGCGGTGCTCGCGGCTGAGGCGGGCACCAGGCGCAGGACCTGGGTGGGGCTGGCTGGTTTCGCGGCGCTGGAGGCCGCCACGTTCAGCCGGTACACCAACATCGTGGTGCTGGGCTGCGCGGTCATCGCGGTGCTCGTGGCGTGGCGGCTGCGTGCGGCGCGGCTGCCCGCCAGCGCGGTCGCCTGGTGGGTTGCGTCGGTCTGCGCGTTCGGCACCGGCGTCGCGATCTTCAACACGCTCATCTACGGCGGCCCGCTGCGGTCCGGCTACCGGCCAGGGGAGATCACCTTCAGCCTCAGTGCCATCGGCGCCAACCTCCGCTATATGCCGGCCCACCTAATCCAGGCCATGCCCATGCTGGTGCCCGGCGTCGCCGCGCTGGCGGGCATTGCCGTCGTCTGGCTGCGCGGCCGCCGGGCAGGTGGCGAACAGGCCGCGCTGGCCAGGCGTGACCTGGCGGTCGGGGCCGCGCTGGCTGCCTCGTGGGCCGCTGTCTGGGCCTTGTATGCCACCTACACGTGGACCGCGGCTCCGGGCCTGAGCACGCTGCAGGCGGCCCGGTTCTACGTGCCAGCCCTGGGCGCGATCTCGCTGCTCGGCGCGTGGCTGCTGGCCCGTGTGCCGCGCAAGCTGCCGCTTGTCGCGATCGCTACGTTCGCGGTGGTCGCGGCGCTGTTCGGGCTGGGGGGCTGGGCCTTCCACGACATGTACCAGTTCCCGTTCGGGGGGCAGCTAGTTGTGGTGCACGGGCCGGGCGGCACGGTCGGGCTCAAGCCAGGCCCA
>DATBPS010000047.1:0-50268 GCA_036561225.1 Terriglobales bacterium
GGAGGAGTTTGTGGGGCTGTTTTACCGGCGCGCGGCACCCATCAAGTCGGCGTTGCTCAACCAAAAGCTGCTGCGAGGCATGGGCAACATCTACGCCGACGAGAGCCTGTTTCGCGCCGGCATTCATCCGCTGGCCCACCATCTCTCGCGGCCGCGGCTGATACGGCTGCGGGAGGTGATCCGCGTGGTGCTGGAGGAGGCGATCCGGGCAGGGGGATCGTCCATCTCCGACTATGTGGACAGCGACGGTGCGCCGGGGTGGTTCCATCTGCAGCACCGGGTCTATGGGAGAACCGGAGAAGCCTGCGGTGTTTGTGGACGAGCCATACGGCGAACCGTACTGGCCGGACGCAGCGCCCACTTCTGCCCGCATTGCCAAAAGCGCTGAGGCGCACGCATACTGCTGTAGACATGGACACGATAGGCGCATCGGAATACACCATCGGCGTGGACCTGGGGGGTACCAACCTGCGGGTGGCTGCGGTGTCGCCGACGGGGGAAATCCTGGAGCGCATTGGGCTGGACACCGAGGTCAGCGAGGGGCGGCAAAGGGTGGTGGCCGACATGTGCGGGGCGGTGGAAGACATCGAACAGCGCCTGCCGGGGCTGCGCTTTGCCGGAATCGGAATCGGGGTGCCGGGCATTATCAATCTGGCCGACGGGACGGTGCGGCAATCCCCCAACCTGCCGGGATGGAGCGATTTTCCGGTGCGGGACGACATCGAGCGCCGTTTGCGGACCCACGTGGTGCTGGAAAATGATGCCAACGCCGCGGCGTTGGGAGAGAAGTGGGTGGGCGCGGGGCGCGACGTGGACAGCCTGTGCATGCTGACGCTGGGCACGGGCATCGGCGGAGGACTGATTCTCGACGGCCGCATCTGGCATGGCAGCCAGGGGATGGCGGGCGAACTGGGGCACATGACCATCAACCCCAATGGCGCACTGTGCGCCTGCGGCAACCTGGGATGCGTGGAGGCCTACGCCTCGGCCAGCGCCATCTCCCGCATGGCGATGGCGGCGATCCGGGTGGGGCGTTCGCCGGAGCTGGCGAGGGAGGCGGAGCAGTTGGGCGAATTGACCGCCGAGATCGTCTATATCAAGGCCAAACAGGGCGACATTGTGGCGCTGGAGATCTTCGAGATGGTGGGCCGCTCGCTGGGGGTGGCGGTGGCCAACCTGATCAACATCTTCAACCTGCCGCTCTATGTGATCGGCGGCGGGGTGGCGCGGGGCTGGGACGCGTTTGGCGCCACCTTGCAGGCGGAGGTGGCCAAGCGCTCGCTGGTGGCGCGGGCCACGCATCCGCGCATTGAGGCCAGCGCCCTGGGCGCCGACGCCGGCCTGATCGGCGCCGCCCACTTGCCGCGTATCGCCCAGGAGGGGAGCCATGCCGCCAGCCGGAGGAGTTGAACAAAGCCTGCAACGCCTGGAAGCCATCGTCAGCGAACTGGAACGCGCCGATCTGCCGCTGGAGAAGTCGGTGAGCCTGTTCGAGGAGGGCATGGCGCTGGTGGAGGCTTGCCGCAAGCAACTGGATGCCGCCGAGGGCAAGGTGGAAGCGTTGGTGAAGCGGGCCGGCGGCATGAGCGCCGAGCCGTTTGCGCTGACCGAGGAGGAAGGCGGCGCGGAAGGGAAATCAGGGCAGTCAGGTTAACTGGCTTTGCGCAGCTCGCGCCAGAAGAAGGGCTGATCCTTGCCCAACTGTTTGGCGCGATAGAGGGCGCTGTCGGCGGCGCGGAGCAGTTGATCCGGGGTGCTTTCGTCGGCGGGACAGAGGGCGACGCCCATGCTCAGGCTGAGCTGCAGGGTGGGGCCGCCCGGGATGGCGAAGCGGTGATGGCGCAGCGCCTGACGCAGCCGCGCGGCCACGAGGCGCACGCCGGGCTCATCGGTATCCGGTAGAACAATGGCAAACTCGTCGCCGCCGAAACGGGCGACCGTGTCGACCTCGCGCATGCCCTGGGGAAGAATGCGGGCAAACTGTCGCAGCACCTCGTCGCCGGCGTGATGGCCGTAACGGTCGTTGATGAGTTTGAAATCGTCGAGATCCACCAGCATCAGGCCGCAGGAACTGGACTTGCGCTGCGCGCGGTGCACTTCCTGTTCGAGGGCGCGCTCGAAATAGCCGCGGGCGCGCAGGCCGGTGAGAAAGTCGGTGGAGGCGAGCCGGGTCAACTGCTGGATGGCAGCCATGGAAGCCAGCTGATTCTCCACCAGCAAACTCAGAATCCACAACAAGCGGGCGTCGGTTTCATCAAACTCGGGAGGCTGCCGGCGGTACAACTGCAGCGAACCCGCCCAGCCATGCTGCATGAACAGCGGCGCGGCCACCACCGCGACGGCCCGCATGCGGCGCAAAAACTGGTCCATGGCGGCATCCACGCCGAGCTTGGCCAGCACCGGCTTGCCGGCGCGACCCACCCAGGCGTGGACCAGGTCCTCGGACGCCAGAGGCAGGTGGGATACGTCGAAATGGCGCGACAGCTGCAGGCGAGCTTCGGGTTCCTGGGCAGGGGCGAATTGCAGCAGTTGGGCGTCGCAGGCCACCGCGGCGTGGGCGATGTCCAGGGCCAACTGCAGGGCCGTGGGCAAGGTCATCTCGGCGCCCGAGAGCAGGGCCATGCGCAACAGGCTCGTGAGTCCGGACAGATGCTGGGGAAACAGTTCGACGCTGGGCTCGCTCCAAGCCTCAATAATCGCCCCCGGCGGGATGTGGATCTCACGGCTTTCGGCTGCCAAGGCGAAGGCTGAGATGCCGGGAAGAGCGGTGCCTGTCGCCCAAGCTTGGGATCTGATCCGGCAGGGTGAAGATAAGTGGGAAGCCACCCATGAGGGCGGATGTGCGGTTTCCCAAGTTGGAGCTATGGTAGACCATCTTGGAACAACGAACCGTCGCTCTCGAACCCATCTCCTTCGCTGAGGATCGCACCGCCGCCCTGCTGGGCGAAAGTCCGGCGGTGGTGGCGATTCGCCAGACCCTGGAGCAGATCGCCGACACCGATCTCACCGTGCTGCTGCAAGGCGAAAGCGGCACGGGGAAGGAGGTGGTGGCACGGCTGCTGGCGGCGCAGTCGCCGCGCAGCGCGTTTGTGAAAATCAACTGTGCCGCCATCCCCCAGGAGCTGTGGGAGAGTGAGCTGTTCGGGTATGAACAAGGCGCTTTTACCGGCGCCAACCGGCCGAAGTCGGGCAAGTTTGAACTGGCCGAAGGTGGCACGATCTTTCTGGACGAAATCGGCGAGATGCCGCTGCACCTCCAGGCCAAGTTGCTGCAGGTGCTGCAGGACGGCGAGTTCAGCCGGTTGGGTGGGCGGCGTCCGGTAAGCGTGGATGTGCGCGTGGTGGCGGCGACCAACACCGATCTGCAGTCGGCGGTGGAGGGGGGGAGCTTCCGGCGCGACCTGTTCTATCGTCTGAACGTGATCGTGATCGCGCTGCCGCCCCTGCGGCAGCGCCGCGGTGATATACCGCTGCTGGCGCAGCACTTTCTGCGCCAGTACAGCCTCCAGTACCGCCGCTTGCCGGCGCCGCTGCCGGCGTCGTTGTGGCGGCGGATGGAGCAGTACGCGTGGCCGGGCAACGTGCGGCAACTGGAGAACCTGATCAAGCGCTACATCGTGCTGGGGAACCCGGATGCGCTGCTGACGGAGTTGGCCGATGCGGTTCCGCCCCCGGCAGCGACGGCGGAAGGACCTGCGGGCGAGCCTGCTCCGGCCGCCTCGCTGCTCGACATCAGCCGCCAGGCAGCGTGGCAGGCGGAGCGCGGGGCCATCCTCAAGGCGTTGGCGGATACCCATTGGAACCGGCGACAGGCGGCGTTGAAGCTGCGCATCAGCTACAAGGCGCTGCAGAACAAACTGCGCACGCTGATGGCGGAGACTTCGGCCTGAGGTGGCCGCCGGCCTAGGCGAGAAAGGCGGCGATGGTGCGCCAGTAGCGGCGGGTGGTGCGGTCGGTGCTGAGGTGGCCGCCGGTTTCGAGCAGCTTCAGGCGGCAACCGGCGAGGTGGGCGAAGCGGGCGACGCCGCGCCAGGGGACGTAGGGGTCGTCCTGGGCGTGGAAGAGCAGCAGTTTGCCGCCGTCGAGCGAGGCGACGCGGGCGACGGGGTTGAAGAAGCGCCCGGTGGTGAGCTTGTTCCAGTTGCGGGCCGAGAGGCGGTAGCCGTTCCCGAAAGCTGCGCGGATGTAGGCGGCGTAGCTGGGGTTGGAGGTTTCCGCGCGCTGTTCGGTGGCGAGGATGCCCCAGTCCACCACGGGGCAGTGGGCCACGGCGGCAGTGACGCGCGGGTCGAGGGTGGCGAGGATGGCGGCCGCGCCGCCGAAGCTGCCGCCAATGACGTAGGTGCGCGCCGGGCGGGGGGCGAAGCGGCGGCCGAAGGCAGTCTCGCGGAAGCCTTGGGGCAGGGCGTCGAGGATGTCGCGCAGGTCGTCTTCGGGTGATTGGGCCAGGAACTCGCCGCCCGATTCCCATGCGCCGCGCCAGCGCGGATAGATGACCCAGAAGTTTTTAGCCGCCAGCCATGCGACCAGGGGCTGTTTGCGCGGCATCGAGGGCATGCCGTCACAAAGAATGATGGCGGGGGCGCGGCGGTCGCCCGAGGCGGGCGCGGCGAACTCGGCCACGATGTCGCGGGCGAAGCGGGTGCGGAAGATCATGTCTCGCTCCGCAGCACGCGCTCCACGCGCCGGTCGGGGATGAGCCAGAGACTGGCGACGATGATGTAGATGGCATCGCCCAGCCAGACGTGCCAAAAGCTGGCGGCGATGCCGGCGCAGTAGAGCCAGGGCGAGATGCGTACTTTCCAGTCGCGGCCGAGGGCGTGGGCGAGGCGCGAATGCGGGCCCTGCAGCTTCAGCGCGACCTTTTCCATCACCCACCAGGCGACACCGGCGAGCAGCAGCAGGAGGCCGTAGAGGGCGGTGGGAGGGGCGGCGCGGGGGTTCTGCCCCAGCCAGGCGGTGGCAAAGGGGATGAGCGACAGCCAGAACATCAGGTGCAGGTTGGCCCACAGCAGGCCGCCAGAGACGCGCTCCACCAGATGGAAGAAGTGATGGTGGTTGTTCCAGTAGATACCGAGATAAATGAAGCTCAGGGCGTAGACGAGGGCGTTGACGCCGACAGTGCGCAGATCGGTCCACTCCGCGCCGCGGGGGGGCGCGAGGCTGAGCACCATGATGGTGATGATGACGGCCAGGAAGCCATCGGTCATTGCCGCCAGGCGGCTGCGGTCCATCCGCGGATTCTACTGCAACTGCTCGGTGAGGTGGGTGAGGGTGCGGGCCAGGGCCTGGTTGGCGACCCTTTCCTGCTCGATCTTGCGGATGGAGTGGATGACGGTGGAGTGGTGCTTGCCGCCGAAGAAGCGGGCGATTTCGGGCAGCGAGGCGTTGATCAACCGGCGGGTGAGGTACATCGCCACCTGGCGCGGGAAGACGATCTGCTGGCTGTTGTTGCGCGCCTTGAGGTCGGCCACGCGCAGGTTGAAGGACTCGGCCACCGCCTTGGCGATGATCTCGATGTCGAGCTTGCGCTGCTGCTGGTCGAGCAGGTTCTTGAGCGCCTCCTGGGCGGTGGCGATGGTGACCGGCAGCTGCTTCAACTGGCAATAGGCCAGCAGGCGCACCATCGCGCCTTCCAGTTCGCGCACGTTGCTCTTGATCTTGGCGGCGATGAAGCCGGCCACCTCGGGGCTGAGTTCCAGCGAGCCGGGGTGCTTCTGCAACTCGAGTTGCGCCTTCTCCATCAGGATGGCGGTGCGGGTTTCGAGGTCGGGCGGCTGCAGGTCGGCGGTCAGCCCCCACTCGAAGCGGGAGCGCATGCGCTCCTCGAGCTGCGACAGCTCGCGCGGCGGGCGGTCGCTCGAGATCACCACCTGCTTGCCGGCGCCGTGCAGGGCGTTGAAGGTGTGGAAGAACTCCTCCTGAATGCGCTCCTTGTTGGCGATGAACTGAATGTCGTCAATCAGCAGCACATCCACCGAGCGGTAGCGGTCGCGGAAGGCGATCATGCCGTCGTGGCGGAGGGCCGAGATCATCTCGTTGGTGAAGTCCTCGGCGGTGACGTACTCGATGCGCAGGGCGCGTCCCAGGGCCTTGGTGCGGTGGCCGATGGCGTGCATCAGGTGGGTTTTGCCCATGCCCACCCCGCCGTAGAGGAACAGGGGATTGTAGGCGCGTCCGGGGCGCTCGGCGGCGGCCTCGGCGGCGGCGTGGGCGAACTGGTTGGAGCCGCCCACCACGAAGGTGTCGAAGGTGTATTCGGGCTTGAGCGAGCCGGTTTCGAACTCCAGCCGCGGCTGCTCGGCCTTGCGCGGCGGCGGGGGCGCGGGGGCGGCCGCGGCCGAGGCGGCGACGACGACTTCGACGCGCTGTACGGTGGCGTCGAGGTGCAGGCGGCGGATGGCCTGGTCAATCTGGGGCTTGAACTTCTCGCCCACCGGCTGCAGCTCGGCATCGGGCACCGAGATCACCAGCGTGCCCTCGTCCAGTTTTTCCTGCCGGGTGGGGCGCAGCCAGGTGTTGAAGCGGTGCGGGTTCACCGTTTTGCGGACTTCCCCCAGAATTTCGTCCCAGGTGGTTTGCGTTTTCGCCGAGGATTGCGACATGCGTTGGCGGTCTGTGACTGCACTGTCTCGGGTGAGGCAGCGTGGGATAGCTTCTCACGATCCTTCGCCATTCCGGCACCGGGAAGGCAAAAAAATTTAGCGGCGCGGGGTTGTTCCCGCCGCCGGTTGCCGATGTGCCCGAGGCTGGCTATAATAGCTGGTGTTCCTGAAGCAGTGCCGGGCGGCCGCACAGATATGGCGGCGGCAGAGCCGGGCCTGCCCCCAGAATGCATCCGCAGAGGCGGGGGCGCAGTGTGAGCTGCGTCGGCTCGGTAGATTATGCCCAAGAGAACTTTTCAACCCAATCGGCGGCGGCGCAGCAAGACCCACGGGTTTCGCTCCCGCATGGCCACCAAGAATGGCCGCGCCGTACTCTCCCGCCGCCGCGCGAAGGGACGCAAGCGTGTTGCCGTCTCCGCCGGCTACCGCGACTAAGCCGGAAGCCTGGCCTTCGGGGCGCAGACTGTTGCGCCGCGCCGACTTCCGCGCCGCCTACGAGCAAGGTATGCGCCGCGCCTCGCGTCACTTCACCGCCTTCGGCCGCCGCCGCGGACTGACGGGCGGGGTGCGGTTCGGGATCACCGTGAGCCGCAAGCTGGGCGGGGCGGTGGTGCGCAACCGCATCCGGCGGCGCACGCGCGAGCTGCTGCGCCAAATGCCGGAGAGCTGCCTGGGGTGTGATGTGGTCATCAACCCGCGGCCGGCGGTGGCTTCGGCCGAGTTTCTGCCGCTGGGCCGGGAACTGGGCGAGCTGATCCGGCGTTTGTGCGAGGCGCTGCCGCCGCTGGAGAAGGCGCCATGAATCTCTGGATGCTGCCGCGACAAGCCGCCTGCGCTTGCCTGCGCGGCTATCAGCGCTGGGTGTCGCCGCTGCTGCCCTCCTCCTGCCGCTTTGCTCCCACCTGCAGCGAGTACACGCTGCAGGCGATCGCGCGCTACGGCGTGGTGCGTGGGGCGGCCCTGGGCGCCTGGCGCATTTTGCGCTGCCATCCTTTCCATCCCGGCGGGTTTGATCCTGTGCCGCACCCCCATAAGTAATGGCTTTGAACCAAAACGACGATCCCAACTTTGAGCACCGGTTGCTGCTCGCCTTTGCGCTGGTGGCGCTGCTGTTTTTAGTGATCTGGCCGTTCATCAACCGCAAGGCGGCCCTGCCGCCGCTAGCCACGGCGCAAAAGCAGACGGCGAGCGAGAGCGCGGCGGCGAAACCGCCGGCTGCCACCCCCACCACGCCGGTAGCGCCGGCGACGGAGCCGGCGCCGAAGTCAAAGGCACCGGCGTCCGAGGCGGCCCGGAAGCCCGCACCCGCGCCCGCCAAAACGCCCGCTATCGCCGCCACCGCCGCACAGACGGTGACGCTCGACACGCCGGTGTATCACATCGAGTTCAGCAATCAGGGCGGAGTGGCACGTTCGTGGATTTTGACCCAGTACAAGGATGACTCGGGCAAGCCGCTGAATGTGGTGGATCAGGACTTCTCGAAGAAGTTCGGCTACCCGCTGGCCTTCTGGTCCAGTGACGCGCAACTGCGCAAAACGCTGGACGACGCCCTCTATCAGGTACAGCAGACCAAGGACGCCAACGGCGGCCAGACTATCACCTTCATCTGGTCCGACGGCTCGCTGGTGGCGACCAAGTCGCTGAGCTTCGATGCGGGCTATGTGGCCGAGGTGCACGCCAGCGTCACCCGCGACGGCAAGCCGGTCGGGGCGGCGATGGCCTGGCAGGGAGCGTTCGGCGATCGCGCCGTGCCGGGCGATTTCACCACCGAGCAGTATTTTCAACAGTCGGGCAGCAGCGTGGAAACCACCTCTGTCAAGAAAATCAACAACGGCGCCAGCCACGACGGCGTGTTCCAGTTTGCCGGGGTGGAGGATCAGTACTTCGCCATGGCCTTCCTGCCGCAGGCGGGCAGCGCCGACCAGGGTCAACCCTCGCTCACCGTTACGACGCTGAAGAACACCTATCAGCCGCGGCTGGTGAACGCCTCCGGCGACGTGATCACCAACAAGCCGGTGGACACGATCGGGGTGGCGGTGGCCACGGGCGGGGAGATCCAGAGCCGGCTGTTCGTCGGCCCCAAGAAGATTGACCTGCTCAAGGCGGTGGATCCGGCGCTGCGCGGGCTGGTGGACTTTGGCTGGTTCACCTTCATCGCCGAGCCGCTGTTTTTGTGGATGAACTGGACCTTCATCCACTGGATCCACAACTACGGCTGGGCGATTCTCTTCCTCACCTTCGTCATCACCATGGCCGCCTTCCCGCTGAAGATGAAGGCGCAGAAGAGCCAGGCGAAGATGATGGCGCTGCAGCCCAAAGTCAACGCCCTGAACGGCAAAATGAAGCGCTATCCGATGCGCGATCCGCGCCGTCAGGACGTGCAGAAGGAGATCATGGCGCTGTACAGCGAGTACGGCGTCAACCCGCTGGGCGGCTGTCTGCCGATGCTCATCCAGTTGCCGCTGATCTACGCCTTCTGGCGGGTGCTGGAGTACGCCATCGAGCTGCGCCACGCGCCGTGGATCGGCTACATCCACGATCTGTCGGCCAAGGACCCGTATTTCCTGCTGCCGCTGCTGGTGGTGTTGTCGCAGTTTGCCATGACGGCGTTGATGCCGCTGACGCCGGGACAGGACCCGCGCCAGGCGCGGCTGATGAAGTGGGGAATGCCGATCTTCGTCGGCTGGTTCTTCTTCTATCTGCCGGCGGGAGTGAATCTGTACTATCTGGGCTACAACGTGATCGCCACCGGTCAGCAGTGGGTGGCCAACAAGACGTACAACGACGCCGCCGTGGCGGCGGTCGCCGCCCAGGACCGGGCGGCGAAGTCGTCGGGCAAGAAAAAGGTTATCGAGGGCAAAGTTGTCGGCCCCAAGAGCTAGCCAAGGGAGCACTGCCATGCCGGAAACACTCACGCCCGAAACCCTGCAGCGTCTGCGCGAGTACTGCGAAACCGTGGTGCGCGAGGGGCACTTCCGCCTCACCGTGCAGATCCTCACCCCCGCCCCGGAACCGGATGGCGAGGGGCCGGAGATCACGGTGGATTTCAGCGGTCCCGACGCCGGGCTGCTGCTGGCGGACGACAACGAGGTGCTGCGCGGGATTGAGCACCTGGCGTTTGAGTCGCTGCGCCTGGGGCCGGACCAGCATCACCGCATCCTGTTCGACTGCCAGGGGCGGCGCCAACTGCGGGTGCAGGAACTGCGTTCGCTGGCGCAGATGGCCGCCGAGCGGGTACGCAAGACCGGCCTGCCCTACGCCTTTGCTCCGATGAACAGCCGCGACCGGCGCACCGTGCACCTGGCTTTGCGCGCGGAAGCCGGCCTCAGCAGCGAGAGCGAGGGCATGGGGCGCGACCGCCACATCGTCGTGCGCCTGCCTGGATCCACCGCTCCCGCCGCCCCCGGCGGCCGCAAGGAATACCGGCGCCTGTAGCCGCTAACTTGGCGAAAGGTGCTGCCCGACCCAGGCGGAAAGTTCGGCTTCGCCCATCTCGCCCGCCGCTAGCATCCGGATGATGTGAACAGCTTCGGCTTGGCCAACCGCCAAGGCAGAGTTGTTTTCGGCCAGAAATAGACCGATGGCGAGAAAGGCAACGCGTTTGTTGCCGTCCACAAAGGCGTGGTTCTTTGCCAGTCCGAAACCGTAGGAAGCGGCCAAGTCCGCCAGTGAGCAGCTGGGCCGGTAGTTCTGCAACTGTTGCGGACGTGCCAGGGCGGAGTCGAGTAGCCCCTCATCCCGGATTCCGGAGCTACCGCCAAAGATGGCCAGGCTTTCCTGGTGCAGCAAAAGCAAAGCCTGCTTGTGGATCCACCGCGGTTTTCGCTTCATCTCAGCGCGCCAGCGCCTTGAACGTATCGCGGTACTGCTTCATGAACTCCCGGCCATGCTCAAGTTGCTTCTCAATGGCTGGGTCGTAGGGGGTGATGAGATAACCCTCGGGAGTCTCGATGGCGTAGAGAGCGTCGCCGCGGCTCACCTTCATCCGCGCCAGCATCTCCTTGGGAATCACCGTACCGGTCGAACTTCCGACGGTCGTCAATTTGAGTACTGTGGCCATGGCGGTGCCGCTCCCAGCTAGTTATAACAACCATCATAACGCGGCGGCGGCGTCGCGGGCGAAGTAGGTGATCAGCACATCGGCGCCGGCGCGGTGGATGGCGGTGAGGGACTCCCACATGGCGCGGGTCTCGTCGAGCCAGCCGGCGCGGGCGGCGGCGAGGATCTGGGCGTATTCGCCCGAGACCTGATAGGCGGCGAGGGGGACATCGAAGCGTTCGCGGGCCATGCGCAAAACATCGAGATAGGGGAGGGCGGGCTTGACCATCAGCATGTCGGCGCCCTCGTCGAGGTCGAGCTGCATTTCGCGCAGCGCTTCGCGGCCGTTGGCCATATCCATCTGGTAGCCGGCGCGATCGCCCGCCTGGGGGGTCGAGCCGGCGGCCTCGCGGAAGGGGCCGTAGAAGGCGGAGGCGAACTTGGCGGCGTAGGAGAGGATGGGGGTCGCGGTATGCCCGGCCTGGTCGAGGCCACCGCGGATGGCGGCGACGCGGCCGTCCATCATGTCGCTGGGGGCGATCAGGTCGCTACCCGCCTCGGCCTGGGCGACGGCGGTGCGCGCCAGCAGCTCGAGGGTGGGATCGTTGAGCACTTCGACGGAACCGTCGCCCCGCGGCTGGATCAAGCCGCAGTGGCCGTGGCTGGTGTATTCGCACAGGCACAGGTCGGTTATTACCTGCAAGCCGGGCAGGGCCTGCTTGAGCGCCCGGGTGGCCTTCTGGACGATGCCGTCGGCGGCCCATGCACCGCTGCCCTGGGCATCCTTGGATTCGGGAATGCCGAACAGCAGAACGGCGGGAATGCCCAAGCCGTGGATGGCGCGGGCCTCTTCCACCAGCTTGTCGAGCGAGAGATGGTATTGGCGCGGCAGCGACGAAATCTCGCGTTTGACGCCGGAGCCGGGGACCACGAACAGCGGCTGCACCAGCATGTCGCGGCTGAGGCGGGTTTCGCGCACCATGGCGCGAAGACCGGGGTTCTGGCGCAGGCGGCGCGGCCGGTGTGTCGGGAACATAAGCTTCAGTGTGACACCGGGAAATGCCGGCTGACAAATTGCCGGGCGGCCTGGGCGTCGGCGACGCGGCCTTCGAGCTGGGCATCCTCGACGGCGTCGAGGATGGGGCGGAAACGGGGGCCGGGGCGGTAGCCCATGGCGATCAGGTCTTCTCCGGTGACCAGACGGGGAGGGCGCAGCTGCTCCGGCGGCTGGGCGGCGAGCATCTGGCGGGCCAGTTGATAGAGGCTGAGGTCGCCGTGGCTGGATTCGCAATCGAGACGCAGGAGCGACAACTGCGCCTCGATGTCGGGGCGGCGCAGGAAGCGTTTGCGGGTGGCCTCGCGCATTTTGGGCAGCTCGGGCCACTTCATGTGCTCGGCCACCAGCGCCTCGACCTGCTCGCATGCCGCGCTCGAGAGCCGCAGCCGCTGGCCGATGGCGCGGGCCATGACGGCGCCGACCGGGGCGTGGCGGTCAAAGCGGATGCGGTCGGGGGCGCGGCGGAAGGTGGGCGGCTTGCCCACATCGTGCAGCAGCACGCCCAGGGCGAGGGCGGGGGCAACGCCGGCGGGGAGCCGCTCGAGCATCATCAGCGTGTGGGTCCAGACGTCGCCCTCGGGGTGGTACTGGGGCGGCTGCTCGACCCCCTTCATGGCGGCCACCTCGGGCAATACGGCCGCCAGCAAACCGCTGCGATCGAGCAGCTCGAAGGCGCGGCGGGCGCGGCCCTCGGTCAGCATTTTGAGAATTTCATCGCGCACCCGCTCGGCGCTGATGCGGGTGATTTCACCCGCCTGGCGCTCGATGGCGGCCCAGGTTTGCGGCTCAATCGCGAACCCGAGCCGGGCGGCGAAGCGCACGGCGCGCAACATGCGCAGCCGGTCTTCGCTGAAGCGGCGCTCGGGATCGCCCACGGCGCGAATCACGCCGGCGGCGAGATCCTGCCGGCCACCGACGAAGTCGAGCACGGTTCCGGTGGCCGGGTCGAGCAGCAGGGCGTTGATGGTGAAGTCGCGGCGGGCCACGTCCGCTTCGGGGGTGGAGGCGTAGGCGACCGAGGTGGGGTGGCGACCGTCCTTGTAGTTGGTTTCCGTACGGAAGGTCGCCACCTCAATCTGCGCCCCCAGCTCGCGCACCAACACCACGCCGAACTGCGCCCCGACGGGGGTGTGGTCGGGAAACAGCCGCATCACCTCGTCGGGAGGGGCGGAGGTGGCGACGTCGAAGTCGGCGGCCGGCCGCTTGAGCAGGTGGTCGCGCACCGCGCCGCCGGCGAACAGGGCCTGGTGGCCGGCGGCGCGCAGGGTTTCCACAATCAAGCGGGCTGCCTGCTGGGACATAAATTCCATATTAGGCTGTGCCGCAGCCTGATAAGCTGGCGCCATGGCCACGCCCATCTCAACCGGCCCCCAGCTCTGCCCGGTGTGCGAGGGCACGGGATGGAAGATGATTGCCTCGGCCTCGGGACCGCCGCGGGCGACGCGGTGCGAGTGCCATTTTGCCCAGCGGGCGGCGGATCTGCAGGCGGCGGCGCGCATTCCGCCCCGCTATCAGCACTGCACGCTGGAGAACTTCGACGTGCCCGAGGGGGCGCGCGAGCTGCTGCTGGCGCATCGTCAGGCGACCGCTTACAGCCAAGACTACCCCGGGCTGGTGGACCGCGACCGTAGCGGGCTGCTGTTTTATGGCGGGGTGGGATCGGGCAAGACGCATCTGGCGGTAGCCATCACGCGGCGGCTGCTGGAGCGGGGCATCGCCTGCAAGTTCGTGGACCACCGCGCCCTGTTGAAGCAGATTCAGGCCACCTTTGACCCCCTCAACCCGGCCACCGAGGCCAGCGTGGTCGAACCCCTGCTGGAGGTGGAAGTGCTGATTCTGGACGACTTGGGGGTGGGGCGGGCGACCGAGTGGGCGCTGGAGACGCTGCACTACATCCTCAATCATCGCTACAGCCAGCAGCGGGCAACCATCATGACCACCAACCTCGAAGACACCGAGCAACGGGGCCACCGGCTGGCGGATGCGGCCGACAGCGGCGCCACTTCGCTGGCCCAGGCGGTGGGCGAGCGGCTGCGCTCGCGGCTCTATGAGATGTGCGTGTTTGTGGCCCTGCACGGGACGGATTTCCGGCGCTCGACGGCCGCTCCAGTGGTGCGCTGAGGGGTGGGTCGAGGCTCTGCGGCGTTGACACTATGGCGCGGGGGGAGCTATCATTAACCCTGCGCTCCGAGCACTTCCCGGCTAATTTGACAGCGCCGTGGGCGGTAGCGGGCCGGCAATGAGCCGGTCGGCCATCGTCCGTATTTTCGCAACCTCATGGAAGATTTTGAACAGCTCCTCGAATCGTTTGAACAGCAGAACCAGGCAGTAGAAGGCGAAGTCCTCAAGGGGACCGTCCTTAAGATTGACGGCGAGGACGTCGTCGTCGACATCGGCCAGAAATCGGAAGGCGTAGTACGCCTGCGCGAGTTCCTGGACGCCGATGGCGTGGCCCAGGTTCATCCCGGCGACACCATAGACGTAGTCATCGAGCACAGCGGCGGCGAGCACGGGCTGCGGCTGTCGCACGAGCGCGCCGCGCGCCTGCGGCTGTGGGACGAGCTGGAGCACGCCCATGACCAGGCCACCATCATGCAGGGACGGGTGACCGAGCGCATCAAGGGCGGGCTGGCGTGCGACATCGGCGTGAAGGCCTTTTTGCCGGGGTCGCAATTGGACGTGCGCCCGGTGCGCAACCTGGACGTGTTCCTGGGTCAGGAAGTCCGGGTACGGATCATCAAGCTGAACAAGAAGCGCGGCAACATTGTGGTCAGCCGCAAGTCGGTGCTGCAGGAAGAGATCGAGTCGCGGCGCTCGCAGACGCTGGAGACGCTGGTCGAGGGCCAGGTGGTGACCGGAGTGGTGAAGAACGTCACCGAGTACGGCGTGTTCGTGGATGTGGGCGGCATAGACGGATTGCTGCATGTCAGCGACCTGTCGTGGGGCCGGGTGGCGCACCCCAACGAGATGGTGCAGCCGGGCGACGAGATCACGGTCAAGGTGCTGAAGTTCGACAAGGCGCGGATGCGCGTGTCGCTGGGCTTCAAGCAACTGCTGCCCGATCCCTGGGCGGATGCCAAGGAGCGGTATCCGGTGGGGGCGAGGGTGCAAGGCAAGGTGGTTTCGATCACCGACTACGGCTGCTTCGTCGAGCTGGAGCAGGGCATCGAGGGGCTGATCCACATCAGCGAGCTGTCGTGGTCGAAGCGCACCAAGCATCCCTCGAAGATCATCGCCCTCGAGCAGCAGATCGAGGCGGTGGTGCTGGACGTCAACCCGGGCGAGCGGCGGATGTCGCTGTCGTACCGGCAGGCGCAGGCCAACCCGTGGGAGTCGCTGCCCGAGCGTTTTGCTCCCGGCAGCGTGGTCGAGGGCCGGGTGCGCAACCTGACCGACTTCGGCGCCTTTGTGGAGATCGAGGACGGCATTGACGGCCTGGTGCATATCAGCGACTTCAGCTGGACCAAGCGCATTCAGCACCCCTCGGAGGTGGTGAAGAAGGGCGACAAGGTCAAGGCCAAGATCCTGAGCATTGATATTGAGAACCGGCGTTTGTCGCTGGGAATCCGCCAGCTGGAGCCCGACGCCTGGGAGAACTTCTTCGCCACCCGGCAGTTGGGTGAGGTGCTGCCGGGCAAGGTGCTGCGCCTGGCGCCGTTTGGCGCGTTCGTGGAACTGCTGGGCGGCATCGAGGGGTTGTGCCACAACTCCGAGATCAACCCGGAGGTGACCGAAGGCGGCCCGCTGCAGGTGGGCAAGGATTACGAGTTCAAGATCATCAAGCTCAGCCCGGGGGACAAGAAGATCGGTCTCAGCCTGCGGGCGGCGCTGCACGATGCCGACCGCGAGTTGATCGAATCCTACCGTCACTCGCCCGCCTCTTCCGGCGGCACGATCGAGGAGCACGTCAGCCATAAGCGGGCCGGGGGCAACGGCGAGGGGAGCTAGGCGCATCTGATAGCGGGTTATGGCATCCGTCACCACCCGCGACCACGAAGAGATCCGCAACTGGGCCGACGATCACGACGCCACCCCGGCGGTGGTCAGCCGCACGGGCGGCATGCTGCGATTCGAGTTTGGCGCGCCGGCCGAGCTGGCCGAGGTAAGTTGGGACGACTTCTTCAACGTCTTTGACGAGCGCGGCCTGGAACTCGTCTACGACGACAAACCGGGCAGCCGCTTCCACAAACTGGTGTACCCGGAGACGGCAGAGGGCGCAAAGCCGGCGCGGCGCACGGCGCGCGCCCAGATCACCCCGATTCAGACGGCCCGCGGACGTTCCCGCGCGGCGAGCGGGCGCCCCGCAGCGGCCAAGGCCCGCGGTAGCCGGCCGACAGCGTCCCGCTCCAGGTCGAAGACGACCGGAACGGCTGCCAAGACCACCAAGTCTAAACGGAGCAGCAGCCGCGCACCGCGCAAGGCGGCCTAAGAAGTAGCCGCGGCCAACTCGGCCGTCTTCTCCTCCCACTGGCTGTAGAGCCGGGTGCGCTCGGCGACCCGCTCTTCGTAGTTGGCCACAGCGACTTGGGCCCTGACCCCATCCCGGAAGGCGGCGCCGGAGCCCATTTCGGACTCCATGTTCTTGACTTCCGCCTCGATCGCGGCAATCGCCTTCTCCAGTTCCGCGATGGAGTTCCGCAGCGCCTGCTGTCGCTGCGGGTTGACCCGTTTGCCCTTGCCCTTACCTGCGCCGTTGCTGCTGGGGCTGGCCGAAGGTGCTTTTTCCGGGCTGGCGGACGGCGCTTGTGCCTGGGCGACGTGGTACAGGTACTCTTCGTAATCGCCCGGGTACACCTCCACTCCGCCGCCATGCTGGTCGTAGGGGGTGACGTGGAAGATTTTGGTGGCCAGTCCGTCAATGAAGGCCCGGTCGTGAGAGACGAAGATCACCGTTCCGCTGTACTGCCGCAGGGCCTCGAGCAAGACTTCCTTGGCCTTCAGATCGAGGTGATTGGTGGGTTCGTCGAGCAACAGGCAGTTGGAAGGCTGCAGCAGCATGCGCGCCAGGGCATAGCGGTTGCGCTCGCCGCCGCTCAGCACTCCGATGCGCTTGAACACATCGTCGCCGTGGAAGAGGAAGCTGCCCAGCAGGGTACGCAACTGCGGCACCATGAGCGCCGGGCTGACCTCGGTGAGGTCGTCGAGAATGCGGCGTGTGGGGTCGAGCGCCTTGTACTGATCCTGGGCGAAATAGTCCACCGTCACCTGATGGCCGACGATGCGCTCGCCGGCGTCCATGGCTTCGGCGCCCGCCAATATGCGCAGCAAGGTGCTCTTGCCGGCGCCGTTCTGGCCGATGAGGCCGATGCGATCGCCGCGCTCCAGCACCAGGTCAAGATCCTTGAATACCCGCAACGCGCCATAGGCCTTGGCCGCGCGGCGCAACTCCAAAACCCGGCGTCCGCTGGGGCGGGGCTGGGGAAAGGAGAAGTGGATGGACTCCTCGGCGGGAGGGATTTCGATCTCCTCCATGCGCTCCAGTTCCTTGATGCGGCTCTGCACCTGCGCCGCCTTGGTGGCGGTGTAGCGGAACTTGTTGATGAAGGTCTCGAGCTGCTCGCGCCGCTCCTGCTGGTTCTTGAATGCCGCCCGTATCTGGGTGAGGCGGTCTTCCTTTTGGCGCAGAAAGCTGGTGTAGTTGCCGGTATAGACGGTGATCTTCGCCTGCGCCAGATCCACGATGCGGTCCACCACGGCATCCAGGAAGTAGCGATCGTGGGAGACCAGCAGGCAGGTGTTGGGATAGCGGCTGAGATACTCCTCCAGCCAGTTGCGGGTTTCGAGATCGAGGTGGTTGGTGGGCTCGTCGAGCAGAAGCACGCCGGGCTCCATCAGCAGCAGCTTGGCGAGGGCGATGCGCATCTGCCAGCCGCCGCTGAACTCCTCGCAGGAACGGTTCATGTCCGCCGGGGTGAAGGCCAGCCCGGTCAGGATGGTGCCGATTTTGGCCTCGAGCGACGGGCCGCCACCCACCTGGAACTGGTGCTGGAGGTCGGCGTAGCGCTCGAAGAGGGACAGATCGTCGGTGTGTTCGAGGCGGGCCTCGATCTCCTGCAGCTCGCGCTCAACTTCGACCAGGGTGGAGAACACCGAGCGGCACTCCTCCACCAGGGTGCGTCCGGCGGCGTGCAGGCCGTCCTGGGGCAGGTAGCCGACGGTCTGATCCTTGTTCTGCACCACCTTGCCGGCATCGAGGGGTTCGAGACCCGCCAGGATGCGCATGAGCGTGGTTTTCCCACTGCCGTTGGCGCCCACCACGCCCACCCGGGCACGGTCGGGAAACAGCAGGTCGGTGTTCTCGAAAAGGGTGCGGCCGCCAAAGTGTTTGGCAGCGCCGGAGAGTTGAATCATCTGACTTTTTTAGTATATCGAACCGCGTCCGCGGCCAGCGGTTGCGCCAGATCGGCGAAGGCGCGGGCGGCGTGGCTGAGGACGCCGCGGCGGGGCGAGAGCAGCCGCAGCGGTCGCTCGGCGCGGAACTGGTGGAGGGGGACCTCGTGCAGGATGCCGGCGTCGAGCTCGCGGGCGGCGGAGATGCGCGGCACAAAGGCGACGCCGAGGCCGCGGGCCACCAGCTGCTTGATGCTTTCAATGGTGGGCATTTCGACGGTGATGTTGAGCGGGACGCCGAGGCGGCGGAAGGTGCTGACGGTGAAGTCGCGGTAGGGCGAGACGACATTGTGGGCGATGAAGCGCTCGGCGCCCAGGCGGGCGAGGGTCACGGGGCGGCGCGCGCCGGCGAGAGGGTGGCCGGGATAGACGATGAAGGCCAGCCGGTCGCGATAGACGATGGGCGCGTTCAAGTCGTGCCATTCCGGGTCGTAGGCCACCACCCCCAGGTCCAGGTCGCCCGACAGCACCTCGGCGGGAATATTGCGGGACAGGCTGCGGCGGATTTCCAGTTTCACCTCGGGCCAGCGGGCGTGGTAGGCCTCGACCAGCGGCAGCAGGAAAAATGCCGTGCTTTCGTTGGCCCCCACGGTCAGCTTGCCGCGCTGCAGGCCGCGCAGCTCGAGCAGGTCGTGTTCGAGCGCCGCGCGCTGGCGCAGCATCTGCTCCGCGCGGCGGGTCACCAGCACTCCGGCCCCGGTCAGGCGCGGCTGCTTGCTGCTGCGGTCGAGCAGGCGCTCGCCGCAGGCCTCCTCCAGCCGGCGCACCGCCAGCGATACGGCGGGCTGGGTGCGGCGGAGCTGTTCGGCGGCGCGGGAGAAACTGCGCTCGCGCACCACCGCCAGCAGGGTCTCGGCGTCGGAGAGGTTCACGCCTCATCATAACTATTGTTTATGAAAGTAGAAGAACTATAAATTGGACTTGGCGATGCCGCGGCCGCACACTCGCTGCATGGCCGATTCCGTGCTCATCTTTGACACCACGCTGCGCGACGGCGAGCAAGCGCCCGGCTTCAGCATGACCCCGGCGGAAAAACTGCGCCTGGCGCGGCAGCTCGAAGCGCTGCGGGTGGATGTGATCGAGGCCGGGTTTCCCATCGCCAGCCAGGGGGATTTTGACGGGGTGGAGGCGGTGGCGGTGGCCTGCCGTTCGCTCACCGTGGCGGCGCTGGCGCGGGCGCTGGAGGGCGATGTCCGGCGCGCGGGGCTGGCGCTGGCGCCGGCAGCCAAGCCGCGGCTGCATGTGTTTGTGGCCACCAGCGACATCCATCTGGAGCACAAGCTGCGCAAGACGCGCGCCGAGGTGTTGGCCGATACCCATGCGGCGGTGCGGCTGGCGCGGAGCTACACCGGCGACGTCGAGTTTTCCGCCGAGGACGCCACGCGCAGCGACCGGCTGTATCTGGCGGCGGTGTGCGAGGCGGCGATCGCCGCCGGGGCCACGACCATCAATATTCCCGACACGGTGGGCTACACCGTGCCGCAGGAGTACGCGGCGCTGATCGGCTGGCTGCGTCAGAACGTGCGCGGCGGGGAGGCGGTGGTGTGGAGCGTCCATTGCCATAACGACCTCGGCCTGGCGGTGGCCAACTCGCTGGCGGCGCTGGGGGCGGGGGCGCGGCAGGTGGAGTGCACCATCAACGGCATCGGCGAGCGGGCGGGCAATGCCGCTCTGGAGGAGATTGCGGTGGCGCTGCACGTGCGTCAGGACGCATGGCCGTTGCGCGCCGGCTTGGTGCTGGAGCAGTTGCATCCGGCCAGCCGGCTGCTGAGCGAGATTACCGGCGTGGGGGTGCAACCCAACAAGGCGGTGGTGGGGGCGAACGCCTTCGCCCATGAAGCGGGCATTCATCAGGACGGGATGCTCAAGTCGCCGCTGACCTACGAGATACTTACTCCAGCGACGGTGGGGCGGGAGCGGCACGAACTGGTGCTGGGCAAGCACAGCGGCCGTCACGCGCTGCGCGCCCGGCTGCAGGCGCTGGGGTACGCGAGCCTGGAGCGTGGGCATCTGGACCGCTCCTATGCGGCCTTTCTGGCGTTGGCGGACCGCCGCAAGGCGATAACCGACGCCGATCTGCATGCCTGCGTGCGTCACGCCGCCGGAGCGGCCCTGGAGGTGGCTTCATGAAGAAGACGACGCGCTTTGACCTGCAACACATGACCTCGGGGCAGCGCCAGGGTGGCCGCTCGCCGGAAGAACGCATCATCGCCGTCATCCGGGGCCGGGTGGACATTGAGGTGAGCGGCGGCACCGAGCCGGCCGCCCATCTGCGGGCCAGCGACGCGCTGCGCATTCCGGCGCAGTGCGACTACCGCATCTCCGCCCTGCAGGACAGCGAACTGTGCGTCTACGCGCCGGCGGCGGAAAAAGCTCCGACATTGTGGGGTGTTTAGTACAGTAAGGCGGATGCCCCACGAACTGAAGATTGTCACACTGCCGGGCGACGGTATTGGCCCGGAGGTCACCGCCGCCGCGCTCACCGTGCTGCGCGCTGCCGGACGGCGTTTCGACTTCACCCTCACGACCGCGGAACACCTGATCGGCGGCGCGGCGTTGCGCGCCGGCGGCGATCCCTTCCCGGCCGCCACCCGCTCGGCGGTGACCAGCGCCGGGGCGGTGCTGCTGGGAGCGGTCGGTGACCCGGCGTTTGACCGTGAGGCGCGCGAGCGCAAGCCCGAAACCGGCCTGTTGGCGCTGCGCTCACTGTTGGGCTGCTGGGCCAATCTGCGTCCGGTGAGGCGCCTCGCCGGGTGCGGGACGACGCCGCTGAAGGAAGACGTGGTCGCCGCGACCGATCTGCTGGTGTTGCGCGAGCTGACCGGTGGCCTGTATTTCGGCCAGCCGCGCGGCATCGCGGCGGATGGCCAGTCGGCGCACAACACGCTGCGCTACAGCGTGGAGGAGATCGAGCGGCTGGCGCGGATGGGGTTCGCCCTGGCCCGCCAGCGCCGCCGCAAGCTGACCAGCGTGGACAAAGCCAACGTGCTCGAAACCAGCCAGCTATGGCGGCAAGTGTTCCAGAGGGTGGGGGCCGAGTTTCCCGACGTGGCGCTCGATCACCTGTATGTGGACAACTGCGCGATGCAGTTGATTCTGCGTCCGGCCAGCTTCGACGTGGTGGCGACGGAGAACCTGTTCGGCGACATCCTCAGCGACGAAGCCGGGGTGCTGGCGGGATCACTGGGGCTGCTGCCGTCGGCCTCGCTGGGCGGAGCGGTGGGGCTGTATGAACCGGTGCATGGGTCGGCGCCCGACCTGGCGGGCAAGGATTGCGCCAACCCGGCCGGGGCCATCCTCAGTGGGGCGATGATGCTGCGCCACAGCTTCGATCGGCCGGAAGCCGCCACTGCGGTCGAGCAGGCGGTGGAGGCGACGCTGCGGCGCGGTATTCTGACCCGCGATCTGGTTCCCGCGGGCGCCACCTTCGCCTCGACCAGCCAGTTTACGGCCGCGGTTGTGGGTGGACTGTAACCGGTTTGCCGCCAGCGGGTTTTTCGGGCGGGTAGCTGCCGATCACCTCGCCCCGATCGTTGAAGATGGTCATCATCGTGCCGGGGGCGAGATTGACCAGGCCGGCCTCGATCTGTTTCACATCGCCCACCACCACCACCAGAGTGTGATCGGGTTTGACCACCGCTTGGGCGGCGGCCAGAGCCTCGTCACCGGTTACGGAAGACACGTTGTGGGCGTAGCCGGCCAGCCAATCCGGGGGCAGGCCGTATAGGCCCTGGGTCATCATGGCGCCCGCGACCTGGCCCTGGGTTTCGAGACCGAGGACGAAGTTGCCGTTGATGTAGTTTTTGGCGCCGCTCATCTCCTGGGTGCTGGGCGGGGCGGTGCGCATCTGGTCCATCTGCGAGAGTATCTCCTTGAGCGCCGGCGCGGTGACGGCGGTACGCACGTCGGTGGAGACGGTCCAGGCGCCGAGTTCCCGGTAGGCGGTGTTGCCGCTGGAGATGCCGTAGGTATAGCCCTTTTCCTCGCGCAGGTCGGAGTTGAGGCGGGAGGTGAAGCCGCCGCCGAGCACCTGGTTGGCCACGCGGAACGAGAAATAGTCGGGCGCGGTGCGGGTCAGCCCCAGGCCGCCGAGCAGGATGGTGGATTGCGCCGAACCGGGGCGCTCGACCAGGTAGATGCGCCGGGTGCCGGGGTCGGTGACCGGCGGCGAGGGCGGCGGGGTGGGGCGGCCGAACTTCCAGGCGTCAGTGCCGAAGTACTGCTCGGCGAGGTTGTGGGCACGCGCCTCGCTGATGTCGCCGGTGATGACGATCAGCCCCTGGTTGTTGGGCAGGAAATAGTTCTGGTGGAACTGCTGCAGGGCGTCGCGGGTGATGCCGGCGATGGAGGCTTCGGTGGGCGCGGTGATGGCGTAGGGATTTTTGCCGAACAGCAGCTTGTAGAACTGCACCGAAGCCAGAAAGCCGGGGTTGGCGCGGCTGGCGCGCAGCCCCTGCAGCATGTTGGCCCTCTCCAGGTTCACTTCGCTCTCGGGGAAGGTGGGGTGCAGGGTGACGTCGGCCAGCAGCTCGAACAGCGCCGGGACGCGGTCGCTGAGGCCGTTGGCGTAGATGGTGAGGAAGTCGGGGTCCACGCCCGCTCCCACGGCGCCGCCCAGGGCGTCGGCGGCCTGGGCGATCTGCAGGGCGTTGCGGGTGGGCGTGCCCTTGGTCAGCAGGTCGGCTTCGGCGCTGGCCAGTCCGGCGGTCTCGGGCGTCATGCGCGAGCTGCCGGCGCGCAGCGCCAACTGCACCGTCACCAGCGGGAAGCGGTGATCCTCGACGACGACGATGCGCAAGCCGTTGGGCAGTTGATCGCGGTGCGCGGCGGGGGGCGCGTAGGCCTTGAACGGCGCCACCGCCGGTGGCTGCGACATGTCGGGCGCGGTGGAGGCTTGCTGCGCCACCGCCAGTCCGCCCAGCAGGGCCAGAGACAGCAATAATTGGGTCGGCTTCATCGTCCCCCTCCCTGTGCCTTCGCCGCCGGCGCGGCGGCCCCGGGCTGATCCAGAATCACATTGACGCGGGCGCTGGTCAGGTACTTGCGCGCCACCGCCGCCATCTGTTCCGGCGTCACCGCCATGAAGTTCTGCAACTCGGAGTTGGCCTTCTCCGGCGATCCGTCGAACATGGTGGCCAGCGCCAGCAACTGGGCGCGGCTGAGGGTGGTCTGCTCGGACTGGATCCAATTCGAGCTGAACTTGGTGCGCAGGCGCTGCATCTCGGCCGCCGGCACGCCGTTGGCCTCGACCTCATGGATCTGCTGCATCACCAGCTTTTCCACCTCGTCGGCGGTGGCGTTGGGTTTATACACCACGAGGCCGGCAAACATCCCCGGGGCGCGGTAATCGCTGTAATCCCCCATGGGGAACCCCAACCCGCCCTCGACCTCGAGCGCCACCGGATTGTTCTTGACCAGCGCCTGAAAGAGGCGCGAGCTGTCGCCGTCAAAGAGAAGTTCGCCCAGCATGTTGAGGGCGTAAAAATCCTGGGTGCCACGCGCGGGTCCATGCCAACTCATGGTGAGGGCGGGCAGCTTGGCCTGCGCATCGGCCAGCGTCATGCGCCGCGGCGCGGTCTGTTCCGGCTCCCTGGTGTCCACCGGAGTGATCTTGCTGCGATCGGGGATCCAGCCGAAGTAGTGCTCGACCATCGCCTTGGTCCGCACCGGGTCGAAGTCGCCCACGATGGTCAGCACGCAGTTGTCGGGAGCGTAGTACTGATGAAAGAACTCCTCCACGTCGTGCTGTGTGGCGGCGTCGAGGTCCTCGAAGGAGCCGATCACCGGATGGCTGTTCTGCCAGTTGCTGAACGCCTGCTCCTGAATGGCCGAGTACATCAGCGGACCGTAGGGCGCATTGTCCATGCGCAACCGCTTCTCTTCCTTCACCACCGAGATCTGGTTCTTGAGCGCCGCTGCGGTGACGTTGAGGGCCGAGATGCGGTCGGCATCGAGCCACATCGCCGTCTCCAGCACGTTGCTGGGCACGGTGGTGTAGTAGAAGGTGTAGTCCTCGTGGGTGTTGGCGTTGAAGTTGCCGCCGTAACCCTCGATCAGCTTTTCAAACGTGCCCTTGGGGGCGTGCGCCGAGCCTTCAAACATCAGATGCTCGAAGAGGTGGGCGAACCCGGAACGGCCCTTGTGCTCGTCGCGCGCGCCCACGTCGAAGATCATGCTCTCGGTCACCACCGGGAGGGTGTGATCCACCGACAGCACCACGCGCAAGCCGTTCGACAGCTTGAACTGGGTGAACTGCATCTGCGGCAGTTTGAGTTGTGCTTCCGGTGACGGCGTCTGGGCCATGCCCAATGCGGTGAGCGCGGCCGCCAGCAGCAGGGGGGCAAAACGTTTCCAAGCCATGCTACTGCTCAGCATGACATGATAAAAGTGATGGCGCCAGCCGACCGCATCGCCGCCTGGCTCCCGCAGCAGCGCTGGTACGGGGCCAAAGGCGTGGCCATCGCCAGCGCCGGGTTGCGCGACCGCGTGACGTTGGGGGGCGACTCGGAGTTGTGGCTGGTCGAGGTCATCCCAGCCAGCCAGCCGCCCAGCGTCTATCTCATGCCGGTGGTGGGTGGGGGCGAAGGGGAACTCGATGGCGCCGCTGATGAGGACCTGCGGCGGCGCCTGTTCGAGTTGTTCCGGCAGAGTGCCGTTCTGGAGGGTGAGCAGGGACGGTTCCATTTTGAGCCGCTATCGCCCTTGCCCGCCGCCGCGCGCAGCCGTTTGTTGGGCGCCGAGCAGAGCAACACGTCCATTTTGTACAGCGACCAGGAGCGGCAGCCGCGCTGGCTGCTGAAGCTGTTTCGACGCGTGCTGGAGGGTGAGAACCCGGAGTGCGAGATTCCGCGGGCGCTGGTGCGCACCGGATTTCGCAACTTTCCCCCCGCCGCCGGCCGGCTGGTGTACAGCTCGTCGCAGGCGCAGTGCACGCTGGCGGCGCTGGAGACCTACATCCCCAACCAGGGCGATGGCTGGGAGTACACATTGGCGGAACTGCGTGCCGGACGGGGTGAGGCGCTGCTGCAGGAAGTCGCGGTGCTGGGCCGCCGCACGGCCGAACTGCACGCCGCGCTGGCGTCACTCACAGACGAGGCCGCCTTCGCGCCCGAACCCATCTCTTCGATCGAAATAGAGGCCTGGCGACAGCGCGCGCTGGCGTTCCTTGCCGATCCCATACTGGGCGGTGATGCCGCGCTATTTGCCCCCTGGCGCGGGCGTCTCGCAGCCGGCGCGCCCGGCCTTGCCGCCCTGAAGGGATGCCGGCGCATCCGCATCCACGGCGACTATCACCTGGGGCAGGTGCTGAAAACGGCGACTGACTTCTACATCTTCGATTTTGAAGGCGAACCCATCCGCCCGCTGGCCGAGCGGCGGCAAAAAGGCTGCGTCTTGCAGGACGTGGCCGGCATGCTGCGCTCCTTCGGTTACGCCGCCGCCACCGTCCAACAGCCCGCCTGGGAGCCGCGCGCCTGCGACGTGTTTCTGGAGGCTTACCGCGCCACCATCCCCGCCGCCCTGGTGCCCGCGGGCGAGGCGGACTTCGCCGCCGCGCTGCGCTTCTTCCTCGGCGAAAAAGCCGTCTACGAGCTGGCCTACGAGCTCCACCATCGCCCGGAGTGGGCGGAGATCCCACGCTCCGCCCTCCGTTCGCTGACCGCTAACCCTTAATTGCCAACCCCTACTTGGTGATGACCAGCAGGTGGAAGCTGCCGGGCACGAGCTGACGGCGGCGCTGTCCGGCCACGGGCGGCGCGAACTTGGCGGTCACGGTGAACAGGTCGTGGTTCTTGGGGTTGATCTCCATCGTCCGGGCACCGTTCTCGGTGGTGATGTTGCCGAGTTCGGTGAACTTGTCGGGCGAATCCTCATGGATAACGGTGATGGTGCCGTCGCCCTGGGAGGTGAACAGCAACTGCGTGCCCTCGTCGAAGCGGGCGGCATCCACGCCGCGGCCGATCTTGGGGGTGGCGATGATCTTGCCGGTGTCGCTGTTGAGAATGGCCACCACCTCGCTGTGGCAGCCGGCGAAGACGCGGTGGTGGGCGGCATCAATGGCCACGCCCGAGGGGCCCTTGCAGGGGGCCAGCGGCCAGCGGTGCAGAATCTTCAGCGAGTGGGAGTCAATGTCGAGCATCTCGCTCTTGTCTTCCAGCACGTTGAAGACGTGACCACGGCCGTCGCTGGCGGCAAACTCCGGGCCGCCGCCCAGGTCAATGGTGCCCGCCACCTTGCCGCTGGCGGCATCCACCGCGATGGCCTGGTTGGCGTCGCCACAGAAGGCGAAGACGCGGTCGGTGGCCGGGTCGTAGATGATACCGTCCACGTCCTTGGGGGCCGGAATCGAAGCGATGGGCTTCAGGGTGTGGATGTCAAACTCGGTGATGGTCTGGTTGCCGCCGTTGGTGATGAAGCCGTGGCCGTCCTTGTCGGAGATGGCGATGCCATGGGTGCCGTGCTGGTCACCGATGGTGCCCACCAGCTTCTGGGTGTCGAGCGCCAGCACCAGCACCTCGTCGCCGTGCGAGATGTAGAGGCGGTTGTTGGCCGCATCCTGGGCCAGATAATCCCAGCCGCTGTTGCCCGGTAACGCCACCGTGCGGCTCACGTGATAACCCAATGGACCCTGAGCCACGGCCAACGCCGAGCCCAGGAAGAAAGCGGCAACCCAACGCAATTTCATGAATGACCTCCGCTGACCATCATAGTTCGTTGTGCTTTACATAGCAAAGCGAGTGGCGAAGATATACTGTCCGTCATGTCACACCGGCGCGCGGCGCTGTGGGCGGGCTTCGCGATTATCTATATTTTTTGGGGCGGCACTTTTTTGGCCATCCGCATTGGGGTGGAGCAGATGGCGCCCTTACTGGTGGCGGCGGCGCGGTTTCTGTTGGCCGGCGGAATCCTTTATGTCTGGGCGCGGTGGCGGGGGGCGCCGCACCCCACCCGGCGGGAGTGGTGGGGGGCGACCGAGCTGGCGGTGTTCATGTTCCTGGCCGGGTATGGGGTGCTGTTCTGGGCGGAGACGCTCATCCCCTCGGGCATCGCGGCGGTGCTGGCGGCGTTGATCCCGCTGTGGGTGGCGTTGCTCGAGAGTTTCGTCTTTCGCTCCCAGCCGGCTTCGGTGCAGGTACTGGGCGGATGCCTGCTGGGGGCGGCGGGAGTGGCCGTTTTAATGGGTGGCAACAGCAGCGCCGGCGGTCTGGGCGGGGGGACGGTGTGGCCCATGCTGGCGCTGGTGGGAGCGGCACTGGCGTGGGCGTTGGGGACGGTGCTGATCAATCGCCTGCCGCTGCCGCGTTCGCCGGAGATGAATGCCGCCGCCCAGATGCTGGTGGGCGGCGCCATGCTGGCGGTGGCGGCAGCGCCCACCGGCGCCTACCGGCAACCGCTGCATGTGCACCTGTCGCTGCTGTGGGCGCTGGGCTACCTGGTGTTGATCGGCTCGGTGCTGGCGTACTCGGTTTACATATGGCTTTTGAGTCATACCTCGGCGGTGAGTGTCTCGACGTATGCCCTGGCGAACCCGGTGATTGCGCTGCTGATTGGCTGGTGGTGGGCAGGCGAGCGGCTGGGATGGCGGGCGGGGCTGGGGAGCGGCATCATTCTGGCGGCGCTGGCGCTGGTGCTGGCGCGGCCTCAATCGGATGGCAAGCCTTCCACCAAAGCTGATATACTCGCGCCTTCCGGAGGTGATTTCCGTGCGTCTTAAGCTTTCCCTCGCCTTTCTTGCCTGCGCCGCCCTCGGTCTCAGCGGCTGGATGTTCACCCGCCCGCAGGACCCCGCGCCCACCCAGGACGAGATCAACAGCCAGGTGCGCCCGTACGCGACGCCGGAAAACTCCAAGGTGATGTGGATCATGCACGAGTTGACCGACGTGCACGGCCCGCGGCTCACCGGCGGCCCCGAACTGCTGGGGGCGCAGAAGTGGGTGATGGCGACGGAGGCGTCGTGGGGGATGGTGAACACCCATCTGGAGTCGTTCCCGTTCGTCCCCGAGCGCATGCACAAGGCCGTCCCGGGGTGGGACAACCTGCTGCTGGAGGCCAACGCCATCAGCCCCTTCCATGCCCAACTGGTGGTGCGTTCGTTGCACTGGACGCCGGGCACGCACGGCCCGGTGACGGCGGCGGCGGTGCTGATTCCCGAGCCGCCCGGGCTGGCCTTCACCGGCGGCCGCGGCGCCACGCCGCCGCCCATGCCCACCCAGGCCGACCTCGACGCCTGGTTCGCGCAGTACGCCGTTAAAGTGAAAGACAAGATTGTGCTGGTGGGCGACTACACGGTCGTGCCGCTGGACTTCAACCCGCCGACGCTGCGCCGCAGCGACACGTCATGGGATTGCATGGTGGGCGCGCTCGCCGAAGACAGCGCCGCCTGCCAGGCGCTGCCGCAGCGCCGATTCGGCCGCGGCACCCCGCCCAAGCCCGACCCCACCCGCCTGACCCGCCAGCAGGTGAGCGAGCAGTTGGATGCCTTCCTGCTGAAGAACGGAGTCAAGGTGCGGATCAACAACGCCAACAAGGCGCACGGGGTGATCGTGGCCTACAACAACCCCAGCTACGACGTGGCCACCGCCGTGCCCACGGTGGTGATGCAGGCCGACAGCTACGGACGCATCTCGCGGCTGCTGGCCGACAACATCCCGGTGACGCTGCGTTTCAACATTGACAACACCACCTACCCGGAAGGCAAGGTCACCCACAACGTCGTCGGTGAAATTCCGGGCGGCGACCTCAAGGACCAGGTGGTGATGCTGGGTGGTCACCTCGACAGCTGGAACAACGCCACCGGAGCCACCGACAACGCCGCCGGCAGCGCCATGATGATGGAGGCGGCACGCATCCTGATGGCCATGCACGTGCATCCGCGACGCACCATCCGAGTCGCCCTGTGGTCGGGCGAGGAGGAGGGGCTGCTGGGATCGCTCGCCTACGTGGACGAACACTTCGGCAGCTACGAGCATCCCAAGCCGGAGTTCAAGAACCTGGTCGCCTACCTCAACATTGACGACGGCACCAGCAAGCCGCGCGCCGCCAGCGTCTTCGGACCGCCGGCCGCCGCCGCCTTCTTCCGCCAGACACTGGCTGCGTTCCACGACTGGGGCTTCATGGGCGCGGTCGCCAATACCAGCCGGCGCACCGGAGGCACCGACTCGACCTCGTTCAACCAGGCGGGACTGCCGGGGGTGAACTTCGAGCAGGACCCGATCGAGTACCAGCCCTACTCCTGGCACACCAACCTTGACACCTACGAACGGCTGTCGCCGGAGGATCTGCGCGAGGGCGCGGCCGAGATCGCCGCCATGGCCTATGCCCTGGCGAACGCGCCGGAGCCGTTGCCGCGGTTTGATGCCGCGGCCATGCCCAAGCCGCCGAACCCGGTAGATCCGAGCCCGCAGGCGGCGTTGGGGGGGAAGAAATAGCGAAGAGGGAATAGGGAAGAGGGAATAGGGGACAGGATGTGGCGGCGGGTGATGGGGGTGGTGGTGATGGGGGTGGCGCTCGCGGCGCAGCAGCCGGGGGCGGCGAAGTGTTCCCAGTGCGCGCAGTGGAATGGGGCGCAGAAGCCGTTTCGCGTTTATGGGAACACCTGGTATGTCGGGCCGCAGTGGTTGAGCTCGATCCTCATTACATCGCCCGAGGGGGATGTGCTGATTGATGGGGATTTGGCGGAATCAGCGGCGGCGATTGCCGGGCACATTCGCGAGCTGGGGTTTCGGCCGGCGGACGTCAAGCTGATCCTCAACTCGCATGTGCACTACGATCACGCGGGGGGCATTGCCGCACTGCAAAAGCTGACCGGGGCGCGGGTGGCGGCGAGCCCATGGTCGGCGGCGGTGCTGAGCAGCGGGCAGCCGGGGAGGGATGACCCGCAGTTCGGTATTCTGCCGCCGATTGCGCCGGTGCCCGCGGTCGAGGAGATCCATGACGGGGAGACGTTGCGGGTGGGGGACGTGGCGATCACCGCCCACTTCACCCCCGGACATACCCCCGGCGGCACCAGTTGGACGTGGCGGTCGTGCGAAGGGGCGCGCTGCCTCAACCTGGTGTACGCCGACAGCCTGACGGCGGCTGCGGCCCCGGGCTACAAGTACTCGGAACATCCCGAGCTGTTGGCGGGGTTCGAGCGCAGCTTCGCGTGGCTGCGGCAGGTGCGGTGCGACATCCTGCTCACGCCGCACCTGGGGCCGCATCCGCAGCGCAATCCGGAGGCGTGCCACGCGCTGGCGGACAAAGACGAGCTACAACTGCGGCAGCGGCTGGCGGGTGAGGGCAAGCCCAAATAACGAAGGCCCCGCGCAAGCGGGGCCTTTTTGAGTCGCGCCCGGCTGAAATCAGCACGTCGGTGTCAACTGGGGTCACCGCCCTTCCATAGCCCGATAGAGAGAGTTGCGGTCGCTGATATCCACACCCGGCTGCAGGACGCCGTTCCAACCCTCAATTTCCAGTCGGTACTTGCCATGCGCCGACCGCATGCCGCGGCGCAGGAGGGAGTTCACCAGCGCCTGCACGGTGGTGCCTTCGCGGGCTGCGCGCTGCTTGAGTTCGCGCAGTAGCACCGGCTCAATGGCGATCTTGGTGCGCGGCATACATAAAATTTCAGACTTGATGGCTCTCCTCGAAGCGAGCGAACAGGAGGCAAAAAGGGCTGCAGACCGGATCGTGTCCGGATAGCCAACGTCTAGGATACAATGGGCGAATTATGCCTCAATTCGACGTAGCCGTTCGAATCGCCACCAAGGAAGATGCGCCGGTGTGTGGGCGGATTTGCTACGAGGCATTCTCAGCCATTAGCCGGGCGCACGGTTTTCCGGCGGATGTTTCGGGGCCTGAGGCTGCGACCGGCCTGTTCTCGATGATGTTTTCTAGCCCGGACTCCTTCTGGTGCGTGGTGGCGGAAAGCGGCGGCCGGATCGTGGGCAGCAACGCCCTCGACGAGCGCTCCCGGATCAATGGAGTCGGTCCGGTCACCATAGACCCCGATGCGCAGAACCTTGGAGTTGGACGCAAGCTCATGCAAGCGGTGATGGATCGCGCCAACGAACGCGGAGCCGCCGGTATCCGGCTGGTGCAGGCCGCCTATCACAATCGTTCGCTCTCGCTCTACGCCGCGCTCGGTTTCGACGTTCGCGAGCCGCTTTCCTGCCTACAGGGCAGGACGCGGGAGCGCGGTATCCCGGGCTGCGCCGTGCGCCAAGCCGTCGCCGCCGATGAGAACTCCTGCGCGGCTCTGTCACAGCGAGTTCACGGATTTGATCGAGGCGTCGAGTTGACGCAGGCGATCCGGCAAGGCACCGCAAAAGTGGTGGAACGCGGAGGCCGCGTCACCGGATACACGACGCTCCTTGGGTTTTACGGCCACTCGACGGCGGAGACCAACCTGGATTTGCAGGCGCTTATCGCTTCGGAGGGATCCTTTGCGGGTCCCGGAATTCTCGTGCCCGCGAGAAACCACTCTCTGATGCGGTGGTGCCTGGCGAACGGTCTGCGAGTTGTCCAGCCGATGACGTTGATGAGCACCGGACTCTACAGCGAGCCGGCTGGCGCCTGGTTGCCGTCGATACTGTTTTGAAGCGGCCCAAGCACGCGGCGCTCGCCTGCTCGATCTACCACCCTACTCTCCCGACCTCGACCCGATTGAAAAGGCGTGGATACTCCACACCTGACTTGGGTCGCTCCCTACGGTCGCTCAGCGCCGTGGCTTCGCTCCCCGGCAGCGGGCGCCCGCTCTGCTCAGGGCGCCTCCGAGCTGCCGCGATTGGTCAAACTGAACTGACTCGATCAAATCGACCGCGAGCCCCTCGAAGCTATAAGCACCGTCGAAATGCTTTTAGGGGTCAGGATTTAGGGGTTAGGGAAGGCTCGGGTGGGTGGGCGCTCAGCGAGGGAGGCGCTGGCGCTGGCGTATCGCCTGAATCCTGACCCCTAATTGCTGATTCCTGAAAATGTAAACCGCCGGTCGTCTGGATGCAGCCTTGAGCTGCTTACGCTCGGCGGCGGGGTGGGCGGATAAGTCCGACGGAGAGCGGAGGGCTGGATTTGCCGGTGGCGGCCAACCAGGCGGCGTCGGCGTTGAGGGCGGTGCGGCCGCCCTGGGCACCGGTGGAGTCGCGGCGCTCCTGGATCAGTTCCTCCGACCAGAGCTCGTCGCCACGGCGCAGCTTGCTGAAATAGGCCTGCGCCGCCCGTACGGCGGACCTCTGAGGCGTGAGCGAGATCCCGCCGGTGGCGGTGTCGTTGACAATGACCACGCTGCCGGGCTGCAGCCCGTGGCGCTGACGGACGCGGGCCGGGATCAGCACCCGCCCCGCCGAGTCCACACGTACCGCATAACCGTTCTCCCAAGGTCCGTCAATTTGTGCGATATGACCTCTTGCCCATTTTTACTCCTTGCCCCAGGCGAGGTGGAGGCCGGCGGTGAGGGAGCGGGGGGAGCTGAGCAGGGCGTCGGGGGTGAGTTCGACGGCGAAGCGGCGGTTGGTGAGGTTTTCGATGGCGAGATAGGGGGCGAGGCGCAGGGCGCGGGCGATGGGGAGGGGGTGGCTGAGGTAGAGGTCGGTGGACCAGAAGGCGGGGAGGAGGAACTGGTTCTGGTCGTCGTCGAAGCTGCGGCCGCCGGCGCGCTCGGTGACGGATACTGTCCAGCCATGGGGGGTGGCGAGGGCGCGGGCGGAGAAGTTGTTGGCGGGGGTGTGGGCGGGTACCAGGCCGATGAGCGCGGGCTGGGCGGCGTCGAGGACACGGGCAGCGGTGTGGGTGTAGCTGCTCCACAGGGTGAGGCCGGGGAGGGCTCGCCAGGCGGGGGTCCATTGGGCGTCGAGCATCTCGCCGCGGGGACGCACACGGCCCAGATTCTGACGCTGGCGGGTGATCAGCGTCGGCGTGGTGGAGAGGGTCACGCTGGTGACCAGGTTGGCGACGGTGCCGTCAAAGTAGGTGGCGTCGAGGCGCAGGCCGCGGGCCAGGGTGGCTTCGAGGCCGGCTTGAGCGCCGCGGTAGCGCTCGGCGGCCAGCAGGGGATTGGCCAGCGTCTGCACATTGCCTACCCGGAAGGGGCGGTAGAGCTCGTTGAGCGTGGGGGCGCGGAAGGACTCGTAGGCCGAGGCGCGGACCGCCAGCCAGGAGCGTGCCGTCCAGACGGTGCCGAGCGACGGGCTCCAGGCGCTGCTGGAGCGGTCGGGGTAGGCGGTAGTGGCGGCGGGGGTGGACTGGAACGCGCCGTAGTTGCGCCAGCCGTCGCGGCGCAGCGTGGCGGTCCAATGCCAGGCTGCGAATGGCGACCAGCCGGCGGCGGCGAAGCCTCCGGCCAGCTTCTGGCGGCCGTTCTCCTGGCGCGCCGGAGGGCCGGTGAAGGGAGGGGCGGTTTCGCTGTCCACGGCAGCGATTTGGGTGAACGATCCGCCCGCCAACAGGCTCCAGCGCGGGCCGCCGGTGGACCAGTCGAGGCCGCCGCCCCAGGCGTGGGAGGGGACCTGCTGCATCAGGACCAGCTTCTCGGAGTTGCGGCCGGCGGCCACCGAGGAGAAGGTGGAGTGAAAGTCTTCCGATTGCCCGAAGAGGCTGCCGTCCCAGGTGCCGTGTGACGACACGATGCCGCGCAGCGCCAACTGGCGCAGCCGGGTGCCGTTGACGGTGAGCACGGTGCCGTTGTGGCGATCCTCGGCGAAGTACTCCGAGGAGAGCGCGAACAGGGCCCGCGGGGTGGGCGTCCAGCGCAGCACCGGCGCCCAGTCCTGGGCGGTGACGCCGGCATGGTTGTCTACCGCGCCGGGGTTGGCGGCGGGCACGTAGCCGCCCACCCGCACGCCGCGGCCGCGCACCGCCAGCGCCAGGGTGCGACCGGCGATCACCCCGGAGCCGTCGCCGAGGCCGGTGCCCAGGCCGCCGCCACCGGCGCGCAGGTCGAGGTGGGTGGCGGTGGGGGCGCGGGTCTCGAGCCCGATGACACCCGAGAGCGCGTCGTTGCCGTAGAGCGGCGAAGCGCCGCCGGAGACCACCGTCATGGTGTCGAGCGCGGCGTCGGGTACACGCAGCCAGTCCACCCAGCCGCCGTAGAAGTCGTTGAGCGGCAGACCGTCGAGCAGCACCAGGGCGCGGCTGGCGCCGCTCGATCCGGTACCCAGCAACGACACCCCCTGGGTGGTGGGATGGGCGCTGAGGGAAGAAGTCTGACGGAATGTCCCCAGGTCACTGAACTGGCGCAGCAGCGAATCGGCGTTGACGGGCGCGGCGGTCTGAATCCGCGCCGCGCCCATCACCACGGTGGATATCGGCACCGCCGCCACGTTCTGGTTGCCGGCGGTGGCGGTAACGGTGACCGACTCGGCCAGCGGCGCCGGGCGCAGCACGATGCGCACCGCGCCATCGCGCACTCTGGCGGTGGTCGTCAGGTAGCCCGGGGCGGCAACCTGCACGGTTACGGCGGCGGAGGGCAGAGTGAAATCTCCGGCGGCATCGGTGCGCGCCGCCGTGCCCGAGGCGGAGACCACGGCTCCGCCTATCGGCAAGCCGTTACCCGCCGTCACCACGCCGCGCACGGCCGGCGCCTGCGCGGCCGCCGCCAGAGTCAATACCAGGCCCGCCACCAGCCTCCAGGAGCGCATGGAATCCAGCATACCTGTCCTGCCTTTCCTGCTATTGTAGATAACCAAGGGTAAAAGACGCATGAGCCGGCCGACCGATCTGATTCAGGGCACGCTGGATCTGCTAATCCTCAAGACGCTGGCGCTGGAACCGCGCCACGGCTGGGGGATCGGCCAGCGCATCGAGCAGGTTTCGCAGGGGCAGTTGCGGGTGCAGCAGGGGACGTTGTACCCGGCGTTGCACCGTTTGGAGCAGCAGGGGTGGATCGAGGCGCGCTGGGAGACGACGGAGAACAGCCGGCGGGCGAAGGTGTATCTGCTGACCGCGGCGGGGCGGAAGCGGCTGCGGCGCGAGCTGGCGGAGTGGGAGCGGTTGTCGGGCGCCATCGGTCTGGTGATCGAGGAGGCATAGCCATGCGCTGGGGACAGGTGTTGCGTCTGCGTCTGCGCTCGCTGTTTCGCCGTGGGCGGGTGGAGCGCGAGCTGCGCGAGGAGTTGGGGCTGGAGGATGCCGCTGCCGACCGGGTGGGGGCGGCGGCGCTGCTGGAGGCCTGCCGGGAACAGCGTGGAGTGACGGCGCTGGAGAATCTGGCCGCCGATGTGCGCCGCGCGCTGCGGCGGCTGCGCGGCACGCCCGGGTTTACGCTCACCGCCGTCGCGGTGCTGGGTTTCGGCGTGGCCAGCGCCACGGCCATGTTCAGCCTGTACAACGCCGTCCTGCTGGCGCCGCTGCCGGGGGTGCGCGACGGCCGCGGGCTGGTGCATCTCGAGCGCTGGGACGGGGACGTGCTGCTGGGGGATTTCAGCTATCCCGATTATGAGGATTACCGCGCCCTCAGCCATGTTTACAGCGGACTGGCGGCGGCGGGACCGTTTCAACTGGACGTCGCCTCCGCCGGAGGCACGGAGACGGTGCCGGCGGAGCCGGTGAGCGGCAATTATTTTTCTGTGCTGGGAGTGAGCGCGGAGCGGGGCCGGTTGATCGGCGAAGCCGACGAGGCCGCCGCAGCCAACCGCGTGGTGGTGATCAGCGACCGCTACTGGCGCAGCCGTCTGGGCGCCGACCCGGGGGTGGTGGGACGGGTGATCGAGGCGGGGCATTCCCGCTTGACGGTGATCGGCGTGGCGGCGCCGGGGTTTGCCGGCAGCTCGCGGCAGTGGAGCGCCGACCTGTGGGCGCCGATCACGGCCCAGCCGTGGCTGTTTCCCCTGGGCGGGCCCGGGGACAACGGACTGACCAGCCGCAATCTGGGATGGGTGACGATCCTGGGGCGGCTGCGGCCGGGGGTGAGCCTGGCCGCGGCACAGCAGGATGCCGCGGCGGTGGCGGCGGCGGTGGGAGCAGCCCACCCCAGCTTCAAGAGTCGCCATGCCGAAGTGGTCGCCGGGCTGGGCACCTGGTCGGACGATCGCGCCGGGCAGTCGCGCTTTCTGGGTCTGCTTTTGGGCGGGGCGCTGTTGCTGGTGGCCATGACCTGCGCCAGCCTGGGGAGCCTGTTCCTGGCGCGCATGGGAGCGCGCCGGCACGAGCTGGCGACGCAGTTGGCGCTGGGAGCGCGGCGCGGGCGGGTGGCGCGGCAGTTCCTTCTGGAAGCCGGCTGGGTGGCGGCGGCGGGCGCGGGGCTGGGCGCAGGGGCGGCGCAGCCGCTGGCCAGGGCATGGCTGAGTCTGGCGCCGGCCAACGTGCCGCAGAACCTGGCGGTGGCGACCGACGGGCGGGTCATGGGCTTCGCGGCCCTGCTGGGCGGGGTGAGCGCGCTGGTCATGGCGCTGGCGCCGGCCGTACTCACCGCGCGCGCCGGGCGGGTGCAGGCAACGTTGCAGCAGGGGGGACGGAGCGCGACCGCGGTCCAGCACCGCGCCCAACGGGCGCTGCTGAGCGTGCAGGTGGGGCTGGCGCTGGTCTTGCTGATCGCCGCCGGGTTGGCGGTGCGCAGCCTGCGGGCCGCCACTGCGGGAGCGGTACCGCCGGAGGCGGCGCGCACTATTCTCGCCCAGGTGGACACCGGCCACGCCGCTTACAAAAATGCGCAGACCGCGGCGTTCTTCGAGCATTTGCGGCAACGGCTGGCGACGCAGCCCGGATTTAAACAGGTGGCGTTGACGGCCTGCCTGGCGCCGGCGCCCTGCAACCGCGGCCCGCTGTTTGTGGCCGGTACCGAGCCGCCACGGGCGGTGGTGCGCGCCAACCAGTTTGCCGGACACTATCCGTCCGCCGACATCACCTGGGTCAGCCCGGAGTATTTCAACGTATTCAACCTGCCGTTGCTGCGCGGCCGCAACTTTTCCGACGCCGACCGCGCGGGCGCGCCGCGGGTGTGCATCATCAACCAGAAACTGGCGCAACAGCTGTGGCCGGGGCAGTCGCCGCTGGGGCAGAGATTGGCCTGGCCGGCCTACGACTGGAACGGTGATCATGACTTCACCGTGGTCGGTGTGGTGGCCGACCGGCGGACGGAGTCGCTGCTGAGTGCGCCGCCGATGGCCCTGTACGTACCCGTTACCCAGGTGGTGTTTGGGCGCATGTGGATCGCGGCGCAGACTACATTGCCGGCGGCGGCGGCGCTGGCGACCCTGCGGCGCGTGGTGGCGGCGATGGAACCGGCCATCCCCGTGACCCGCGGGCACACGCTGGCGGCGCAGGTGCGCGAGTCGTTGTGGCAGCCGCTGGCGATTGCCGGGCTGGCGGGGATCTTCGGCGTTTTGGCCGCCCTCCTGGCCGCTGTGGGATTGTTTGGCACGTTGGCGCAGCTGGTGGAGGAGCGCCGCCGCGAGTTGGGCGTGCGGCTGGCATTGGGCGCGACACGCCTCCGCCTGGTGGGCGGGGTGATCGGCGGCGCAGCCGCACCGATCATCCGGGGATTGGTTCTGGGCGGGTTGGCGGTGGCCGCCGCTGCGCCGCTGCTCTCGCCCTGGATGTTCGACATTACCCCTCACGACCCGCTCACCTGGTGCGCCGCCGCCGCGCTGCTTGCCGGCGTGGCGCTGGCGGGCGCGGGTTTGGCCGCCGCCCGCGCCGCCCGCCTCAGCCCCTCGGAGGCCCTCCGCTCCGACTGAGGGTGGATACTCCACACCTGCTGAGAGCTATTTCGGCAGCGCGTAGGCGATCACGGCGTCGCCCAGCTTGGTTCCCAGCTTGCCGTGGCCGCCGGCGGCGATGACGATGTATTGGCGTCCGCCGAGCTCATAGGTCATGGGGGTGGCCTGGCCGCCGGCGGGGAGCGGCGCCGACCAGACGAGCTTGCCGCTGGAGGCATCGAAGGCGCGCAGGGTGTCGTCCATGGCGGCGGCGGTGAAGACCAGGCCGCCGGCGGTGACGATGGGGCCGCCGAGGTTGGGCGAGCCGGTTTGGCGGCCAGGGATGGGGGTGCCCAGCGGTACCTGCCAGGCCAGCTTGCCGGTGAACAGATCGATCGCGGTCACTGTGCCCCAGGGGGGCTGGTTGCAGGGCACTTTGCCGCGCGCCAGCCAGAAGGTGCGGAACAGGCCGTAGGGGGTCTGCTTTTGCGAGGCGAACTCACCCGAGATGCGGTTCTGCCGGCCGGTCATGGCCTCGGGCATGAACTGATCGCGGGGAATCAGGCGGGCGATCGCCACCAAGTTGTTGACGTCGGCGATGAACAGATGGCGGGCGGGGTCATAGGCGGCGCTGCCCCAGTTCACGCCGCCAAGATTGGCCGGCTCGGCCAGCGAACCCCGCAGGCTGGGCGGGGTGTAGATGCCCTGCGAGCGCGTGCCCTTCACCATGGCCAGGCAGGCGGCGCGGTCGCTGTCGTTGAGGGCGAAGATGTCGGTCAGCGAAGGCGCGGTCTGGGGCGCCAGCGGGGGCAGGGCGGAGAAGGGCTGGGTGGGGGAAGTGTGCTCGCCGGGAACATCCGTCTGCGGCACCTTGCGTTCGGTTACCGCCACCAGCGGTTTGCCGGTGAGGCGGTTGAGCACGAAGACGTTGCCGGACTTGTTGGTCACGGCGATGGCCGGGGTGCCGTCCTTCCAGGTGAATAGCAGCGGTTCGGCGGCGACGTCGTAGTCCCACAAGTCGTGGTGGGTGAGCTGGAAGGCCCAGACTTTTTTGCCGGTCGAGGCGCGCAGCGCCACCACGGAATTGGCGTCGGCGTCGTTGCCCAGGCGTTCGCCACCGTAGTAGTCGGGGCTGGGGCTGCCGGTGGGGACGAAGACCAGGTCGTGGGCGGCATCGGCGGCGATGGTGCTCCAGGCGTTGGCGGCGCCGGTGCGCGGGTTCTGGTGTGCGGCCCAGGGGATGGGATCCCAGGTCCAGATCAATTGGCCGGTGCGGACGTCGTAGGCGCGCACGATGCCGCGCTCGAGGCTGACGGCGCGGTTGTCGCCGATCGAGGAGCCGACGATGATGCGGTCGCCGACGACGGTGGGCGCCGAGGTGAGCTGGTAGTTGCCGGGATCGCGCAGGTCCACGCCCTGGGTGAGCTGCACCACACCGTGGTCGCCGAAATCGGCGCAGAGCTTGCCGGTCGAGGCGTCGAGAGAGAGCAGGCGGCCGTCAAGGGTGCCCACGAAGACGCGGCGGGCGCACACGCCCTTGCCTGGACCCTGCCAGAGCGCCACGCCGCGCGAGCTCATCTCGGAGTAATCGAGGTGCGGGAGCTTCGGCTGGTAGCGCCACTGGAGTTGGCCGGTGGCGGCCTGGAGCGCGATCACCTCGTCGAGCGGGGTGGTCAGGTACAGGGTGCCGTGGTCGAGGATGGGGGTGGTCTCAAAGGCGGCCTTTTGCTGGACGGCAGCGGTGTCGGCGGCTCCGATTTCCCTGGGCAGCATCTCCCAGATGCCGGTGTGGAAGGTCCAGGCCGGCTGCAGGCGGCTGACGTTGGCGGGCGTAATCTGGGCCGCGGGCGAGTAACGGGTGCCGGCGTTGGTGCCGCCGTAGGCGGGCCAGCCGGCGCTTTGTGCCACCGCACCGAGGGCGAGGAGGAGAACCACCACGAGCTTCTTCATGACCGCAGTGTCGCGCGGCGGCGCGGTAGGCGCAGCTACTTTGGGATGAGCGGGCCTGAGGATGGGACGAGCGGGCCAGCGGACTGGCGGTAGCGGCGTGTCCACATCAATTCGACCCCGTTGCGCAGCCGCACCAGGCACTCGCCGTGGGCGCGTTTGTGCAGTTCGGCGATGGCGGCGACCCGGACCAGCGCTGAGCGGTTGAGGCGCACGAAGACGTCGGCGTCCAACTGTTGCGTCAGCGAATCGAGCGTGGCGCGGGTGAGCAGGGTGCGCCCGGAGGCGGTGTGCAGCTCGACGTAGTTGCCCGCCGCCGCCGCCCACTCGAGATCGGCGAGGTCGAGCAGCACGGTGCGTCCGACGTCCTCCACCGTGAGGCGCTGGGGCAGGGGGCGTTCACGGTCGAGGCGGGCGCGGGCGTGGTCGAGCACTGCGGCGAGGCGGCGCTGGTCGAAGGGTTTGAGCAGGTAGTCGCAGGCTTGCAGTTCAAAGGCGCGCAGGGCAAAGGCGTCGTGGGCGGTGACGAACACCACCAGCGGGGCGGGCTTCATTTTGCGGACGAGGGCGGCCAGCTCGAGGCCGTTGGGCGGGGGCATCTGGACGTCGAGGAAGGTCAGGTCGGGCTGGAGTTGCCGGATACCGTGGAGGGCGGCGGCGCCATCGCCGCCTTCGCCGACGATGGTCCAGCCGCCGGCGGCTTCCAGCATGCGGCGCAGCTTGCGCCGCGCCGGGGCTTCATCGTCGGCGAGGAATACGCGGCGGGCGCTCATGGCTGGTCGCGCCAGGGGAGGCGCATGCGCACGGCGAAGCCGGCGGCTTCCGGGGCGGCCTCGAAGTGGTGGGCGGCGCCGTAGAGGTGCTCCAGGCGCTCGCGGGTGTTGGTCAGCCCCACGCCGTGACCGGGGAGCGCCGCCGGGGTGGGCCGCAGCGCGTTGCACACCTCCAGCCACAACTCGCCGTCGTGGCGTTCGGCGCGCAACGCCACGGTGCCGCCGCCGTGGCGGACGGCGTTTTCCAGCAGCGGCTGCAGCAGAAACGGCGGCACCAGCGCCGCCCCGGCGTCGTCCGCCACCTGCATCTCCACGTGCAGGCGGTCCTCGAAGCGCGCCCGCTCCAGCTCGAGATACAGGCGGCTGGTCTCCAACTCGCGCCGCAGCGGCACCATCTGTTCGCCGCTGCCCGCCTCCAGCGCATGGCGCAGCAGTTCGCTCAGCCGCGCCAGCATAGCGTCGGCCCGCTCCACGCTCTCATACATCGCCTGGGAGATGGTGTTGAGGGCGTTGAAGAGGAAGTGCGGCTGCAATTGCAGGCGCAGGTTTTCCAACTGGGCGCGGGTCAACTCCTCGCGCAGCCGCGCCGCGGTCAACTCGCGGCGGCGGTTTTCCTGGAAGTTGTCCCAGGCCCACACCGAGCCGACCAGCACGGCGAAGCTGATCACCTGGTTGCCGAACTCCATGGGATAGCGCCAGCGGAGTTCGCCGTAGTTGTAGGCGCCCAGACCCAGCAGCGGGGCCAGCAGGGTGCGGCTGATGAGCATCAGCGTGGTATGGGCGGCGCCGAAGAGGGGCAGGGCGATTAGATACGCGCCCAGCGCCCGCAGGCGCGCGCCGCGGCGCAGCGGCCAGCGCCGCGCCACCCACGCCACCAGCGGGAACAGCAGCGCCAGGGCATAGGCTCCGGTGTACTCCTCGAGAGCCCGCATGGGGAAGGTGCCGGTGATGGCGCGGGCGCGATCGTCGAAGAAATGATAGAAGCAGCTCAGCGTCCCGATGGCCGAGAACACCGCCAAGATCAACAGCGGGTGTCGCCAGCGAAAAGCGATTTTACCAGGCAGGGAATCCATACAGGGGTCAGGGGTCAGGGGTTAGGATTCAGGGGGTCAGGATGGGGAGAGCAATTGGCGGGCGTCGGAGGGGGTGGGCTGGTTGGGTTCGGGGGGGACGGCGAGGTAGCGTTCCAGCAGGGCGCGGGCCCAGGGAGTGTCCTGGCCGGTGGCGAGCAGCGCCTGGGCGGTGAGGTAGTCGCCAAGGCGGCTGTCGGGATGGATCTTTTGTGCCGCTTCCAGCACGGTGCGCGCGGCCTGGGGCTGGCGCAACTGCACCAGGTTGGCGGCGTGATACGCGCCGTAGAGCACCGACTGATGGTTCATCTCCCAGGCCCGTTCGAGGGGTCCGGCGGCGCCGGCGTAATCCTGGCGCAGGAACAGGGCCTTGCCCAGGGCGAAGACGCCGCGCGGATCCTGGGGAAAATCGTGGGCGGCGGCGCGGTACTCGTTGAGCGCCCGGGTGGGGTCCTTGCTGTCTTCGGCGATGGAGGCGCGCGCCAGGTGGCCGTCCACCGGGTCCAGCGCCGCCAGGCGGTCGGCGTGTTTATAGGCGTCGCTGGTGCTGCCGCCCACCGCCGCCGGCAGGGTCAGGTCGAGCTGTATCCAGCCCCACTGCACGTCGCCCAGTTTGGGATCGAGCTGTTCGGCGGTCTCCAACTCGTGCTTGATGCCGTGCAACTGCAGCATGGCGCGGAACTGATTCATGGTCTCCGCCCGCCGCGCCAGCGCTTCGAAGCGGTACAGATGGCAGGGGGCGCAATCGGGGTCCATTTTGATCGCCTGCCGGGTCAGGTCGGAGGCCGACTTCAGGTCGTCGAACTCCGCCTGCAGATGGCCGTAGTAGGCCAAAAGCTCCGCATTATCTTTATTTTGCGGTTGGGTGACCGCGGTGGCCACCAATTGCCGCGCCTCCTTGAGGCGGCCCCATTCCACCAGTTGCTGGGCCTGCTGCAGAGGGTTGGCGGCGGGCGCGGAGGCGAGCAGCAGCGCCGCCGCCGCCGCCCACAACACCGTGACCCAACCCGCCCGTATCCCAATCCCCGACACCCGCATTCTGGTTGATTCTATACTGTTAGAGCAGGGTGAGGGCGCATGCGCATACTCCTGGTCGAGGACGAGCACAAAGTCGCCCAATTCATTAAAAAGGGGCTACAGCAGGAGCACTTCGCTGTGGACCTGGCCAGTGACGGGGAAGAAGCCCTGTATCTGGCGGAGACCAGCCTGTACGACCTCATCATTCTCGATCTGATGCTGCCGAAGGTCAGCGGATTCTCGGTGTTGGCCACGGTGCGTAAGAAAAACCCCAACGTGCCGATTCTCATTTTGACCGCCCGGACGGCGGTCGAGGACCGGGTCAAGGGGCTGGAGATCGGCAGCGACGACTACCTGATCAAGCCCTTCGCCTTCGCCGAATTGCGGGCCCGGGTGCGCGCCCTGCTGCGGCGGGAGTGGCGGGAGATGAAGCTGCAGCTGCAGGTGGCCGACCTGGTGCTGGACCCGGTGAAGCGCAAAGCCTCGCGCGCCAACCGCGACCTGGAGCTGTCGCCCAAGGAGTTCATGCTGCTCGAGTACCTGATGCGCAACGCCAATCAGGTGGTCACCCGCACCATGATCGCCGAGCACGTCTGGGACGCCAGCTTCGACAGCTTCACCAACGTGATTGACGTCTACATCAGCTTTTTGCGCAACAAGATTGACAAGGACCGCGGCCAGAAGCTGCTGCACAGCGTGCGCGGGGTGGGCTACATGCTCAAGGACGAGGCGGTGCCGGCGTGAGGCTGATTCCCCGGCCCAGCTCCACCCGCGGACAGCTGACGTTTCAATACACCGTCATCTTCAGCCTGCTGCTGTGCCTGGCGGCCGGACTGCTCTACTTCACCCTCAACTGGATTTTGTTCTGGAACATTGACAACGAGTTGCAGAACGAGGCCGCGCTGGTGAAGCAGTACATTTTTTTTGAGCAGGGCAAGCCGGTGCTGCGGCCCCACACCCCGGATCCTGACCAGAGCTACGACCTCAACACCATCTTCAATGTGTCGCAGATTCTGAACACCGAGGGGATACCGGTGAAGTCCTCGCCGGAGTTGGCGGCCTTTGGCTATTCCTTTGAGCCGACCCGGCTCAAGGGGCTGGTGGCGATGCAGCCGCCGCCCACCTTCACCACCATGGGGGGACGGCGCGACGAGCAGGTGCGGTTCGTCAATACCATCCTGACCGGCCCGCATGGGCAGCGGTACCTGATGCAGATCGGCAGCCGGCTGAAGCCGATCAACGACGCCCAGGACACCTTTTTGTGGGTGATGCTGATGCTGCTGCCGGTGACGGTGGTGTTGAGCGCGGTGGGCGGGTCGGTGATGGCCAAGCGGACGCTGAAGCCGGTGACGGACATGACCCACGCGGTGCAATCCATTACCGCCAGCAACCTGAGCCGGCGGCTGCCCACGCGGGGGCGGCAGGACGAGCTGGAGGAGCTGGCGGAAACTTTCAACGCCATGATTGCCCGTTTGCAGCAATCCTTCGATAAAATGAATGAGTTCGCGGCCAATGTCAGCCATGAGCTGCGGACCCCGCTGCAGGCGATGCAGGGCGAAACCGAGCTGGCGCTGATCGCCGAGGCGCCGGTGGCGGAGTGCCGGCGGGTGCTGGAGAGCAATCTGGAGGAGATCGACCGGCTGAACCGCATGATCCGCAACCTGCTGATGCTGGCGCAGGCGGATGCGGGCGAGATGCGGCCGCGGCTGGAGGAGATGGACCTGAACGAACTGGTGCGGGATCTGGTGGAACAGATGCGGGTGGTGGCCGAGGCGCGCAACCTCGACCTGCGGGCGCATACCTCCGCCCCGGTGCCGGTGCGGGCCGACAGCCTGCGGCTGCGGCAGATGATGCTCAACCTGATTGACAATGCGGTGAAGTACACCCCGCCGGGCGGCCGCATCGAGGTGCGGGTGGAGCGCGCGCCGGCCGCCGGACGGGCCGAGGCGCGGGTGCAGGTGCGCGACAGCGGGGTGGGCATCGCCGGGGACGACCTGCCGTTTATCTTTGACCGTTTCTACCGGGCGGACAAATCACGCACCCGGGGCATCGCCGGGGTGGAGGGCTGCGGCCTGGGGCTGCCCATCGTCAAGTGGGTGGCCGAAACCCACGGCGGGTCGGTGGAGGTGGTGAGCGCGCCGGGGCAGGGAACCAGCTTCACCGTGCATCTGCCGCTGGCGCCCGCGGCGCCGCCGGCCCGGGCCGACGGGGCGGAGATGGCTGGGGTGGCATGAGCGCAGGCGATCCACACATGAATGGCAGGAATGGGAGCGACCGGCGCTTGAAGCCGGGGAACCACAACGGCCATCGCCCGGGGCGCTGGCAGGTGCGGGTGCTGGTGCCCGGACTGCCGCTGCAATCCACCTCGGTGCTGCTCTCCAGCGGCCGCGAGCAGATCGTGGTGGACACCGGCTTCTCGCAGCACGACGCGCTGCTGCTCGATGCCCTGAAGCGGGTGCGGGTGACGGCGGAGGAGGTCACCGGGGTGATCAACACCCACTATCATCTGGACCACTGCGGGGGCAATTTTCTGTTCCCCCGGGCCTGGGTGTACGGTTCGCGGCTGGACTTCGACTGGTCGCTGGGCATCTACGACGCCGCCTGTTCGGGCGAGACGCGGCGCGAGGTGTACCAGGCGTTTTATCCCGAGGCGGGCGAGGATGTTTTCGAGCGCATGGACGAGGCGCGGGTGCTGCAACTGCTGCAGTGGATGTGGGACCCGGCCTCGCTGGGCGACCGCGGCCGCTATCGCTGGTGGGAGGAGCAGGAGCTGGGGATCGAAGGGCTGCGCATTGTGCCCACGCCGGGTCACACCCCCGGCCATCTGTCCCTGGCGGTGCAGGGGGTCGAGGGCCCCTACATGATCGCCGGCGACGCCCGGCCCTTCGCCGACGACAACGGCACCGGCTACGATATGCCGCCGCACAGCGAGGCGCGGTTTGTGGCCTCGCGCCGCAAACTGGACCGCTTCGTGGGCGTGCTCATCCCCGGCCATGATGATCCTGTGACCCTGACCCAGCCGGCACCGGCGCTGGCGGAGAAACAGAAATGAGTGCCACCACCACCGTCCCCGCGCGCGGCATTTCGCGCCGCGTCGAGCAGTTCACCGAGAGCGTCATCCGCGAGATGACCCGTCTGGCGATGGAGCACGACGCGCTGAACCTGGCGCAGGGGTTCCCGGATTTTCCCGCGCCCGATCTGATCAAGGAGGCGGCGGTGCGCGCCATCCGCGGCGACATCAACCAGTACGCGGTGACCTGGGGCGATCCCGAACTGCGCCAGGCGATCGCCGCCAAATACCAGCGCTGGTACGGCATGCCCACCACCGACCGCAACGTGACGGTGTGCTGCGGTTCGACCGAGGCCATGATCTCGACCCTGATGGCGGTGCTCAACCCGGGCGACGAGACGGTGGTGTTCGAGCCCTTCTACGAGAACTACGGCCCCGACTCGATCCTGAGCGGCGCGGTGCCGCGCTTCGTGACCCTGCGCCAGTCGGCCGAGGGCTGGAACTTTGACCGCGCCGAACTGGCGGCGGCCTTCAACGCGCGGACGCGGGCCATCATTCTGAACACGCCCAACAACCCCACCGGCAAGGTGTTCACCCGCGCCGAGCTGGAGTTCATCCGCGACCTGTGCTGCCAGTGGGACTGCCTGGCGATCACCGACGAGATCTACGAGCACATCATCTACGACGGGCGCCCGCACATCCCGCTGGCCACGCTCGACGGCATGGCGGAGCGCACCATCACGATCAGCGGCATCTCGAAGACGTTCAGCGTCACCGGGTGGCGGGTGGGCTGGGCGCTGTCGCCGGAACGGCTGGCGGGGGGCATCCGCAAGGTGCACGATTTTCTGACGGTGGGCGCGCCGGCGCCGCTGCAGATCGCCGCCGCCCACGCTTTGAACGAAGGCGACGAGTACTGCCGCCAACTGGGGGCCGACTACACCGCCCGCCGGGCGCGTTTCGTCCCGGCGCTACAGGCGGCCGGCTTCGGGTGCGCGCCGCCGGAGGGCGCCTACTACGTGATGTGCGATGTCACCCCCTTCCTCGACCGCGCCCGGGGCGAGGAGTTTGCCCGCTGGATGGTGCGCGCCAAGCGCGTGGCCACCGTCCCCGGATCCAGCTTTTACCACGACCCCAAACTGGGCGCCGCCCAGATCCGCTTCTGCTACTCGAAGGTGGACCCCACCCTCGATGCCGCCGTGCAGCGCCTGAAGAATTTCTAGCGTTGCCGGGTTCTCATCCGTCCAGCCCACATGAACTGACAACCGGCCACTGGCCACTGGTAACCACAAATATGAAAGCCGCTCTCATCTCCGCCGACTGGTCCCCCCGTCCCGACTATCCGCTCACCGCCGAGGAAGAACGCACCCACATGGCGCGCATCGGCAGCTCGGTGTGGAAGAACCCTTCCGCCGCCGTGACCACGCTGCCCGATCCCGAGCCGGGGCCGCAGGATGTGATCCTCAAGGTGGCCGCCGCCGGATTGTGCGGCAGCGACCTGCACTTTTTCGAGACCGATGCCCAGGGATACATGAAGTATCCCGGCATGGCGCGCTTCCCCAGCGTGCCCGGCCATGAGGTGTCGGGCGAGGTGGTGGCCATCGGCAGCGACGTGCGCTACCTGCAGGCGGGGGATCTGGTGTGCCTCGACGACATGGTGTGCTGCCACCGCTGCGAGGCCTGCCGCCGTGGCTTCCCCAACCAGTGCGAGGTGCTCGATGACGTCGGGTTCACCATGAACGGCGGCTGCGCCGAGCTGCTGCGCGTGCCGGAGAGCAACTGCTGGAAGATCAACCATCTGCAGGCGCGCTTCGGCAGCAAGGCGAAGACGCTGGAGGCGGGGGCGGTGATCGAGCCGTTCACGGTGGGCTACAACGCCCTGTTCGAGTGCGCGGCGCGCATCAAGCCCGGCGCCTACGCCACCGTTTACGGCGCGGGATCCATCGGCCTGGCCGTGATCCAACTGCTGCGCGCCACCGGGGCGGCGAAGGTGCTGTGTTTTGAAGCCAACCCCGGCCGCCGCGCGCTGGCGGAGAAGGTGGGCGCGCATGCGGTGTATGACGCCGGCGATCCGGCCGCGGCCGCCAAAATCGTGATGGACGCCACCGAAGGCGCCGGCGCCGACGTGCAGGTGGAGTGCGCCGGCGCCTTCCAGTCGAGCGTGGTCGCCATGGAGGCCTCGGCCGCCAACGGCAGCCAGATCATCATCATCGGCCGCGACCCGCACCGGGTATCGGTGTTCCTCGAGAACCTGCAGGTGAAGAAGGCCAACATCGTCGGCGCCATGGGCAACACCGGCTATGGCACCTACCCCAATGTGCTGCGCATGATGGCGGCCGGGCTGGTGGACCCGACGCTGTTCATTACCGACCGGTATCCGCTCGACGACTTCAACAAGGCGCTGAAGATGGCGCAGACCCGCCAGGGCGGCAAAGTGCTGCTCAAGATGAACGGCGCGAGCTAGCCGGTTACGGCCGGCTGAAATCGCGGATTTGGGCGGCGGCGGCGTGGTCCAGGTGCTGGAGGATGGCCACCACCAGGTCCACGGTGCGATCAAAGTCGCTGCGCTGGATCATGCCGTTGTGAGCGTGGGTGTAGCGGGTGGGGATGACCAGATTCACCGTCGGCACGCCGCCGTTACTTTTCTGAATCACCGACGAGTCGTCGCCGTATCCACCCACCAGGTCGGTCTGCAGCGGGATGCCCGCCTGTCGGGCCACGGCTTCGATCCAGGCCACCAGCTTGCGGTTGGGGAGCTCGCTGGGATCCCAGAGGAAAAGTCCCGGGCCGCCGCCCAGCCGTTCCTGGGCGGCTTCGGGGCTGACGCCGGGGACGTCGCTGGTGATGCCCGCCTCGAGCGCGATGCCAATGTCGGGTTTGATGACCTCGGTGGCGGTGGCCGCGCCGCGTTCGCCGATCTCCTCCTGCACGGTGGCGGCGTAGAAGATCTGATTGGGGTGGGGCGCCTGCGCCAGACGCCTGGCCACCTCGATCATGACCGCGCAGCCGATGCGATCGTCCCAGGCTTTGCCGACATAACGTTGGTTGGCCAGCACCTCAAACGGTGACCAGGGTACGAAGGGGTCGCCTTGGGCGATGCCCAGCGCGGCGACGTCGGCGGCCGAACGCGCGCCCACGTCGAGAAAAATTTCATCCCTGGGGATCATGCGCCCGCGTTCGGCCGCACCGGCGATGTGGACGTCGGGGATGATGGTCACCGCCTCGACCGGGCCATGGCTGCCGATGATCGTCCAGCGCTGGCCGGGCAGGGCCTGATCGAGCCATCCGCCCAGCATCTGCATGGACAGAAACCCGTCCGGCCGTATGCGGCGCACCATGCCGCCCAGCTCGTCCATATGGGCATCGAGCATGATGCGCGGGCCGCTGTTTCCCTGCTGGGCAATGAGCGAACCCAGGCCGTCGTATTGCAGCGTGCCCGCGGTGAGCGGCCCCAGCTCGGCCGCCATGATCTTCGCCACCGGTTCTTCGAAGCCCGAGGGTCCGGGCGCCTGGGTGAGTTGGCGCAGCAATTGGGTGACGGCATCGGGCGGGGTCTGCGCGGCCAACGGCGCCACCGCCAGGGCGGCGACCGCCAGCCAACTGAAGCATGAATATCGCATGCGCGGAGGTTAACACAGTCGGCGTGGCGCGCCGTAGCTCCTGGCTCTTGGCTGTTGGCTGTCAGGAAAAACTGGGTTGGACGACCGGAAAGTGCCCTGAGGCTGGTGGGCCAACAGCCCCGCCACGCGTGTTGCGGGTTCCCGAATTGGTATGGCGCCGGGAAGTGGGGCCCAGCCGGCCGCCATCCTGACCACGGCGGAGCGCTTCTTATTTCGCATGGCTCATAAAGTGACACTGCCGCTCCCCATCCCGCGAACGGTGCGGACGGCGATCGAACAGCCGCGTCTGATCTACGACGTCGGCATGTTGTGGGGGCTGGACGCGCGCTTCTATCTGGCCAAGGGGTTTCGGGTGGTGGGCATCGAGGCGCGGCCGGATGTGGTGGCGCACAATCATCCGGCCTTCGCCGCGGAGGTCGCCGCAGGCGAACTGGAGATCGTCCATTGCGCGGTAGCAGCCGAGGATGGGCCAGTGCGCTTCTGGGTGTTTCCTGACAAAGACGAGTGGGGCACGCTCGATCCCGGCTTCGCGGCGCGCAATCTGGCGCGCGGGCTGGCGCATCGGGTGGAGACGGTTCCCGGCCGCCAGTTTGGCGAGCTGCTGCAGGAGCACGGCATGCCCTATTACCTGAAGATTGGCACTGAAGGCGCTGACTTGCTATGTCTGGCCGCGCTGGCGGAGTTTGCAACACGGCCTCCGTATGTATCGATCGAGCTCAATCTGGCTTCGCCCGAGGCCGCGCTGGAACCCCTGCGGCGCTTGCGCGAGCTGGGATACTCGCAGTTTCAAGTGGTGAATCAGGCGCTCAATCCCGCCCGCCGGCCGCCCCGCAAGGCGCTGGAAGGCGATTATGTTCCCACCCGTTTTGCGTTGGGCACGTCCGGATTGTTTGGCGCCGAACTGCCTCGCCGCTGGTTGGACGAAGCCGCCGCGGCCGGCCGCATCGCCGCCGCCGTCCGCCGTGACCAGCGCTTCGGCGATGAGGGCCGCTGGGCAGGCTGGGCGACCGCCGGCCGGGCATGCAGCCGCGCTGCCGCCACGATGCGTGCCCGGCGCTGGTGGCCCGGCGCCCTGGGCGCCGCCTCCTGGTACGACCTGCACGCCTGTAAGTGAGCGTGGCAGCCGGCTGCCGGGCTGGG
>DATBPS010000048.1:0-16586 GCA_036561225.1 Terriglobales bacterium
GGCGCCATCATTACCGCCCAAAGCGGCACCCACGGCGATCTGCCCGCCGGCAAAATGTTCTCCGGCTCGCCCGCCTTTGAGCACCGCCAGTGGCTGCGCGCCACCGCCGTGTTCGCCCGCCTCGGCGACTTACAGCGGGAACTGCGGGAATTGCGCGCCGCTCTGGCGGCACGCACCTCCTCCGGGTAAATCTGCGATGATAGGCAGACACTGAAACGGGTGCCCTTCTGAAAGTCCTCATCTACAGCGACGTACACGCCAACTGGGAGGCGCTGCAGGCGGTGCTGGATGCCGCCGGCGACTACGACGCCAGCGTTTGCCTGGGCGATGTGGTCGGCTATGGCGCCAGTCCCAACGAGGCCAGCGCCTGGGTACATGCCCATACCCCGGTGATCATCCGCGGCAATCACGACCGCGCCTGCGCTTCCCTCTACGGCATCGAGTGGTTCAATCCGGTGGCCGCCACCGCGGCCCAATGGACCCACCGCAGCCTCGACCCGGGTCAACGGCAGTGGCTGCAACAATTGCCCGCCGGCCCCTTGCCCTGGCGCGACCACGCTCTGGTACACGGCTCGCCGCTGGACGAGGACGAGTACTTGCTCGACCCGGTGCAGGCGGCCGCCTCGTTCGCCGCCAGCACGGCCGCGGTGCACTGGTTTGGCCACTCGCATCTTCAGGGAGGCTTTGTACTCGGTGATGATCAGGTACACCGCCTGGAGTCCGCCGCCGAGGCTCACCCGGGAGTCCACGCCGGCGGGCATCACCATGAACTGCGCTTGCGGCCGGAGGAGCGTTATCTCATCAATCCCGGCTCGGTGGGCCAGCCGCGCGATCATGACTGGCGGGCGGCGTTTGTGCTCTTCGATCCCGAATCCGGCACGGTGGAGTTTCACCGCGTGCCCTACGACCTGGAGGCGGCGCAGAAGCGCATCCTCGAGGCCGGCCTGCCGCCGCGCCTGGCGCAACGGCTGGCGCAAGGCCGCTAAGCCTGGAGTGGGGCGGGGCGATAAGCGGCGCGGCGCGGCATTTCTGCGTGGCTCGCCGTCTCCGGCTGCGGCCTCGCGCCACTTGCTTCTCGCCCCTTCCCAAAAGTCGCTACCCGGCAGGGGCGCACCGTTCCGAATTTCGCACCCCTGGCCCTGCGATCTTGCCCCATGTCGCCGGGGCATCTCGGGCCCTGCCGCCAGCGGCTCACTGCAAACTGCCGTACAACTGAAACGCCGCCCAGAAGTACGGATGGGAGTAGCGCCGCCGAAATTCGGTCCGGGCACGGTGCAGAGCGGTGGCCGGCGGCAGTTGCCCGCCGTTCCAGGCGCGATAAAAGCATTCCAGGAACTCGGCCGACAACGTGTCGGGTAGCGGCCACAAGGTATAGAGCACGGCACGAGCGCCGGCGTGGAGAAAGGCGCGGGCCGGGCCGAGAGTCTCGTCGGCGTGGGCCAGATCCCCGAGCGTGCTCCCCACTCCCGCCAGCACCACCAGATCGGCCTGGAGCCGCAGGTTGACAATATCAATGACGTTCAAGCGCCCATCCGCCACCGGGACCGCGGCTGCATTGGGTTGCTCGCCGTGGCGCACGGTGCGCACCGCCAGGTGGAGGTGGGCGGCGGCGCCCGCCGCCGTCCGCACCCGCTCCAGGCTCGCCTCCGTCCCAGTCAGCAGTGCGAGTGTCGGGCAAACGCGCTGCACGGCGGCGATCTCCTCCGCCGCTGCCTGGGCCTCGGGTGCCACCAGCATGCCGCCTCGGAACGGGCTGGGCGCCTGCCGCGCCATTTGCATCCACATCCGCGCGCTGGGGGCCAGCGAGGTGCTGTGCCGATCGAGCAGCCAGCCCGATCCGTCACGCAGCGCCGCAAACGGCAGCGCATGCAGCATGCCGTGCGGCACAAAAGCCAGGTGGGGCTGATCGAACCACGGCATCAGCGGCGCGATGAGAATCTCGTGCAGCAGCCGCAGATGCGATTCGGTGGCCTGCTGCAGCCCGGCGCCGCGGCGATGATAGTACTCGCTCCCCATCGCCTCCCGGCCCACCTGGGCGCGCAGCAGGCGCAGGGCGGCTTCCACCGTGCCGCGCTCGCCCTCCAGCCGCCGCACCCGCATCCCGCCCGGCCCCGCCACCACGGCCATGAAGTTCTCCCCGCAGGGAAAGTACTCCACCAGGTTCACCCCGGCCAGTTCCGCCCGCAGACTCTCCGGGCTGGCCCCCGCCTCGCTCTCCCAGTGCCGCGATTCACTCGCCGGCAGCTCCCGAATGGCGCGCAGCAGCTCCTGCTCGCGCGACTGGATCGCCTCCAGCACCGCCTCCACGCCTCCGGCTCCCGGGGCGGCCACCGCCGCGGCTTCCTCGGCGTTCAAGCGGCGGTAATACCAACTCAGTTCCTCCCGCAGCCGGTGCATCTGGTGCACCACGCGGCTGCCTTCCCCCGCTCCCGGCTGCAGCGCCGTGAAGCCTCCGGTCATGACCTGCGCCAGGGCGCGCGACTTGGCGCGTTCGATCTGCGCCCAAATCGCCTCGGCGTTCGGCTGGGGATCGTCCAGCAGCAGGGCCACGGCGCGCTCATAAATGCGGCTCTTGTCGCGCAAAAAGGAAATCCGCAGCTCGTCGAAGTTGATCTGACCGCGGATGGCTTCGATGGCGGTCATGGCCCGCTGATAGGCCGCGAGCGCCGCGGCGCGCTCCCCGCGGGCTTCCGCCAGTTCCCCCGCCACGATGTGCGCCTGCCCCTCCAGCCAGGGCGCGCGCAAGCCCTGCAACTCCATCAGCACGCGCTCCACCGTGGCCCCCGCCGCGTCCGGATCCGCCGTCGCCAGCAGCGCCCGTGCCTGCAAAATTCTGGCGTAGATGGCCTTCGTTCGGGCCCGTCGCTGCTCAAAGAATTCCCCCACCCGGCGGCTCAGCGGCAGGGCTTCGTAGCTTCGTCCCATCTGCAGCAGCACCACCCCGCGGTACAGGGCCGCCATGTGCACCCAGAACTCGTTCTGCGCCGCCGCAAACACCGCTTCCGCCTCTTGCAGCCGCTCCAGTGCGGCATTCTGGTGCCCCAGAAACAACTCCGCCATGGCCAGGTTCGACAACGCCTTGCCCTGCTCGTAGGGCATGCCCTGCGCCTGAAACTGGGTCAACGCGGAGTGCGCCAGCCGCAGCGCGTCGGCGTATAAATGCATCTCGATGCACACGTCCGCCTCGTCCAGATCGCACAGCGCCAGGTGCAGCTTGTCCCCGGCGGCGCGCGCCGTCTCGCGCGCCTGATCGAGGGCGTGGATGGCCTGCACATGCTGCCCACGCAGGAAATACAGGTAGCCGATGTTGTACTCCGCCTGCGCCGCCAGCCCCGGCAATTGATGCACCCGGGCGTAATCGCGGGCCTCCTGGTAGGCTTGTTCGGCCTCATCGAGACGCGCCAGGTTGATCAGCACCACCGCCCGCGTTACCCGGATCGCCGCCCAGGCCTCGGTGTCTTCCTGCTCCGGGTCGCAGGCCTGCAACCCCGCCTCGGCCCGTTCGATGGCCTCCAGCGTCTCCGTGAACTTGTCTTCACGGAACCACACGCTCGCCAGATTGATGTCCAGTCGCGCCAGCCGCCGCGGATCTCCGGCCCGCTCGAAGCAGCCGCGCGCCGCCTGCGCCGCCTCCAGGCTGCCCTGGTGGTCGCCCAGCATGGCCAGCGGATGCAGCAGCGAGCTCAGGGTGCGTCCCTGCTCGACCTCTTCCCCCTCAAACTCCGCCACCGCGGCGCGGTAATCCTCCACCGCCTGCCCGTAATCGCCGCTCAAAAACGCCAGGTTGCCCCGCGCCCGCAGCGCCAGCCCGAGGTGCGCCCGCACTCCGCCGCCGCGCGCCTGTTCCACCAGCGCCTCGGCCCACGGCCTCGCCGGATGCGGATCCTGCCGCCCCGCCTGCGCCAGCGCCTCCGCCTGCGCGACAAAATAGGCGCGATCGGGAGGCCCTTGCCGGGCGACGAAGGCGCGAAAGGCCTCCGCGTCCTGCAGCAGGGTGAGGGGCGAATCCGGAACCGGCATGGGCGCGGACATGGCGGGGGAGCTTCCCCCAAAGCATAGCAGCCCCGGCTAATGGTTCGCGACCGGCCAGTACAGCCGATCGGCATTCCACAGCAGGTGCGGGGGCAGCAGCGCCGCCTGGGCCCCCTGCAGCGTCCGGCGCGCCGCCGCCAGAATGTCGGGCGCCACCAGCGGTATGAACGGCAACTGCTCCCGCTCGATCGCCTGCAGGGCGGCATAGTCGCGCCGCCGCTGCTCCGGATCGGTGCTGGTCAACTGCCGCCGGAACAGCGTATCCAACTGCCGCCCCCAGGCACTCGGATGCTGCGGCGCCAGATTCCAGAAGTGCGCCCCGCCGTCCAGGCTCCACTCGCTGCCCTCCACGTTCGGGTCGGCGTCCGGAATGGACAAGCCCAGCAGCGCCGCTTGAAAGTCGCGGCGGTGCGCCAGCCGGTCCAGATAGGAATTGAAATCGAGCGGCGTCACCTGCACCGCTATGCCCAGTTTGCGCAAATCCTCCTGCAAGAAGACCGCAATCCGCCCGCGGTCGGCGTTGGAGGAGGGATAGATCAGCGAAAACTCGACGGCATGTCCGGCGTGGTCATACCAGCGCCCTGCCCGCCATTGAAAGCCGGCTTGTTGCAGCAGCCGCCGCGCTTGCTCAAGGTTCTGCCGTGGCGGCGGGGTGGGATCAACCCACTGGCCTGCGCTGGGGCTGGTCAGCGAGGCCAGCGCCCGCGCTTTGCCGCCGTACACGTTGCGCACCAGGTTGTCGCGGTCCACCGCCAGGCTGATGGCTCGCCGGAACAACACCTCCCGGAACCAGTCCCGCGCCGCATCCCCTCCCGGAGCCTGGTTGAGCACCAGCATCTCCGGGTTCAGACCGGCGCCGGCGTCCAGAACCCGGCAACAGTCAAGGCGCCCCAAACGCGCCGCGTCACCACTGTTGATCTGCGGCAACCCGTCCAGTTGCCCGCGGAGAAACATGGTGAGCCGCAGGTTGGAGTCGGCGATCTCCGGCAGAACGATGCTGTCCAGAAACGGCAGGCGCCGGCCCTGGGCATCGCTGCGCCAAAACTGCGGGTTCCGTTCCAGCCGAATTTCCTGCCCCGGTTGCAACCCGGCTACCCGGAACGGCCCCAAACCCGTCAGCTCGCCCAGCGCCGTCCCGCTATCCCACGCGTGTTCGAACTTGCCGGCCTCATAGGCGCTCGCCAGCTTGTGCCGTGGCAGCATCCAAACGCTGTCGAAAACCCGGTCGCCCACCGCCAACGGCGCCGGCAGGTCCATCTCCACCGTGGTCTCGTCCACCACCTTGCAGGTGATCGGCTTGCCGTTCACCGTCAGCAACTCGCGTCCCGGCGGATCCAGTTTTTCGTCTGTATACACACGAAAGCTGAACGCCACGTCCTGGGCGGTGAAGGGCTCGCCGTCGCTGAAACGCACCCCGCGCCGCAGATGGACAATCCAGCGCGTCGGGGTGCGGTGCTCGACCGCCGTCGCCAGTGCCGGCTCCACCGCCAGTGTGCGCGGGTTGATGTGCATCAGGTCCGCCTGGGTCAGGCTGGCGATCAACTTGGCGCTGGCGTCGGTGCCGAACACCGGGTTGAAGGTCTGCGGCGCACTGGCAATCGGAACCCTCAGTTGTCCGCCGAACACCCCCCCGCCTCGGATCGGGGCGACTTGCGCCCGGACAGAAACCAGCGACATCAGCATAAGCGCCGCCGCCTGCGCTATGCTGGCAGCCACATGCTGCTTCGATTGGGCCGCCGCCTTGCCGCGGCGCTGATCACTGTTTTGGCGGCGCTGGTGCTGTGTTTTGCCCTCGCCCAGCTCACCCCGGGCGACGCCTTCTCCGCCCTCGAGCTCGATCCCGCCATCGCGCCCGCCGAACTGGCCCATCTGCGCGCCGAATATCTTCCGCAGCAATCCCTCCCCCAGCGCCTCGCGGCCTGGCTGGAGGCGGCCGTGCATGGCGACTTGGGCGTGTCGTTGGAGTCGCATCGTCCGGTGCTCAGCTTACTACGCCAGCGTATCCCGGCCAGCGCCGAATTGCTGGCCCTGGGTCTGGCCGGCGCCTGGGGTCTGGGCCTGACTCTGGCCCTGCTGCCGGCCTGGCTGGGAGAAACCGGCCGCCGTCGCGGCCGGCGAATCATGGGGGGCGGTTTTCATGCCGCTGCCTCGCTGCTCACTTCCCTTCCCCTGGGTGTGCTGGCCATCCTCGCGCTGGTGTGGGCGCCGGTCGGTTGGCTCCCCCAGCCGGGTAGCGGAACCGCTCCCTGGCTTGCGGCATTGGTTCTGGGGCTGGCATTTCTCCCCACCGTGTATTTCCAGGCGGCTCAAACTCTGGCGGAGGTGGCCGAACGCGGTTTCCTGCAGCAGGGTCGTGCCCTCGGTTTCTCCCCCGCCCGCCTCTGGTTGCGCCATGCCCTTCCCAATGCCGCCGATGTGCTGGTGCCGGTCGCCTCGCTGACCGTTTCCCAGGCATTGATCGAACTGGTGGTGCTCGAGCCGCTGCTCGGTTGGCCCGGGCTCGGCCAACTTTCGCTGCAGGCGGCGCAGTCCCGCGACATGCCCGTGCTGGCCGCCCTGGTGCTGCTCTCCAGCCTGGTGGTCATCGCCGCCAATCTGGCCTCCGATCTGCTCCAGGCATGGCTCAACCCGCAACTCCGCCCCGCGCGCCGCCTGGCCGCCGGAAACGGGGGCGCATGAGACCACGATTCTACCGTTCGGCCCTTTGGCTGTGGCTGGCATTGGCCGTTGTCGGACCGTGGCTGGCGCCCCTGTCGTTCCGCGCCCAGGACCGCCCTGCCGCTCTGCAAGCGCCCTCCCGCGCCCATTGGCTCGGTACCGACGAGTTCGGACGCGATGTCGGCTCGCGCCTGCTCGTAGCCACCGGCCTGACCACGCTGCTGGCCCTCGGCATGGCCGCTCCCGCCCTCGCCCTCGCCGCCGGCGCCGGTCTGGCCGCCGCCGCCGGCCCCAGGCCCGCCGCGGTGATGCGTCAGTGCGGTGAGATCTGCCGCAGCCTTCCCTGGATGTTTGTGCTGGTGGCCGTGCGCGCCGCCCTGCCCCTCGACGCCTCCACCGGCGATATTGCCTGCACCCTGATCGTTTTATTTGCCGCCGCCGCCTGGCCGGTGGCCGCCTGGGCTTTCTACAGCGCCGGCCGCGCCCTCATGCAGCGCGAGTTCGTTCTCGCCGCCCAGGCCATGGGCGCCTCCCGGGCGCACATTCTGCGCCGCCATCTCTGGCCCAACCTGCGCGGTCTGGTCGCCACCTATTTCGCCCTGCTGGTCGCCGCGGCCATCAGCGCCGAAGTCAGCCTCGAACTGGTCGGCCTCGGCCTGCCGCAACCCTGGCCGACCTGGGGCAACATGCTGGACCCGCTGCGCGACTACACCGTGGCCACCACCTGCTGGTGGCTCTATGCCCCACTCCTGCTGCTGGTGCCGGTGTTGTGGGGACTCAGCCGCCAGGGCCTGCGCCTGCCGTCTACAATGTCGGAACGCGCCAACTTGGAGACGCCGTGAGCCACTGCGGGCGTCCATAATTCTTTGGGAGATACACATGCCTCGATCCAAAGGTTTTTGCCTGGTCGCCACGGTCATGCTCACCTGTAGTCTGGCCGCCGCCCAGTCCGGCCAGCCTGATGCCGCCTGGCTCCGCGCGCTGGCAGGCCCTGCCGGCCTCCCGCCGATGCAGTACACCCTCGACCTCACCCACCCCAACAACCACCTCGCCAACGTCACCCTGGTCGCCCCCACCCCCACTCCCTCTACCCGCATTCTTCTGCCCGCCTGGTACCCCGGTCGTTACTCCATCTACAACTTCGCGGTCAACGTACAGCAACCCCAGGCCCACTGCGCCGCCGGCGGCGCGCCCCTGCCCTTCCACCGTGTGGACCCCAACACCTGGCAGGTGGACAACGGCCGATGCCGCCAAATCCGCTGGCAGTACCGCGTCTACGGCAACACCCCGCTCAATGGCTCTTTCTTCCAGGTGGATGCCGCCCATGCCAACCTCAACGGCGGCCCCGTCTACATGTACCTCGAAGGCGACAAGCCCAATCCCGTCACCCTCGACATCGAGGCCCCGTCCGATTGGAAAGTGCTCAACGAACTCGGCCAACTCAACCAGACCCACCTCTGGTTTCCCAACTACGACATCTTCATTGATGCCCCCACCGAGGCCGCTCCCAACTTCACCCTCGATTCATTTCAGGCCGACGGCAAGACCTACCGCGTCCTCATCCACGACTTTGCCACCCCGGCCACCAACGCCGGCAATCGCCAGGCGCTGCTCGCCGGCCTGGAAAAACTCGTCCGGACCGAAAACGCCGTCGTCGCTCCCGACGACCTCGACACCTATACCTTTTTCTTTCATTTCGATCCCGGCAGCTCTGATGGCATGGAGCACCTCTTCGGCACCCAGATCATGATCCCCGAGGGCCTGGGCAGCGACCGCGGTCTGGAGGGGGCGTTTGACGATGCCGCGCATGAATTTTTCCACCAGTGGAACATCAAACGCATCCGTCCGGCGGCGCTGGGCCCGTGGAACTACGAAGCCATCAACCCCACCCCGTCGCTCTGGGTGGGCGAAGGCTTCACCCAGTACTACGGCGATATCAGCGTGTTGCGCGCCGGACTCGAAACCTCCGACGCCTACCTGGCCAGTCTCGGCCGCAGTCTCGGCAACTCGCTCACCGCGCCCGCCTACCGCCTGATGAGCGCCGAGGACTCATCCCTCACCGCCTGGTTCCACGATGCCACCCCGCTGCGCCAGCAGACCAACACCGGCATCACCACCATCTCCTACTACGGTCGCGGCGAGCAAATCGCGGTTGTCCTCGATCTCGACCTGCGCACCCGCAGCCAGGGCCAAAAGTCCCTCAACGACGTGATGCGCTGGCTCTGGCAAAACACCTACCACGCGCCCCGCGCCACCTACTACCTTCCCGGACGCGGCTATACCGACCTCGACGTCCAGCACGCGGTGGAGGCGGTGGCGGGCGTCAGCTACGCCGGCTTCTTCCACGACTACGTCGCCGGCACGCAACCGCTGGACTACGACCACTACCTCGCCGGCGTCGGGCTCAGCCTCGCCTGCGTGCCCCCCGAAGGCACGGCAAGTTTCAGCGGCCTGTACCTCGCCGGTGACCGGGTGCGCGGTGTCGCCCCGGGCAGTCCGGCGGAGGCCGCCGGGTTTGGCAATGACATGGTGATCGTCTCCGTCAATGGGGCTCCGCTACCCGCCGCGGCAGCCGACGCCGGGGGGCGCGGCCGCGGCTTGCGTGGCGGGCCCTCTCCTCTCGATGCGCTTCCGGCGGGCCGCGTGGCCACCGTGGAGGTCACCGCCCACGGCGCCGACCTGACGCTTACCCTCACCCCCGAGGCCCCTCACGCCACCGATTGCAAGTTGGTGGATGTACCCACGGCCACCGCGGCTCAGAAACAGTTGCGCGCCGGCTGGCTCGCCGGCCACTAACAAGAGCCGGCTGTCCGGCTCAAATCAGCCGTGCCAGCGCCGCCAACACGGCGGTTTCACAGCGCAGAATGCGGGCACCGAGCGATACCGGCGCAAAACCCAGGTTCACCGCCGCCGCCGCTTCCTCCTCCGCCAGCCCGCCTTCGGGTCCCGCCAACAGCACCACGGCGCCGGGGGCGGCGGTCAGCATCGGCGCCTCCGGCGCCTCCGAGAGCAACCGGCGTGTCCCCGCGTGCGGCAGTGCCAGCCAGGCGCTCAGCGCCTGCGGCGGCATGATTTCGGGCCACGACGCGCGTCGCGACTGCTCCGCCGCCCCCCGCGCAATCTGCAGCCAGCGCGTCCGGCGGCCCGCCGCCGCGGCGACCAGTTTGGGATCGGTGCGGCGGCAGCTCAAGGGCGTGAGACGCGTTAGCCCCAGCTCGGTGGCCTTCTCGACCATCCATTCCCAGCGGTCAAACTTGAACAGCGCCATCCCCAACTCGACCGGCCGCTCGGCCACGGGCTGGGGCAGCTCTTCGACTACCTCAAACTCCACCCGCTGCGCCCGCACCCCGGTGATGCGGCCCAGATAGATGCGTCCGGCAAACGCCAGCTCGTACTCCTGCCCGGGCTGGGCGCGCAGCACCTGCGCCAGATGATGGGCGTGGGTGCCCTCCAGCCGCGCCGCGCCCTGCGCCAGCGCATCGGCAAAAAAGCGGCGGCGCGACATGGGCTAGCCGAACAGATCGCGGACTTTTTCGAACAAGCCGGCGTCGTGCGGCAGGTTCTGGTTGGGCATCAGCCGGTCCAGTTCCTGCAGCAGCTGCTTCTGCTCCCGCGTCAGCTTCTTCGGCACCTCAATTTGGACAAACACGTGCAGGTCGCCCCGCCCGCGTCCGTTCACCCGCGGCGCGCCCTTCCCCTTGAGCGGCGTCAATTCCGCTCCGCTCGCCGTGCCCGCCGCCACCGTCACCGACTCCTCCCCCCACGGCGTGGGCACCCGCACGCTGCACCCCAGCGCCGCCTGCGGAAACGAAATCGGGATCGAACAGATCAACTCCGTCCCCTTGCGATGGAAAAACGGGTGCGCCCGCACGTGAATCAGCACATACAGGTCCCCGGCCGGACCGCCGCCGACCCCCGCTTCGCCTTCGCCGCTGAGCCGCAGCTGCATGCCTTCTTCAATCCCCGCCGGCACCGCCACCGTGCGCCGGATCTCCCGCTGCAGCCGCCCCTGCCCCCGGCACAGCGGACAGGGATCGTGGATCACCACGCCCGCTCCCCCGCAGGCCGAGCAGGTGCGCGCCACGCTGAAAAATCCCTGCTGGAAGCGCACCTGGCCCCGGCCTCCGCAGGTGGTGCACGCCGAGGGCGGCGCCCCGCCCCGGGTCCGCTTCCCCTGGCAGGACTCACACACCGTCAGTCGCGGAAACTTGATCTCGACTTCGGCGCCCTCCATGGACTGCTCAAAGGAAATTTCCAGGTCGTAGCGCAGATCGCCGCCCCGCTGGGCACCCTTGCGCGGCCGGCGGCTCCCGCCGAACAGATCGCCGAAGCCGAAGAAATCCCCGAAGATGTCGGCAAAGTCGGTAAAGGCGCTGGGGTCGAAGCCGCCGCCGTTGTTCCCCACTCCGGCGTGGCCGAAACGGTCGTACTGCGACCTCTTCTGGCTGTCCGAGAGCACGCTGTAGGCCTCCGACGCCTGCTTGAACGCCTCTTCGGCGGCGTCGTCGCCCTGGTTGCGGTCGGGATGGTACTTCATCGCCAGCCGCCGATAGGCGCTCTTGATCTCCGCCTCCCCGGCCTCGCGGCTCAGGCCGAGGATCTCGTAATAGTCTCGTTTTTCGCTCATGCCGGGGTCAGGAGGCGCGGCGCGCCACGCGCACCATCGCCGGGCGCACCAGGCGGTCGCGCAGCTTGTAACCGCGCTGCAGTTGTTCCACCACCTGCCCCTCGGGCACGGCGTCGGTGTCCACCATCTCCAGCGCCTCGTGCAGATGCGGATCGAAACTTTGGCCGGTGGCGTCCACCGGCTCCAGCCCCGCCTTGCGCACCGCGTCCATCAGCTGGCGCTGCAGCGCCTGCAGGCCGTTGCGCATCTCGGTGTTGGCGCCGGTCGCGGCGTGCGCCGCCGCCAGCTCGAAGCTGTCGAGTACCGGGAGAAACGGCCGCACCGCCTCGGTGATCGCCCGCGAGTGCGCCTCCTGCAGGTCGCGGGCAAACCGCTTGCGCGCGTTGTCGGCGTCCGCCAGCGCCCGCAGCAGTTTGTCCTGCAGGCCGTCCCGCTCGGCGGTCAGGCGCTGCACCTCCCCCTCCAGCTCCCCCGCCGGTTCATTGGCCGGCAGCTCGCGCTCGGGGCCGATCAGCGTGTCGTTCGGATTGAAATCAGGTTCGGACATGTTACGTGGCCATTTCTCCCAGCACCCGCCGGCATACCTCGCGCACCAGCGCCACCGCGCCCAGCGCCCGCTGATATTCCATGCGCGTGGATCCCAAAATGCCAATCGCCCCCGCGCCATAGTTGGCGCTGATCAGCGACAGCTCCGGCATCCCCTCGTCCAGGCCCACCCGCACCCGCACCCAGCGCCGGGGCTCGGTGGATTCCTTCGCCTGCGACCATTCCACCCACTCGCCCGTCCCGCCGGCATCTATGCCGGTGAGCAGTTGTAGCCAGCGTTCCTTCTGCTGCAGTTGTTCCAGCATCTCCGCCAGCCGGGTGGGGTCGAGCATGCCCGCCAGATGGCTGGCGCCCTGGAAGTAAACCTCGCCGCCGTCCTGCATCTCCAGCACCCCGCAGTGCGACAGCACCACCACCCGCTTGAGCAGTGCATCGTAGGCGGCGCGCTCCTCTTCCAGCCGATGCCAGAGTTCCTTTTGGATGCGGGTCAGCGTGGCGCCACTGAACGTCTGATTGAAGAATCGTGATGCTTCGTCCAACTCCGCCTGCGTATAGGCCTCCGGCACGCGCCCCACACGTTCCCGCACCTGGCCGTCGGTGGCCACCAGAATGGCCAGCACCCGGCGATCCGTCAGACGGAAAAAGCGCAAATACTTGAGTCCGGCATCGCGCCAGGGCGCCAGCGCCACCATCCCCACTTGCCGCGAATACTCCGACAGGAACTCCGAGGCGCGCAACCACAGCGTGGTCTCGTCGCCCGCCGCCCGCAGCGAGTGTTCCAGTTTCTGTGCCGCCTGCTGGTCCGCGGCGGGCAGCGGCGACGCCAGCTGCTGCAGCCACCATCGAATTGCCTTGGTGGTGGGCACACGGCCCGCCGAGGTGTGGGGCTGGGTCAGGAACCCGGCCCGATCCAGGTCGCCGAATACACCGCGCACGGTGGCCGAGCAAATACCGGTCAACTGCGTCTCCGACAATACGCGCGAGCCTACCGGCGCACCGGTGGCCAGATAGGTCTCTACCAGCGCCTGCAACACCGCCGCTTCCCGTCCCTCCGGCAGGACAGCCACGGCTTCGTGGGATGGATCACGCACGCTTCAATTATATCAACTCGCCCCAAGGCTTATAAGGGCGGCTCTGGGCCTCGGCCACGGCGGCGTAGGTCAGCGTGCCGCGATAGGTGTTGACCCCCGCGCGCAGGCCCTCGTCCGACTTCACCGCTTCGATAAAGCCATGGTCCGCCAGCTTGCGCACATATCCGAAGGTGGCGTTGGTGAGGGCCAGCGTGGAGGTCCGCGGCACGGCGGCCGGCATGTTGGTCACGCAGTAGTGGACCACATCCATCTCAATGTAAGACGGATGCGTATGGGTGGTCGGATGGGCGGTCTCAATGCAGCCCCCCTGATCAATGGAAACGTCCACGATGACCGCCCCGCGCTTCATATGCGAAACCATGTCTCGCGTTACCAGCTTGGGTGCGCTGGCGCCGGGAATGAGCACCGCGCCGATCAGCAAATCCGCCTCCCGCACCGCGTCGGCAATATTGGCCGGGTTGGCATACATGGTGATCACCCGTCCGCCGAACTGATCGTCGAGTTGCCGCAGCCGCAGCGCGCTGCGGTCGGCCACCGTCACCACCGCCCCCAGCCCGGCCGCCATCTTGACCGAGTTGGTCCCCACGATTCCGCCGCCGATCACCAGCACACGTGCCGGCCGCACCCCGGGAACCCCGCCCAGCAACATGCCGCGCCCGCCGTACCGGCGCTCCAGAAACTGCGCTCCCACCTGCACCGCCAGCCGTCCGGCCACCTCGCTCATGGGCTCCAGCAGCGGCAGCCGCCCCGGTCCATCGCTCACCGTCTCGTAGGCGATGGCGGTCACTTCCTTTTGCAGCAAATGTTCGGTCAGCTCCGGCAGCGGCGCCAGATGCAGATAGGTGAACAGAACCAGCCCCGGGCGAAAGAATTTGTACTCCGGCTCAATCGGTTCCTTGACCTTGCACACCATCTCCGCCCGCGACCACACCTCCTTGGGTGAGGAGACCATCTCCGCGCCCGCCCGCTTGTACTCTTCATCGTCAAAGAACGACGCCTGCCCGGCGCCGGCCTCGACCAGCACCTGATGCCCCAGGCTGGTGAGCTCATGCACCCCTCCGGGAACCAGCCCCACCCGGGTTTCATGATCTTTCAGTTCGCGCGGCACGCCAATAATCATGGTCTATTCCCCTGTATCAATCTGCGCCCGCTGCAGGCGGCCGCTGAAATCCACGTACATCGTCTTCCACTCGCTGTACACCTCGAGCGTCGCCAGCCCGCTCTCGCGGTGGCCGTTGCCGGTGTTGCGTACTCCGCCGAAGGGCAGATGAACCTCGGCGCCGATGGTGGGCGCATTGACGTAGACAATGCCGGTATCGAGATCGCGCAGGGCGCGAAACGCGGCGTTCACATTCGCCGTGTACAGCGACGAGGAAAGCCCGTAGGGTACATCATTGGCGATGGCGATGGCGTCTTCCAGGCCCTCGCAGCTCAGCAGCGAAACCACCGGGCCAAAGATCTCTTCCTGGGCGATGCGCATCTTCGGTTTCACCCCGGCGAAGATGGTGGGCGCAACGAAGTATCCGAGGGCGCAGTCGCCGCTCGTCACCCGCTCGCCCCCCAGCACCAGCCGGGCCCCTTCCCCCTGGCCCACCGCGATATAGTCCAGAATCCGCTGCATTTGCTTGGCGTTGACCACCGGGCCCACCTGCACCCCGGCTGCCAGCCCGTTGCCCAGCTTCAGCCCCCGCGCCCGCTTCTCCAGCGCCGCCAAAAAACGGTCATGGATGCCCCGCTGCAGGATAATGCGGCTGGTGGCGGTGCAGCGCTGCCCGCTGGTCCCGAACGCCCCCCACAGGCAGCCATCCACCGCCAACTCCAGGTCGGCATCGTCGAGCACGATGATGGCGTTCTTGCCCCCCATCTCCAGATTGCAGTGCTTGAACCCCGCCGCCGCTTTTTGTCCCACTTCCCTGCCCACCGCGGTCGAGCCGGTGAAGCTCACGATGCGGCTGCGGGCGTCGGTCACCAGCGGCGCGCCCGCCTCCGCCCCACGCCCGAATACCACATTAACCACCCCCGGCGGCAGCCCTGCGTCGGTGAGTGTCTGCACGAAATTCATGGCCGACAGCGGCGTGTCCTCGGCCGGCTTGAGCACCGCCGTGTTGCCGCACAACAAACACGGCGCCAGCTTCCAACTGGGGATCGCCATGGGAAAGTTCCACGGCGTGATCAGCGCCGCCACCCCCAACGGCGCACGCGTCGTCATGCACATTTTATTGGCCAGCTCCGAAGGTGTCGTCTGTCCGTACAGCCGCCTCCCCTCGCCCGCCATGAAGTAGAGCATGTCCACCGCTTCCTGCACATCGCCGCGGGTTTCTTCCAGCACCTTGCCCATCTCCCGCGTCATGGTGGCGGCATAGGCCTCTTTGCGCTCCACCAGCAGTTGCGCGGCGCGGAACAGAATCTCGGCCCGGCGTGGCGCGGGCGTGGCCCTCCACCCCGGATAGGCGGCCGCGGCCGCCGCCAGGGCGGCCTCCGCATCGGCGGCATGGGAGGCGGGCACACGCGCCACCAACTCGCGAGTATCGGCCGGATTGTAGCGCTCCAGCGTCGCCCCCGAGCTCGACTCAATCCAGCGGCCGCCAATCCAGTTCTTCAGCGTGATGGGTTCATGCATGCGTCTATCAGTTTACAAGACGCGGCAAATTGCAGAGCCGTGAGCCAACTCCAACGTGCCTGCGGCTATCGCACCCGCTATGCCCCGTACCCTTGCTCACACTGCGGCTCAGCAGGCCTGGGTGGACCCGCTGGCTGATGCCCTTCATCGCGGCCTCGATACAGCCTTCGAGAAGGCCGGCCCCCGCGAGAGTACCCTCCGCGCCTGGCTGCACGGTGAGCCTTTCGGCCATCCCCTGCACGCCATGCTCACCGATGTACCACTCGGTGCCTGGACCTCCGCCATGATCTTCGACGCCATGTCGGGTCGCCGCGGCCGTCAGCCGTGGAGCAGTGCCGCACGCGGCGCGATCGGAATTGGCGTGGCCGGTGCGGTGCTGGCTGCCGTTACCGGTCTGGCCGACTGGCACGCCATTGACAACCGTGATGCCCGTCGCATCGGCCTGGTGCACGGGCTCATCAACACATTGGGGCTGGCTGCCTTCACCTTGTCACTGGTGCGCCGACAGCAGCCCGGGCGGGGCAGGCGGTCGGCAGCGGTAGGCTACGCCCTGGCCATCACTGCCGCTCAACTCGGCGGTGCGCTCGTTTACCAGCAGGGTATCGGGGTTCGCTCGGCGGATGGGGAAACTCTGCAGGAACCGGCCGCTTGACCCTACCCCCCTCCTCGCCGCTGCCTAAAGGCGCGGCCCACCACCGCTTCGGGGCTCTGCCGGTGAAGCATCCAACTTCGCCAGCGGCCAACTCCACGCGATGGTACCGGAGGGGGGCCACGGAATGAGATGCCCGCCGTGCGCTTAATGTTGTGAGTTCCCGCTGCCGTTGGCAGCCACGCTGGTACTGGTCGAGGGGTGCACCAACCCCAAGGCAAGCAACGCCCGGGCATCGGGAGCGAATCGCGTCTGCCAGTGGTGATCCGCTTGGTACTTCTTCATCGCGGCTTCGCTACTCGCGTCCCAATGGCCACTCGCCGTCTTCAAATACCCCGCCCCGATCAACGCCTGCTGAACCTC
>DATBPS010000049.1:0-9720 GCA_036561225.1 Terriglobales bacterium
CTGTTCCCCGCCGGCGCGCAAGCGCCGGCGCTATGATTCTGGCATGGCCCAAGCCGCTGCCTCGCTGTTCCCTCCGCTGGAGGGTTTTGCCGCCCGCGCCCATGTTCCCACCCGCGCCGCCTACGACGAGCTGCGGCGCGCGGCGCTGGCCGATCCGGAGGCATTCTGGAGCGCGCGGGCGCGCGCCGGGCTGCACTGGTTCCAGCCCTTCTCCCAGGTGCTTGAGTGGAAGGCCCCTTTCGCCCGCTGGTTCGCCGATGGCACCACCAATGCCTGCTACAACTGCGTGGATCGCCACCTCGCCGGGCCGCGGCGCAACAAGGCGGCGCTGATCTGGGAGGGAGAGCAGGGCGAGCAGCAGATTCTGACCTATCAGGAACTGCACCGCCGCGTGTCGCAGTTCGCGCGCGCCCTGCGCGACCTGGGCTACAAGACCGGCGACCGCGCCATCATCTACCTGCCGATGATTCCTGAGGCGGCGGTGGCGATGCTGGCCTGCGCGCGGCTGGGGATCATCCATTCGGTCGTGTTCGCCGGCTTCTCCAGCGAGGCGCTGCGCACCCGCATGGACGACCTCGAGGCGCAACTGGTGATCACCGCCGACGCCGGCCGCCGCCGCGGCCGCGAAGTGCCGCTCAAAAGCAACGTGGACGCCGCCCTGGAGCACTGTCCCGGCATCCAGCACTCGATCATCTTCCGCCACACCGGCGCGGCCATCGCGATGAAACCTGGCCGCGACCTGGAGTGGAACGAGTTGGTGGCCTCCGCCCCCGCCGACTGCCCCGCCGTGCCAGTGGACAGCGAGCATCCTCTTTACGTGCTCTACACCAGCGGCACCACCGGCAAGCCCAAGGGGGTGGTGCACTCCACCGCCGGGTACCTGGTGCAGGTACAGGCGACGATGGAGTGGGTATTCGACCTGCGCGAGGAGGACATCTATTGGTGCACGGCCGACATCGGCTGGGTCACCGGGCACAGCTACATCATCTACGGCCCGTTGGCCGCCGGCGCAACCTCGGTGATGTACGAGGGCGCGCCCGACTTCCCTGCTCCCGACCGCTTCTGGGAGATCATCGCCAAGTACCGGGTCAATCTCTTTTACACCTCGCCCACCGCCATCCGCAGCTTCATCCGCGCCGGCGATGCCCATCCGGCGAAGCACGACCTCTCCAGCCTGCGCCTGCTCGGCTCGGTGGGAGAGCCCATCCAGCCGGCGGCCTGGGAGTGGTATCACCGCGTGATTGGCGGCGGCCGCTGTCCCGTCGTGGATACCTGGTGGCAGACGGAGACCGGCAGCATCCTGATCTCGCCGGTTCCGGGCGCGGTGGCCGCCAAACCCGGCTCGGCCACACTGCCGCTGCCGGGTATTGATGCCGCCGTCGTGGATCTCAAAGGCAATCCGGTGCCGGATGGACAGCAAGGCTATCTCATCCTCAAGCGCCCCTGGCCCTCGATGCTGCGCGGCCTCTACCGCGATCCCGAACGCTACCAGGAGAGCTACTGGTCGCGCTACCCCGGCATCTACTTCACCGGCGACGCCGCCCGCCGCGACAGCGACGGCTATTACTGGGTGCTCGGCCGGGTGGACGATGTGATCAACGTCAGCGGCCACCGCATGAGCACCATGGAGGTGGAGTCGGTGATGGTGCGTCACCCGGCGGTGGCCGAGGCCGCCGCCGTTGGCCGCCCCGATGATCTCAAGGGCCAGGCGCTGGTGGTGTTTGCCACCATCAAGGGCGGCCACCCGGCCAGCGAGGAACTGGCCCACGAACTGCGCGCCTGGGTGGCGCAGGAGATCGGCGCCTTCGCCCGGCCGGAGGAGGTGCGGCTGGTCGAGGGCCTGCCCAAAACCCGCAGCGGCAAGATCATGCGCCGCCTGCTGCGCGAGCTGGTCACCACGCGCAGCATCGAGGGCGACACCACCACCATCGAGGATTACTCGGTGCTCATCAAGCTCAGCGCCGAAGGCCGGGACGAGGAGGAACTGCTGGGCAAATGAACCGACTTAGGCCTCCGCCAGCAGTGTAACCAACAGCGGGTGTGGGCGCGCCGCAAAGGGATTGACAACGGTGACGCCCCGCCAGCGGAAGCCCTCCTGCAGATCCTCGGAGAGAAGGACGTCGCATCCGGCAGCGTCGGACGCCACCAGCAGAGCAGCATCCCAAACATTCAGTTGGTAGGCGGCGGCCACTTCGATCGCCGCCAGAATGCCGTCGCCGGGCGGCTCAAACGTCTCCAGAATATCGTGCCAGCGCAGAACCTTCTGACGCGCCTGTTCCGGTGTCCAACCGCCTTTGCGCGTGAGAACGTTATAAAGCTCTCCCAGAACCCGCGCGGGCAGGACCAGCCGGACCGCCAACCTGCCCAGAAGTTCCGTGGCCCGCCGGCGTCGGGCGGCATTGCCCAGGCCCTCGGCGTACACCAAGACATTGGTGTCCACGGCCGCCGTCACCGCTCGTTCATCTCATCGCGGGTGATGTGGGGCAGATCGCGCACCGGCTGGGCCATGAGGTCCTGCTTCAGCTTCTCCCATGCCTTGCGGCGGCGGGCCACCTCCTTTGCCGACGCACCCTGGGAGGCGTGGATTTCGGCCACCGGCACGCCCCGGCTGATAATGACATATCGCTTGCCGGCACGCACGCCCCGCAGAATGGCCGAGAATTTACGGTTGGCCTCGGTGGCGCTGATGTTGATTGCCATGGCACGGCCCTCGGAGTAGTGAATTCACTACCTTGAAGTCTACCACCGCTGCGACTAAGGCTGCTGCGGCAGCGGGGCCGAGAGCGCCTGCATCACCGCCGGCGGCAATTCGTTGGAGTGGGCCAGCATCACGCTCAGCTGCCAGCGCTGGGTCTCCGACAGGGTCTTGTCGAACGAGGGCATGCCGGTGAGGCGGATGCCGTTGGTGACTTTCCAGTACGTTTCACCCGCCGGATCATCGGAGACGCCCTTTCCGGGGAACAGCTTGGGCGGATCGGGGAACATCCCCTGGGCGATGGCGCTCTGCGGCTGGCCAGGCAGGCCGTGGCAAACGGCGCAGTGGGTGCGGTACAGCGGCACGGCGGCGGTACAGGCGCTGGCATCAGCGCTCACCGGCACCACGGTGGGCATCTCCTTGTTGATCCGCGCATGCAACGCCAGCTTGGCCATGTGCGTTTCAAATGGCATGGGCTTGGAGGCGGTTGCCACCGGTGCAATGCCGAGCGCGAAATACAAATAGCCGCCCACCGCCAGTACGGCCAAGGTCAGCAAAATGCCCAGCAGGAAGTTCCGCATACCGGAATCATATCCCGCCCGTGAGTGGACGCAAGGCCTGAACCATCATCTCATCCGTCTTTGCGCAGACGGCCCTCCAGCCACTCCCGGCGCCGGGTCAGAAACGGGTTTACCACTTCAACCCCACCCCAGCGAAACCCATCCTGCAAGTCTTCGGTCAGCAGCAGCTCACAGCGTGCGGCAACGGCAGCGGCAAGTTGCACAGCATCCCAAATGGACAACTGGTGGCGCGCGGCCAACACCAGAGCCTGGGCCATGACCGTCTTGTCCACGTCGGTGGCGGTAAAGCGTGCCTGCCAGCGATTCGTGGCGTGATGGGCCTCATCGCGGCTGAAGCCGCCCTTGCGAACCATGACGTTGTATACCTCTCCCAGCGCCTGCACGGAGAGACAAGTGCTCTCCGGCAACACCTCGATAAGGCTAAAGGCGATCTGAACCCGCCGCTCATCACCCAGTCCTTCCGCATACAACAGGACGCTGGAGTCCAGAGCAATCCTCAACGGACGTCCTCATCGTAGGCATCCTCGCGCTTCCACTGGATATTGAGCGGCTTGCGGGTGCGCAGATGTTCCAGCAACTCACGCTTGGCGCGCTCGCGGCGGCGCTGCTCGGCGGCATCGCCGTGACCCGGGACCACGCACGCCACCACCTTGCCGTGACTGGTGACGCGATAGCTGTGGCCGGCGCGCACGCCGCGCAGCATCTCGGAAAATTTGCGGTTGGCCTCGGTCGCGGTAATGGTTTTCTCCACCCTGCACTCCAGTAGTGATTTTCACTACTTTACCACGGCCAGTGCTACGATGCGTCATGGCAAGCAACCCTCCGCAACTGGCCGGGCGAAAACAGCGATTGGCTGGCTTGCCGCTGCGCACGCCGCTGGTGAAGTTGCAGGCATCGGCGTCCGAGGCCGCGGCCGAGGTCTGGCTGAAGCTGGAGAACCTGCAGCCCATCGGGTCGTTCAAGATCCGCGGCGCGGCACGGGCCATGGCGGCGCTCAACGCGGAGCAGTTGGCGCGCGGGGTGCTCACCGCCTCGGCTGGGAACATGGCGCAGGGGGTGGCCTACTGCGCGCGTGAGTTGGGCATTGCCGCCACCATCATCGCTCCGGACACCGCGCCCCAGACCAAGATAGCCGCCATCGAACGTCTGGGCGGGCGCGTAATTCAGGTCCCCTTCGCCGACTGGTGGCGGTGCTTTGAAACGCGCAGCTTCCCCGGCGTCGAAGCCACCTTCATCCATGCCTTCGATGACCCCGAGGTGATGGCCGGCAACGGCGTCATCGCCAGGGAGTTACTCGAAGACCGGCCCGATCTGGAGGCGGTGGTCGTTCCCTGGGGCGGGGGCGGGCTGGCCTGCGGCATCGGCGCCGAGCTGCGCCGCCGCGCGCCGCACATTAAGGTTTTCGCCGCCGAAGTGGCCACCGCGGCCCCGCTGGCGGCGGCGCTGGCGGCGGGCGAGCCGGTGGAGGTGGAGTATCAACCTTCGTTCGTGGACGGCATCGGCAGCCGCAAAGTTTTCGCCTCCATGCTGGCCCGCGCCCAACCGCTGCTGGCCGGCTCGCTGGTGGTCTCGCTGGATGAGGCTGCCGCCGCGCTGCGCCTGGTGGCCGAGCGCAACCGCGTCATCCTCGAGGGCGCGGCCGCGTGCGCCGTGGCGGCCGCCCTCTCCGGTCGCGCCGGCACGGGACGGGTAGCCGCCATCGTCTCGGGCGGCAACATCAACCTCTCCCAGTTCGCCCAACTGACGGCATGAGCGTTGCCGCTGCTCCCGCCCCCGCCCCCACAGCCGCACGACCCGCTCTTTTGCCCGCCTTGACCGGACTGCGCTTCCTGGCGGCGCTGGCCGTGCTGGTGTTTCACTTTTCCGCCCCGGTGCGCGATCGCTTCCCCTCGCCGCTCCGCCTGTGGGCACGCAACGGATACCTGGGCGTGGCGCTGTTCTTCATCCTCTCGGGCTTCGTGCTGGCTTACAACTACTTCCCCCAGGCGCGCGCCGGAGCCTTCCACCGCGGCCGCTTCTGGCACGCCCGCTTCGCCCGCATTTATCCCGTCTACGCCGGGGCGCTGGTGCTGGGCGCGGTGGCCATTGCGTTGCGCGACCACCTCAGCCTGTGGAGTGCCCACTCGCTCGCCAGCTGGCTCCTGAATCTGACCATGATCCAGAGCTTCTTCCCCGCCCCCTTCAACGCCTGGAACCTGCCCGCCTGGACGCTCTCGGTCGAGGCCGTCTTTTACCTGCTCTTTCCGCTCGCCGTCCCTCTCCACCGCCTGCGACGCAAAGGTGCCGCCGCGGCCTGCGCCGCCCTGGCGGTCTGCATCTTGGCCGTCTTCCCCCTGTCGTCCGATTACGGCCATTGGTTCAGCCCGTTGCTGTACCTGCCGCTGTTCGCGCTTGGCATGCTCCTCGCCCGCCTCCATGAACTCGGCATCCATCCCCACCCCCGGCTTTGGCCCCTGGCGGGTCTCGCCGTCCTGCTGGTGATGGCCTGGAACCCGCCGCTGCCCCGCCTCTACCCCATCAGCGCGCTGCTGTGCGGGGCGCTGATCCTGGGTCTGGCGAGCGCCCGCCGCAGCTGGCTCTCCACCCGGCCGCTGCGAGTGCTGGGCGAAGCCAGTTACGGACTCTATATCCTGCAAATGCCGGTCTGGCTCTTCCTCGGCCACTTCTGGACCTCCGCCATCCGCCGCGGCTGGCTGCCACCCGCCTGGCACACCAGCACTATGGTGTTTTTCGCCGCCAACCTGGCCTGTGCCATCGCCCTCAGCCTGGTCAGCTACTACTGCCTGGAGCGGCCCGCCCGCGGCTATCTCCGCCGTAAACTCGCCGCCTGAGAGGCCTTCCCCCCCCGGCGCCCACTCCCGCGCCTTAACTGGCAACTGGCAACTGACAACTGGCAACTGGCTCTGCTATATTCCGCCCATGAGGCACTCCGCCCTTCGCATCCCCGCGCTGGCTCTGGGTCTGGCGCTCGCCGCCTTCAGCCAGGCGCCCGCGCCCCACGCGCTCACCATCCCCGACGTCATGCACTTCCAGGGCATCGCCGGCGACGCCCTCTCCCGTGACGGCGCATGGCTGGCCTACCGCGCCACGGCGATGGAGGGTGACGGCGCGGTCTACTTCCGCCAGACTCGCGGCGACAAACAGTACCACTTCGACGTGGGCGAGGAGCCCGCGCCCACCGCCTACGGGCAGCGGCCCAGCCCGCGGGCGCAGGCCATCTCCAGCGATGGCCGCTGGGCGGCGTTCATCGCCGACCCGACCCACGCCGCCGGCGAGAAGCTGAAGAAGCAGCACAAGCCGCTCGAGACCCACGCCGGTCTGGTGGACCTCGCCACCGGCAAGGTCACCGAGTTCCCGCGCGTGCGCCGCTTCGAGTTCTCCGGCGACAACGCCGATTGGATCGTCTTCGAGAAGTACGGCCCCGAGCCCGCTGCGGGCGCGGGCGGCGGCCGGGGCAATGCCCATCGCAGCCCGGAAGACACGCCCGAGGCCGACCCCAAAGGCAGCGACGTCATCTTGCGCCAGCTCTCGACCGGCGCCGAGTACAACCTCGGCCACGTGGACGAGTTCGCCTTCGACCGCAAGGGCCACTATCTCGCCTACACCATCGCCGCCGAAGACCGCAGCGGCAACGGCGTGCTGCTGCGCGACCTGGCCACCGGCGCGACCCGCGCCCTCGACAGCGACAACCACGCCGTCTACCGGCAGCTCACCTGGAACCACGACGGCAACGCCGTGGCGGTGCTCAAGGGCACGGAAAACAAGAAATCGCTCGATTACAACTACGAACTGTTGGGCTTCACCGGCATCGGTGGCAGCGCGGCGCCGGCCCGGGTGGCCTTCAACCCCGCCGACGACCATTCCTTCCCGGCGGGCATGTCGCTCAGCCCCGACCGCGCGCCGGAGTGGGGCGAGACGGGCGACGCGCTGTTCTTCGGCATCCATACGCTGCGCCCGGCGCCGGACAAAAATGCCGATGAGGATGCGGACGCCGCCGACGACGTGGACCTGGTGATCTGGAACTACCAGGACCCCCGCTTGCAGACCGAGCAGCTCAAGGAAGAGGGACGCGACCGCAGCTTCAGCTACCTGGCCGAGTACCGGCCCGCCGAACACAAGTTCATCCGCCTGGCCGACGACACGGTGCGCACCGTCACCCTGGCGCCCCACGACCGCTACGCCATCGGCGTCGGCGTGGCGCCCTACGAGCTGCAGGGCCACCTCGACGGACAGACCTACGAAGACATCTACGTTACCGATCTGGCCACCGGCGAGCGCAAGCTGGCCCTCCCGAAGGCCCGCTGGGGCGACGAGGCCGCGCCGGATGGCACGCACTTCTCGTTCTACAAAGACGGCAACTACTGGGTCTACGACATGGCCACCGGCGCCCAGGCCAATGTCACCGCCAAAGTGCCAACCTCGTTTATTGATACCGAGGATGACCACAACCTCGACCGCCCGCCGGTGCGCCAGGTGGGCTGGTCGCGCGACAGCCGCGACCTGATCCTGTCGGACAACTGGGATCTGTGGAAGGTGCCGATCGCGGGCGGCGCGGCGGTCAACCTCACCGCCGACGGCAAGCGCGACGGTATCCGCTATACCCGGCCGGAGAACTTCGAACAGATCTTTGACCCCACCCAACTGGGCTTCGATCTGACCAAGCCCCTCTACCTCGACGCCTACGGCGAATGGACCAAGAAAAGCGGCATCGCCGTCATCCAGCCCGGCCAACCCGGCGCCCACCGCCTGATGTTTGATGAAGCCGCCTACAACCGGCTGACCAAGGCCGAAAATGCGCCGCTGTATGTATACACCCGCGAAACCTACAACCAGCCGCCCGACTTCTATGCCGCCGGGCCGACCCTGGCCGCCCCGGCCAAGCTCAGCGACTTCGCCGCTCAGATGCAGCCGTTCCTGTGGTCGAGCGGCACGATCCTGGTGAACTATACCGGCTACAAAGGCGACAAGCTGCAGGGCGCGCTGCACCTGCCGCCCAACTACGTAAAAGGGCAGAAGGTGCCGATGATGGTGGAGTTCTACGAAAAGATGTCGCAGAACGCCTACCAGTTCATCCGCCCCACCGCCAATGGCTTCAGCATTCCCCTCTACAACAGCAACGGCTATGCGGTCTTCGACCCCGACATCAGCTACAAGGTGGATGACCCGGGCGTCTCCTCCGCCGGCTGCCTGATCAACGCGGTCGAGGCGGCCATCGCCACCGGCGTGCCCGATCCCCAACACATCGGCATCCACGGCCACTCCTGGGGAGGCTACCAGACGGCCTTCGTCATCACCCAGACCCATCTGTTTGCCGCCGCCATGGCGGGCGCGCCGCTGACCGACATGATCAGCATGTACGGGGTGATCTACAAGAACTCGGGCGTCACCAACGGCCAGATCTTCGAGGCCTCACAGGGCCGCTTCACCGGCCCGCCGTGGGATTTGTGGCAGGTCTACACCCGCAATTCGCCGGTGGCCAACGTCAAGAACGTGACCACGCCGCTGCTCATGCTCAGCGACTACGACGATGGCGCGGTGGACTTCACCCAGGGCATGGAGTACTTCAACGCCCTGCGCCGCCTGCACAAGCCGGTGGTGCTGCTCGACTACCCCAGCCAGAACCACTCCCTCTCCAAGCGCGCCGACCAGAAGGACTACACCATCCGCATGATGCAGTTCTTCGATCACTACCTGAAAGGCGCCCCCATGCCCGACTGGTACGCCCACGGCGTGAGCGCGCTGGACATGGAGGCGTACATGCGCGAGTTCCAGGAGAAGACGTCTCCGGCGAAGGCTACCGCTGCCGCCCCCAGCGCCGGTTCGTCCGGCGGAGGCCACTAAGACCGCTGACGCGGTCAGCTACAGAATCGGCGTATCCCAATTCTCGATGCGGTCCCGCATGTGCGCCAGCGCCTGCTCGGCGGTGGCGCCGTCCACCACGCGGTGATCGAAGCTGAGGGTGAGATAGACGATCGAGCGGATGGCGATGGCGTCGTCAATCACCACCGGCGTCTTGTGAATGCCGCCGATGCCGAGGATGGCCACCTGCGGCTGGTTGATGATGGGCATGCCCATCAGCCCGCCGTAGATGCCGTAGTTGGTGATGGAGAAGGTGCCGTCCTGCACCTCGTCGGGCAGGAGTTTCTTCGTCCGGGCGCGGTTGGCCAGGTCGTTGACCGAGCGCTGCAGACCGAGGAAGTTCTTCTCCTCGGCGTGCTTGATCACCGGCACGATCAGCCCCCAGTCGAGCGAGACCGCGATGCCGACATTGATGTCGCGCTTGTAGACGATCGAATCCTCCTGCATGGAGGAGTTCATCACCGGGAACTGGCGCAGCATGCCCACCACGGCGGAGCAGAAGAAGGGCATGAAGGTGAGCCGCTCGCCGGTCTGGGCCTCGAAGCGCGCCTTGTCGCGTTCGCGGATTTTGGCGATGGCGGTGGC
>DATBPS010000050.1:0-16127 GCA_036561225.1 Terriglobales bacterium
ACGCTCCACGGCAGGCTGCCGGAAACATAGTTCTGCACCCCCAGGATGAGCAGCGGGTCCACCCACCCCGGCCGCAGCTTGTGCGCGGCTTCGGCCTCGCGGCGTGCAGACTTGGCATCGCCCAGCGCGCTCCAGTACGACTTCTCGACCGAGAAGTCGAAGTTGCCCTGCAGGCCATAGGCCACGGCCAGGTCGTAGTGCGCCTGCGCATCGTTGGCATCGCGGGCCAGGGCCGCGCCGGCTAGATGCTCAGCCTGCTTCTCCGCATCCTCAAACGCCGCCACGGCGGCCGGATCGGGCGGCAGCGGCTTGTCCGCCAAAAAGTCGTCGCTCTTGCCGTACAGCGTGCTTTCCAGTGCGCCGATGCGGTACATCTCCCGGTAGAGCTCGGCCTGCGCCAGCCGGTTCCAGGCGCCGGCATCGCCCGGCGTGGCTGTGGTCGCCGCGCGGAAGGCGGCAATGGCCTCGCCATATTCGAGGTTGTAAAAGTGATCGAGGCCGGCGGTCGGCTGCCCCTGGGAAAAACAAACGGCCGCCAGGGCCATTGCCGTGGCGGCCGTGAACAGGAAACGCTTCACCTGTCTACTCTAGCGCGTGGCCGTCATCTCGCGCTTTTCGCTCTTCGCCTCGCGCTCGATGCGCATGGAGTAGAACGACTTCCACACGTAAACCAGCGCGATCGCCAGGAACAACGCCGACAGCCAGTGGCTCAACGTGGCGCCGTCCTGGGCGGTAAGCGATACCGCCAACTCCACCGCCAGCAATCCGAAGAGGGTGGTGAACTTGATGATCGGGTTCAGCGCCACCGACGAGGTGTCCTTGAAGGGATCGCCGACCGTGTCGCCCACCACGGTGGCGGCGTGCAGAGCGGTGCCCTTCTGTTTCAGTTCGGTTTCCACGATCTTCTTGGCGTTATCCCAGGCGCCGCCGGCGTTGGCCATGAAGATTGCCTGGTAGAGGCCGAAGAAGGCGATGGCGGTGAGATAGCCGATGAACAGGAACGGCTCGGCGAAGGCCAGCGCCAGGGCGGCGAAGAACACCGTGATGAAGATGTTGATCATGCCCTTCTGCGCGTACTTGGTGCAGATCTCCACCACCGCCTTGCTGTCGCTGGTCGAGGCCTTGGTGGCGCCGTCCAGTTTCATGTTGCCCTTGATGAACTCCACCGCGCGGTAGGCCCCGGTGGTCACCGCTTGGGTGGCCGCGCCGGTGAACCAGTAGATCACCGCGCCCCCGGCCATCAGACCGAGCAGGAACGGCGGATATAGAATCGACAGCTTGTCGAGGTTGGTGGTCAGGCCGTTGGTCAGGGCCACGATGATGGAGAAGATCAGGGTGGTGACTCCCACCACCGCGGTGCCGATCAGCACCGGCTTGGCGGTGGCCTTGAAGGTGTTGCCGGCGCCGTCGTTCTCCTCCAGGTTCATCTTGGCGCGCTCGAAGTCGGGGGTGAACCCGAACTGCGATTGCAGTTCCTTGCCGATGCCCGGGATCTGCTCAATCAGCGACAGCTCATACACCGACTGGGCGTTGTCTGTTACCGGACCGTAGGAGTCCACGGCAATCGTCACCGGACCCATGCCCAGGAACCCAAACGCCACCAGACCGAAGGCGAACACCGCCGGAGCGACCATCAGGTTCGGGTCGGACAACCCGTAGTTGCTGACCCCGTAGGCGGCCGCCATCAGGCCCAGCATCACCGCCCCCAGCCAGAAGGCGCTGAAATTGCCGGCCACGAAACCACTGAGAATGTTGAGCGACGCGCCGCCTTCCTCCGACGAGATCACCACCTCGCGCACGTGGCGCGATTCGGTCGAGGTGAACACCTTCACCAGCTCCGGAATGATGGCCCCGGCCAGCGTGCCGCAGGTGATCACGGTCGAGAGCTGCCACCACAGCCGCGGGTCGCCGTTGATCACCGGGATGACGAAGTAGGAAACCACGTAGGTGGCGATGATGGAAACAATCGAGGTGACCCACACCAGCGAGGTCAGCGGCTTCTCGTAGTTGAACTTGTCGGCGTTCTGATACTTGGCCTTGGCGAAGGCTTCGTTGAGGAAGTAGCTGCCGCCGGCGGTGAGGATCATCACGATGCGCATGATGAAGATCCACACCAGCAGTTGCACCTGCACCAGCGGGCTCTTCACCGCCAGCAGGATGAAGGTGATCAGCGCCACGCCGGTGACGCCATAGGTCTCGAAGCCGTCGGCCGAGGGGCCGACCGAGTCGCCCGCGTTGTCGCCGGTGCAGTCGGCGATCACGCCCGGATTGCGCGCGTCGTCTTCCTTGACGTTGAAGACGATCTTCATCAGGTCGGCGCCGATGTCGGCGATCTTGGTGAAGATGCCGCCCGCCACGCGCAGCACCGCCGCTCCCAGCGACTCGCCGATGGCGAAGCCGATGAAGCAGGGGCCGGCGTAGTCACCGGGAACAAACAGCAAAATGCAGAGCATGATGGTGAGCTCGATGGAGATCAGCACCATGCCGATCGACATGCCCGCGCGCAGCGGGATGGCGTAGCAGGGGAAGGGCTTGCCCTTGAGGCTGGCGAACGCGGTGCGGCTGTTGGCGAAGGTGTTGACCCGGATGCCGTACCAGGCCACCGAATAGCTGCCCAGAATGCCCAGCACGCTGAAGGCGAAGATGGTGGCCACCTTGGTGGCGCTCATGTGGTCGAAGTAGCCGAAGTAGACCACAATCACCACCGCGATCAGCGCCTCCAGGGCGATCAGGAACTTGCCCTGGGTGAACAGATAGGTCTTGCACGTCTCCCAGATCAGCTCCGACACCTCCCGCATGGAGGTGTGCACCGGCAGATCGCGCAGCCGGGCGTAGGTGATGAAGCCGAACAGCAGCCCCAGGGCGCAGATCAGCAGCCCCCAGGTGAGGATCACCGTGCCGCTGGTGCCCAGGAATGTCCCCTGGTGCAGGTTGGGCAGGATCATGTTGGCCTCGCCACCCGCTTGCGGAGCCGCGGCGGACTGCGCCCAGGAGGCGGCCGCCAAGGACAGCAAGGTCAGGCTGGAAAGCACAAAACGCAGTGGGCGGGGCAGACAAAGCCGGGGCCAGGTCAAGATGGTTTTCCTCCGAAACGGGGTGCGCGGGGTATAAAGACTACCGCGCACCATACATTACCTTAGCCTGAAACCCGGCGCAACCGGGCCGAAGGGGGATAGAGCCGCGCGGGGAGGGGCTGCCGCCATTTGACCGGGGCGCAAGGGACCGCTTAGAATGGTGGTTTCCGCGTCTTTCGCTGTTTTCCCATGTTTGAAACCCTATCCGACAAGCTGCAGCGCGTCTTCAAGACGCTGCGCGGCGAAGGCAAGCTGAACGAGGCCAATATCGCCGAGCCGCTGGCCGAGATCCGCCTGGCGCTGCTCGAGGCCGATGTCAGCCAGCAGGTGGCCGACGACATGCTCGCCGCCATCCGCGAGCGCGCGCTCGGCCAGGAGGTCATGACCTCGCTCTCGCCCGCTGAGCAGGTGGTCAAGATCCTGCGCGATGAGCTGCTGCAGGTGCTGGGCGGAGAGGCCAAGCTCAACCTCAAGACCACCCGTCCCCCGGCCGTGGTGCTGATGGCCGGCCTGCAGGGTTCGGGCAAGACCACCTCCAGCGCCAAGCTGGCGGCGATGCTCAAGCAGCAGGGCCACCGGCCGCTGCTGGTATCGGTGGACGTCTACCGCCCCGCGGCGCGGCAGCAGTTGGCGCTGCTCGGGGAACAGATTCCGGCGCCGCTCTTCTCGGGCGCCACGGTGCTGGCCGAGGGCGCCGAACCGGAAGCCGGCCAGGCCACCGCCACGGTATTGGAGCTGGCCCGCGGCGCGCGCCGCGAAGCCACCCGCCAGGGCTGCGATGTGCTCATCGTGGATACCGCCGGCCGCCTGCACATTGACGAAAACCTGATGCACGAGATGCGCGAGCTGAAGGCGCTTCTTATCCCCCAGGAGATCCTGTTCGTGGCCGACGCCATGACCGGCCAGGACGCGGTACGCTCCGCCGACGCCTTCCACCGCCAGTTGGCGCTCACCGGCATCATCCTCACCAAAATGGATGGCGACAGCCGCGGCGGCGCGGCGCTGTCGGCGCGGCGCATCACCGGCCAGCCGATCAAGTTCATGGGCACCAGCGAGCGGCTCGATGGCCTGGAGGTGTTCCACCCCGACCGCATCGCCGGCCGCATCCTGGGCATGGGCGACATCCTCAGCCTGATCGAGCGCGCCGAACAGACGGTGGACAAGCGCCAGGCGCTGGAGTTGGAAAAGCGCATGCGCACCGACAGCTTCACCCTGGCCGATTTCCGCGACCAGTTGGGGCAGGTGAAGAAGCTGGGATCGCTGGAAAGTCTGGTCAAAATGCTGCCGCGCGTCGGCCCCTTCCAGCAATTGCACCAGGCCTCCAGCCAGGTGGACGAGGGTCAGATCACCCGCGTCGAGGCCATCATCAACTCCATGACCCGGCAGGAGCGCATGCACCACCAGGTCATCAACGGTGCGCGCCGCAAGCGCATCGCGCGCGGCAGCGGCACCAGCGTCCAGGATGTCAACATGGTGCTGAAGCAGTATGTGCAGATGCGCAAAATGTTCAAGTCCGTCTCGGCGTCCTCGTTTCTGACCAAAAAACTGATGGGCAGCCGCCTGTCCAACCCTTCGCAACAATAGGAGAAACCTGTGCTTGTTATCCGTCTCGCCCGTCAGGGCACCAAGAAGAAGCCGTTTTATCGTGTGTTCCTGCTGGAAAAAAGCTCGGCCCGCAACGGCCGTTCGCTGGAGATCCTGGGAACCTACAACCCCGTCCCCAACCCGGCGATGATTGATCTCAACCAGGAGCGCATCGAGTACTGGACGGCGCGCGGAGCGCAGCTCTCCTCCACCGTGGCCAACCTGATGCGTCGCGCCAAGGAGCGTGCCGCCGCGGCCCCGGCCGCCTAGCGGAGCCTCGCCATGGAAGCCCTGCTGAACTACCTGGTGCGCGGGCTGGTGCAACACCCCGAGGAGGTGCGGATCACCGCGCTGCCGCAGCGTGGCGGGCGCGAACACGGCGCTCCCAACTGGGAACTGCGCGTCGCGCCCGAGGATTTCCCGCGCGTGGTGGGCCGCGGCGGCCGCACGGCGCGCGCCCTGCGCGCGCTGCTCGACGGCAGCTACCGCGCCATGGGCGGCGATGAGTACGATCGTCCCGGGCTCAACATCATGGACCCCGAAGACGATGGCGAACCCGTCTGAAGCCGATGCCACCGCCTTCGTTACGCTCGCCCGCGTCGTGAAGACCCAGGGGCGGCGCGGCGAGCTGGCGGTCGCGCTGCTCACCGATATTCCCGGCCGCTTCGCTGCGCTGTCGCGCGTCTGGCTGTCCGCCCGCGACGGCCGGCGCGCCGAATTCCCCCTAACCCGTACCTGGCCGCATAAGCAGTGGCTGGTGCTGGAACTGGCCGGCATCGCCGACCTCAACGCCGCCGAGCCGTGGGTGGGCGCCCAGGTGCAGGTCCCGGCGGGCGAAAGGGCGGCGGCGCCCGAGGGCGCCTACTTCACCTCCGACCTGCTCGGCGCGAAGGTCTACGACCACGGACGTCTGCTCGGAATACTCGACGAGGTGGAGCCGGTGGCGGGCGCGGCCGACCTGCTGCACGTGCGCACCGCCGCGGGCGGCGAACTGCTGATCCCCTTCGCCGCCGCCTATATCGAATCCATTCAATCCGGCGAGATGCGCTTGCTCCTCCCCGAGGGCCTGCTCGAGTTGAACCCATGAGGTTCGACCTGATCACCATCTTCCCTGACTTTTTCACCTCGCCGCTGGCGCACGGCGTGGTGGCGCGGGCCCGCGCCGCCGGACGGCTGGAGATCGCAGTGCACAACCTGCGCGACTACGCCCCTCCGCCCCACCACATTACCGATGACCGTCCCTTCGGCGGCGGCGAGGGCATGGTGATGAAGCCCGAGCCCATATACGACTGCCTGCAATCCCTGCTCGGCCATCCCCCCGCGCCCGGCGCCGATGCCGACACCCGTGTCCTGTTGCTGTCGGCCCAGGGCCGGCAGTTTCGCCAGGCCGACGCCCGCCGCTATGCCGCCTGCCGGCGTCTGATCCTGATCTGCGGCCGCTATGAGGGAGTGGACGAGCGGGTCGCCGGTCACATGGTGGACGAAGAGGTCTCGATCGGCGATTTTGTGCTCTCCGGCGGCGAGTTGGCCGCCTGCCTGGTGCTCGATGCCACCGCCCGCCTGCTGCCGGGGGTGCTGGGGCATGAACAATCAGCCATCAACGAGTCGTTTTCCACCCCCGGCCAACTCGACTGCCCGCACTATACCCGCCCGCTGGAGTTTCGCGGCTGGGGGGTGCCGGAGGTGCTGCGCGGCGGCAACCACGCCGCCATTGCCCGCTGGCGCCGGGAGCAGGCGGAATCCAAGACCAGGCGATTGCGGCCCGATCTGTAGGGGTTCTGCTAGAATAAAAGCCTGAATTCCTGACCAACGCAGAGGGCGTCCGCAGGCATGTCCTGGCCGGCGCAACGCGGCGAGGAGTGCACCATGAGCTTGAAACCCGCTATCCAGAAGTTTGCCAACCAGCAGGCCGGAACCCCGCTGCCGGCGTTCCAGCCCGGCGACACCGTGCGCGTGCACGTGAAGATCAAGGAAGGCGACAAGGAACGCGTGCAGGCCTTCGAAGGCGTGTGCATCGCACGCAACGAGCGCGGCGCGCGCCGCTCCTTTACCGTGCGCAAGATCTCCTTCGGCCAGGGCGTCGAGCGCATCTTCCCGGTGAACGCGCGGGTGATTGACAAGGTCGAGCTGGTGCGTTCGGGCCGGGTGCGGCGCGCCAAGCTGTACTATCTGCGCGGACTGCGCGGCAAGGCCGCGCGCCTGCGCGAGGTGACCCGCGCCGAAGCCGCTACCGCCCCGGCTGCCGCGGCCGGCGAAGAGTAAGCGGAGGCGGCCCCACGCGCTGTTCAGGCCAGTTCGAGAAGCTGGCGCGGGCAGAGGGGCACCAGCACATCGCCGGCGTGGATGAAGTCGGCCGCGGCGCCCTGTTCGGCCCGGTGGTGGCCGCCGCCGTGGTGCTCGACCCGGAAGACCGCATTCGCGGTCTCAACGACTCCAAACAACTGCCGCCGGAGGAGCGCGAGCGCCTGGCCGTCCACATCCGTCGCCGGGCGCGCGCCTGGGCCGTGGCCGCCTGCGACGCGGCCGTCATAGATTCCATCAATATCTACCAGGCCTCGCGCCTGGCCATGCTGGCGGCGGTTCGCGCCCTGCAGCCGGCGCCCGACCTGCTGCTGGTGGACGCGGTCACCCTCGATTGGCCGGGGCCGCAGCAGCCCCTCATCCACGGCGACGCGCTGTCCATCTCCATCGCCGCCGCCTCGATTCTGGCCAAGGTCCACCGCGACGCTTTGATGCAGCGCTGGGACACCATCTACCCCGCCTATCGCTTGGGCAGCAACAAAGGCTACTGCGCCCCCCAACACCTCTCCGCCCTCGAACGCTTCGGCGCCACCCCCCTGCACCGCTTCAGCTACGCCCCCGTGGCCGCGGCCGCGCGCTGGGAAGCCCGGGCCGCGATTCAGTTTGAATTCGGGTTCGCTCCCGGAGCAAAGTAGCCCGAACGGGCGCGAATCTTTACGTCCGGATGCTGCTTTTTGGCGGCGTCGGTGAGCGTGATCTCGATCTTGCGGAACTTTCCGTCGTGGGCGGTCTGGTCGCTGTGATAGCCGAGCGAGTACTGGCTGCGCAGCTCGTTGGCCAGATCGGTGAACGCTTTGCCAAGATTCTTATTGCCGTCAATGGTCCGCCCGCCGGTTTGTTCGGCGATCTTCTTCAACTGGCCCGGGCCGGACCCGCGAAAGTATGCATTGGCGCCATCGTTGGCCATGATGAAAAAAACCACGGTGTTGCTGTCGAGGGCGGCACGCAACGCATCCTGGTCGGTATAGGTGCTGCCCTGCTCGCCGCCGTCGGTGACCACGATGATGGCCTTGCGCCCCGCCTGGTGGGCCAGCTCCTCGTGACAAGCCAGGTAGATGGCATCCCACAAATGGGTGGCGCCCTGGGAGCCGTGCTGTGGGAAGGTGCCGGGGTTGATGCCGTAGCTGGCGGCATCGCCCCCGCCGATGTGGGCGCTGTCCACCGCCGCGCTCAGCGCCGAGGCGGAGGGCGTGAGGTCGCGCAGCAGCTGCACCTGCACATCGAAGCCGATGACGAAGGCCAGATCATGCGGCTGGATCACCTGACGGAAGAACTGGTCGCTGATCGCCTGCTGCTGCCGCAGCACGCCCCGCTGACTGGGGCTGGTGTCGAGCAGCAGGCCAAGGGTGAGCGGCAGTTGATCCTCAGCGGAGAAGAACTGCAGGGTCTGCGGCCGCCCGTCCTCACGCACCTGGAAATCATCTTTCCCCAATCCGGCCACAAAGCCTCCGTGCGAACCTTCGACGCTGAAGACCACGTTCACCAGGGTCACGTTGGCGGTGATCGTCGGCACCTGCGGCGCGACTTGCGTCTGCGGCTTGGGCGCTTGCATGGGAGCGACGCGCGCGCCCGGCAACTGCTGCGCGCCGGCCACGCCCACAGAAAATGCCGCGGCGATGAGCGCGCCGCGGAAGTGACGCGCGACGCTCGACGATGACATGGACGAGTTCATGGGTTGCCTCTTTCGCTCTCTCTTGAGACGATGTGCGCGCCTTCGAGGTTGCGGCTGACCGTCGCCGCGGAGCGCACACCTCCATTTTTTACTTGACACCTGAGCGTGCAAATTTTATACATTCACTAAACCTGCGTGGAAAGGTTCACGCAGATCTTGTTCGATTGGAGAATAGTTCAATGGCTAAGGCTACGAAGAAACCCGCCAAGAAGGCTGCGAAGAAGCCGGCGGCGAAGAAGAAGACCTCGAAGAAGAAGTAAGCAAGTTCTTCGGGAATTGGGCGAAGGGGGACGATACACTCGTCCCCCTTCGTTTTTTCTCAGAGGTGCCAAACTGATAAACGTGCCCCGCCGCCTCCAAATCTCTCCTCAAGCTCGCGGCGAAGAACTCGCCGCCGCGGTGGCCGGGTTGCGCGCCCATCTGGACAGCGGCGCGGTTGCCGTCATTCCCACCGACACTCTCTACGGTCTGGCGGCCAACGCCGGCGACGCGCGCGCGGTGGCCAGCGTCTATGCGCTCAAGGGTCGCAGCTTCGACAAGCCCTTGCCGGTGGTGGTGCGCGACCTTGCCCAGGCGGCGGAGTTGTCGTCCCGGTTGCCGGCGATCTTCGAGGCGCTGGCCACCGCCTTCTGGCCCGGACCCCTCACCCTGATCGTCCCGGCTGCGCCGCATCTGCCTCCGGCGCTCACCGCCTCCACCGGCGCTCTCGCCATGCGCCAACCCGACCAGCCCTTGCTGGCGGCGCTCCTCGACGCCACCGGCTATGCCCTGACCGCCACCAGCGCCAACCGCAGCGGCGATCCCGCCTGCCGCACGGTGGAAGAAGTCGCCGCCCAGTTCGGCGCCGACTGCCCGCTGCTGGTGGATGCCGGGCCGTCGCCCTCGGCCCTCCCCTCCACCATCGTGGACCTTTGTGGTCCGCAGCCGCGCATCATCCGGGCGGGCGCCATCGCCGCCGACCGACTGGCCCGGTTCGGCATCGTCGGTTGAAAATCGCCGGCATGCGGAAGGTGTTTGGGAGCGACGCCCGGCCACAGCCCTTCCACAGGGAGGGCGGCTCCAGCAAGAGGTGGCCGTGCCACTTAAGGTATGATTATCGAGTCGCTGACTGAGGAGCGGAAGCGTACGGAGGACTTTACCAATGGCCGGTGAAATCGAACAGAAGGTTCGCCAAATCGTGGTGGAGAAACTGGGCGTAGAGCCGTCCGAAGTTACGCCGACCGCCTCCTTTGTGGAAGACCTGGGCGCCGACTCGCTCGACCTGGTCGAGCTGGTGATGGAGTTCGAGACCGCCTTCGAAGTGCAGATTCCCGACGAGGACACCGAGAAGATCCGCAAGGTGCAGGACGCAGTGGATTACATTACGCAGAAGGTAGGAGCCAAGTCCTGAATTCGCGTCGGCGTGTAGTTGTAACCGGCGTCGGCCTGGTGTCGGCGGTGGGTCTGACGGCGGCGGAAACTTGGGCGAGCCTGCTGGCCTCGCGCAGCGGCATTGCGCCCATCACCCACTTTGACGCCGCGGCCTATAGCTGCCGCTTTGCCGCCGAAGTGAAGAACTTCGACCCTTCGGCCTTCATCGAAAAGAAGGAACAGCGCAAGATGGGGCTGTTCATTCAGTTCGCCATGGCGGCCGCCGCCGAAGCCATGGCCGCTTCCGGCCTGCAAGTGACCGACGAGTTGGCGCGGCGGGTCGGGGTGCACATCGGCAGCGGCATCGGCGGGTTCGACATCATCGAGCGCGAACACACCATCCTGATGCAGAACGGGCCGCGGCGGGTGTCGCCGTTCTTCATTCCCGCCTCCATCGTCAACCTGGCCGCCGGACACGTCTCCATCCGCTTCAACGCCCGCGGACCGAACTCGGCCGCCTGCACCGCCTGTGCCTCGGGTGCGCACTCATTGGGCGACGCCTTCCGTTTGATCCAGCACGGGTACGCGGAAGCCATGATCGCCGGCGGCACCGAAGCGGCGATCACTCCGCTCAGCGTGGCCGGATTTGCCTCCATGCGGGCGCTCTCCACCCGCAACGACGACCCCGAGCACGCCAGCCGGCCGTTTGACCTGACCCGCGACGGTTTCGTCATCGGCGAGGGCAGCGGCATCCTGGTGCTGGAAGAACTGGAATTCGCCCGCCGCCGCGGCGCCCCCATCGTGGCCGAAATGGTGGGCTACGGCATGAGCGCCGATGCCTTCCACATCACCATGCCGGAGGCCACCGGCGATGGCGCTTTCCGTGCCATGGAAGAGACCCTCGCCGACGCCGGAGTGCGGCCCGAGGAGGTGGACTACATCAACGCCCACGGCACTTCAACCGAGTACAACGACAAGTTCGAAACCATGGCCATCAAGCGCCTGTTCGGCGACCACGCCTACAAGCTGGCGGTGAGCTCGACGAAATCCATGACCGGCCATCTGCTGGGCGGCGCCGGCGGCCTCGAGGCCGGCATCAGCGCGCTGGCGCTGCAGAATCAAACCATTCCGCCCACCGCCAACTACCAGACGCCCGACCCCGCCTGCGACCTGGACTACACTCCCAACCAGCCGCGCCCCGCCAAGCTGCGCTACGTGCTCTCCAATTCATTTGGATTCGGCGGCACCAACGCCGCCGTACTGCTCAAGGCCTGGGAAGGCTGAGCGCGGCCCGCAGACGCCGCCAGGTGTCGCCCAACTCTTCCGGCAGGACCCGCGTTTCCCCGATCACGCTCATGAAGTTGGCGTCGCCGCGCCAGCGCGGCACCACGTGCAGGTGCAGGTGTCCGGCAATGCCCGCCCCGGCTGCTTCCCCCAGGTTCAGCCCCACATTCAGTCCTTGCGCCTGATACTCGCTGCGCAGCGCCTGCTCCGCCCGCGCCGCCAGTTCCATCATCTCGCCGCGCGCCGCCGCCCCGCACGCCTCGAGCGACGCGCAATGCTGATACGGCAGGACCATCATGTGCCCGCTGGTATAGGGATACCGGTTGAGCACGATGGCGTTGTGCTGCCCGCGCAACACCACCAACCCGGCGGCATCATCGCTCTTGGCCAGCTCCGCGCACAGCACGCAAGCGCCGTCTGCAGCCGCGCCCGCCTCGCGCAGATAGTGATACCGCCAGGGGGAGAAGAGATGATCCATAAAGGCAGCGGCCGGTTACCGGTGGCCAGTGGTCAGTTTAACGCGCAGCCGAAGCGGCCGCTCCGGCCCAACTAGAAGAAAAGGTACTTGCGCCACTGCTCGTCGCTGCGGCCCATCATGCGCATCAGGTGGCGGCTGGTGTGCAGGCTGAAAGGGCGGGGATCGCGCAGCAGCTTCATGTCGGCCTCGGCCACCAGACGATCGCCCTTGCGGTGGTTGCACTCGTGGCAGCAGGCGACCAGGTTTTCCCAGGCGCTCTTGCCGCCGCGCGAACGCGGGACCACGTGATCCAGGGTCAGCGCCGGCGCCGGGCACACCTGACCGCAGTACTGGCAGGTGTTGCGGTCACGCAGCAGGATGTTTTTGCGCGACAGGGCGCGGGTGCGCAGCGGAATGCGGCGATAGTCCAGCAGCCGGATGACCGAGGGCACCGGATGATGGCTGCGGGCGCTGTGCAGGTGATGATGGGCGTGGATCTCTTCCGCCCGCGCGGCGCCCTTCAGCACCAGCACCAGGGCGCGGCGTGCCGCGCACACATTGATGGGCTCGTAGCTGGCATTGAGCACCAGCACCGGGCTGAGCAGCGCGCTGGAAGAGGCGCTCATGCCGCCATCCCCTCCAGCCGCAGATCGGCGCGGGCGGCCACCGCCAGCATGACTTGCCGCGCGCCGGCGGCGCGCAGCGCCGCCGCGGCCGAGCGGGCCGTCGCGCCGGTGGTCAGCACATCGTCCACCAGCAACACCGAACGGCCGGCGAGGCGGCGCGCATCTCCGGCGAAGGCGCGGTGCAGGTTCTTCTCCCGGTGCGGCAGGTCCAATCCCGATTGCGGCATCGTCTCGCGCCGCCGCCGCAGGCCGCCGGGAACGTAGGCACACTGCAGTGTGCGGGCCAGGCGACGGGCAATCTCGCCGCTCTGGTTGTAGCCGCGCTGACGTTGCCGTTGGCGGCCGAGCGGTACCGGCACCACGATCTCCGGCATCTCCGGAAGCTGCCTGGCGCAGCGCGCCAGGCGCGTCGCCCAGAACTCCGCCGCCGAGGTCACCCCGCCAAATTTCAGCAAATGAATCAGCTCCCGTGCCGCTCCCAGGTAGCTGGTGGCGCAGATGGCGGCGCTGTAAGCCGGCGGATTGGCCAAACAGCCGAGGCAGCGGCCATCGGCGCTGCTTTCGGCTTCGGCCCAGTTCTTGCCACACTGACGACAACCCGGTGCCGTCAGCACTGGGATTTCGGCCAGGCAGGCCTCACAGACCGGCAGCCGCCGGGCGTGGCGCAGAGGATGTTGGCAGAGCCTACAGGGAGAAGGAAAGAGCAGGCAAACCAAGCCCCCAAGAAGCGCGGATGCACTCGAAGCGGGGATGAGATCGGGCCGACTGCTGAAGATACCCCTCCCAATGCTGGGTTTCTGACCCGATCATACCACGCGGGAGGGTACGGCGGCGGAGCGAGGGCCTCAGGCGACCACGCCCTGCTCGACTTTTTCCTGGCAGTTGATGCACAGACCGGCCCAGGGCACGGCTTCCAGGCGCTTTAGGTTGAGCTCTTCGCCGCAGGTGGCGCACTCGCCGAACGATCCCTCGCGGATCCGGGCGAGGGCGTCATTCACCAATTGCAACTGGCCCCGGTCGGCGTTGCTCTGATGGAACAGGAACTCTTTGGTATAGGAGTTGGTGGCCTTGTCGGCGATGTCCTGGGTCGCCTCTTCGTCGGCGGCACGGCCATCCTGTTCGTTGCGGGCCACGGCCTGGGTCAGCTCCTGCTGTTTTTGCAGCAGCTTCTTATGGAACTGTTCCAACTTTCTGCGGTCCATACCTAACTCCTCCGCTTCCTTTAGCTGGCGGAAGCATTTAAAGATACCGGCCTATGCCCGGACTGTCAACGCACCCTCAGGGGCGCTCGTCGCCGTTCGCGCCTAAGGCCTGCAATCTGAGGCTTGGATGCGATGATCGGCCTCGAGGGTACAACTTTGTCGCGGCGGTTTGACAGTGGATGCGGCCCACCGTACCATGAAAAGGTTAGCCCGCCCACGAGGAGCAGCATTGTCTCAGATCAGCCGCAAAGAGCTCAAAAGCGATGAATTCGTTAGCGGAATGGATGCCGCCCTCGAGTTCTTCCTCCAGCACCGCGATCGCCTCATTACTTTAGCGGTCATCGTGGTTGTAGTGGCCGCCGCCGGTTACGGATACTTCGCCTGGAACAGCAACCGCAACCAAAAGGCTAACGCGCTGCTGGCGGTGGGGGTCAATACCCTGCACGCCCCGCTCACCCCGGCCACCGCCGGCACGCCCGGCGGCTATGCCAACGCCGCCGCCCGCGCGCAGGCTGCGGTGGGGCAGTTGCAGCAGGTGGTGGATCAGTACGGCTCGACCAATGCCGGACAGATGGCGCGCTACTACATCGGCCTGGCGCAGTTGGACTTGTCTACCCCCGACGCCGCCAAGCAGGCGCAAGCCAGCCTGGAGCAGGCGTCCAACTCCGGCGACGCGGCGGTGGCCACGACGGCCAAGCACGCCTTGGCCAATCTGGCGATTCAGCAGGGCAATCTGGCCAAGGCTCACGAGCTATTGCTGGCGCTGACCCATCAGGATTCGCCCACCCTGCCCCGCGCGGTGGCTCTGATGGAACTCGCCGATCTCGACCGCACCTACAATCCCAAGGAAGCGGCGCAGCTCTACCAACAACTGCAAACCGAGTATCCCAGCACCGCGACCGCCGAGCAGGCCAAACAACAGCTGGCCAGTCTCCATCCGTAGGGAACGGGGAACAGGGATCAGCGCATCCGAAAGAGAGCAGAGAGATAGAGGTGAGGATGCGGACACGGGCTTCGTTGCTTAGCCTGGGGGGCGTGCTCTTGCTGGGGTGGCTCGCCTTTGCGGCGGTCAGCCCGAGCGGAGCGAATCCGTTCGTGCTGCAGGTGCCGGCCGAGTACCTGAGCGTGGGGCAGCAGTTTCAACCGCGTCTGGTGAGTCTGGCGGCCACCGCAGTGGCGCCGGCGGCGGAAATTGATCTCGACCTGCGCGAGGCCGGCGGACGCAGTCTGCAACACAGCCAGGTCGCGCTCGATCCCACCACCGTACAACTGGGGCCGCCGCTGTCGTTGCCGCGGCCGGGAAGTTACGAACTCCGGGCGACGGTGGGATCACAGGTGCAGACCATCAGCCTGCACGCGCTGCCGGCGGCCGATCCGCGCATGGGTGGGGTATTGCCCATGGCTGCGCTGGGGCTGGCGCCAGGCATTGGCGAATTTCTGCGCCAGCACGCCTTCGCCGTCGAAGATGCCGATTTGAGCCAACCCACCCAGGCGCGCATCATCATGGTGCAGCCGCGGCTCAGCGGCGCCGCCTACGCCTGGCTCTGGCAGCAGGTCGAGCGCGGCGTGCAGGCGCTGGTGCTGGAACTGCCGCCGCCGGCGGCCAACGGCTATTGGCCGGTCGCCCCGCCCCTGGTGATACCGCGCGGGACCTGCCTCGATGACGGCCTGGATCCGCTGCTGCTGCAAGGCCTCAACCCTGACCCGTCACTGCGGGCGCTTTTGCAGCCGCCGCTGACCTACGACTTCGCCCAGGAATCGCAGGTGAATCTGTACCACTGGGATGGCCGCCGCATGGCGCGGCCCAACCACCGCAGCGGCTACGAAGGCTGCTACCCGCTGGTGAGCTACCGCTACGGCGACGGATGGGTGACGCTCTCCTCGCTGCCGCTGCTGCAGCACTTTCAGGACGTGCGCGCCCGCGTCTACCTGATGAACCTGCTCAAGGCCCTGGCGCGGCGCAAGCCCTGGGTCCCGCCCAGCCCCGGCCTGGCCTGGATCCTGCACCAGCGCATGGCGCAGTGGCCCGCCCACACCACGCCCGCGGACGCGGTGTACTACCGCCCCCCCCCCAGCGGCATTGAATCCGCGCCGGTGCTGGTGCCGCTGGGCACGGGCGGCAACACCTGCTGGACGGTACCGGCGGGCGATAAGCCCGGCGCCACCGTCACCCTCGAGTTGGGCGCGCCGCGCGCGGCGACCAGCCTGGATCTCGAACTCGCACCTGGCGCGGCGCCGCCTTCCCTGCGCGCCAGTGGCACCAGCAATGGCCGGCAATGGACGCCGCTGCCCGACCCCTCACCCGCCGCCGATGGCCACCTCGCCGTGGCGCTGCCCCAACAAAACTGGCAGGCGCTGCGGGTGGGCACGACCGCCGCCCATCCCGCCTGGAAGCTCTGCGGCATCGCGGCTCACTAGCCCGATGGGGCGATTCGCCACGCGCTACCATGACACATGCCCATTTCTGATGCCCTGGCGGCGCGCCTCGCCCAAATTCCCATCTTTCAACTGCTCAAGCTGCGGCTGGAAGAGGCCGCCGATGGCCGCGCCGTGCTCGTCGCCCCCTATGAGCACGCC
>DATBPS010000051.1:0-1740 GCA_036561225.1 Terriglobales bacterium
CCCCTACCCAGCTCGACGCAGACGCACGCGCGCAGGCATGGCAGCGGATCACGCAGCTCCAGCCGCGCTATGCGGGGTACGAGCAGAAAACCGACCGCGCCATCCCCGTCATCCGGCTCTCCCGCGCCGACTGAGCCCAGAAAACGGGCACGTATGCTCAGCAGGCCATCCCCGGATCTGACCTCTTCCGTGTCATGTCTCCTCGGCGACGTGGCTCACGTGCGTTAAGCCAGGTCGCGGTGCTTGCAGTGTTGTCCGGGAGTGACCGTGGTGAGCTTCGGTCGACCACCTCATCGGGCATGTGGCGGGTACGGGCCTCTTCGTCCCGAACTACCGGCGCCCCTGGGCGTTTGGCTGCCGCCGCAGCTAGATCAGTATGCGGCTGCTGGCGGCTGGAAGGCGACGTTGCTGTACGCATGTGGCGAGCGATGGACGATGCCAGCCCTGTGATGAGCGGGCGACACTCGGCGATTGATGGGAAGAGTCGCTGCCGGGCGCCCTGGGCCGGGACTGGCTATTTACCCGATCGTCCTGTCTCACCTGCCCGGTTTGCCCTCATCGATGGCGTTGGCTCGGGTATCGGCGTGGTGAACCTCCCTCGGCAACGACATACGCCGCACCAGTCAGAAGAACTCGCTTAGGACGGCTACCGGCGTACTCTGCAAGCGCGTGCGATCTGCCGAGACCAAGGACGGGATGATGGCCGAGCCGGGCACCGAAAGGACCAGCCGACAAGCGTTTGAGAAGGTCCGGGGCCGTGTCCAGGTCATCCGCGGCTGGGCTGAGCAGACGCTGCTGTGGAAAATATGGGATCGGATGCTCGAAACGGAGTTCATCGACCGCAGCATCGCCCTGGCGGGCAAGGCGTTCATCTCGTTCTTCCCGCTCATCATCGTCGTCGCCGCCTTCCTGCCCGCGCACCTGCGCAGGTCCATCCTCACGACAGTGACTCATCGCCTCGGCATCACCGGCCCCTCGCTGGCCACGGTCACGCAGGCGTTCGCCTCCGCACAGGACATCCGCCGGGCCACCGGCCTGCTCGGCCTGGTCCTGGCGATCTTCTACGCCAGTTCGTTCACGACCGCGCTCCGGCGCGCCTACCTCCGCGCCTGGCGCCGGCCCCCCGGGGGGAAGGCGGCCAGCAACTACGTCCGGGGGGTCGCCTGGGCGGCGGCATTCCTGGTCTACATGGGGCTGCTGGGTGGCGCGCGCAACGTCCTGGCGGGCGGCGCGGGGATAGCCCCATTCGTCGTAGTGGCGCTGGCCTTGTCCACCGCCATCTGGTGGTTCACCGCCTGGCTGATGCTCAAGGGGCAGGTACGGCTTCGGGTTCTGCTCCCCAGTGGCCTGATCACGGGGATTGCCCTGTCCGCCTATGCGCTGTCGGCGACGCTGTGGATGCCGAACAATGTGACAAGCAACAACCGCCAGTACGGCATCTTCGGGGTGGCGCTCGCCCTGGTCGCCTGGATTTCCGGCGCCGCCATCTGCATCGTCGTCGGCGCCTGCGCCGGACCGGTGCTGGCCGAGGACCCGGGACCGATCGGGCGCCTGATCCGCGGCGGGGCGGCATCTCCCCTCCTCGAGGGTGCCCTGCCCCCGTTGCCTCCCCCGGTGCGATCGCTCCGTCTCGCCGATGCGTTCGCCCCCAGCGATGACGACATCCCCCCAGAGGCCGAACGACCCGCCGAACCCTCCCCGGTAGAGCAGAACCCCGACGAGTGACTCAGATCAGCCGCG
>DATBPS010000052.1:0-12664 GCA_036561225.1 Terriglobales bacterium
TTGACCTTGGCCAGCACGTCGGCCACCAGCGTCTCCAGCTTGCGGTTGAAGCGGAACCGGGTGGACGCGCCAATCACGAACGGCAGGGTGATCAGCTTATCGCTGGGGTCGTAGGGACTGAGCACTTTGTTCACCGCCAGACCCTTGAGATCCAGCCAACTGGTGGGTTGGCCATAGGCGGCGGAGAACTGTTCGGCGTTGAGCAGTTCGTCGGGGTGCTCGCTGAACCAGCGGGCAATCTTCTTGAACGCCGGGTGGGTGGTAAGAAAGTTGTCGAGTGAGATCCACTCCATCCGCTCGTATGCGCCGTTTTCGTTCATGATTTCGCCTGCTTCCAGTCTAAGGAAGGTAGACTGGAACATCAAGCATGGCCGAGCTTATCCCTCCATTTTCCCTCGCCCGCCAGGTCGAACAGCTGGCCGGAGAGGTGCAGGCCGCGGTGTCGCGGGTGCTGGCCTCGGGCCGCTACGCCCAGGGGCCGGAGTGTGCCGCCTTCGAGCAGGAGGTGGCCTCGCTGCTCGGTGGCAAGCCGCTGGCGGCGTTAACCTGCTCCTCCGGCACCGACGCCCTGCATCTGGCGCTGCGGGCGGTGGGGGTGGGGCCAGGCGATGTGGTGCTCACCTCGGCGTTTACCTTCTTCGCCACCGCCGGCGCCATCCTGCTGGCCGGCGCGACGCCGGAGTTTGTGGATATCGAGCCGGAGAGCTTCAACCTCGACCCGGCGGCGCTGGCGCGGGCCCTGGCCCGCCCGCGGCGCGAGCGCATCGCCGCCATCGTGCCGGTACATCTGTATGGCCGCGTGGCCGCCATGCCCGCGATCATGGAGCTGGCCAACGCCGGCGGCATTCCCGTGGTCGAAGACGCCGCCCAGGCCATCGGGGCGGCGCTCAATTCCCGCGCTGCGGGCAGTTGGGGCGCGGTGGGGTGTTTCAGCTTTTATCCCACCAAGAACCTGGGCGCGATGGGCGAAGGCGGGCTGGTGACCACCAGCGACCCGGAAATCCTCGACCGTCTGACCCTGCTGCGCGTCCACGGCAGCCGCAAACGCTACGAGCACGAAACCATGGGCTGGAACGCCCGCATGCATGAGTTGCAGGCCGCCATTCTGCGCGCCAAGCTGCCGCATCTGGCCGCTTGGAATGCCCGCCGGCGGGCCATCGCCGCCGCCTACAACCAGCAACTGGCCAGCGTGAAAGAGATCACCCTTCCCTCTCTGGACGAAGGGCACGTCTTCCACCAGTACGTCATCCGCGCCCCGCGGCGCGAGGCGGCGCGCGCTTTCCTGCTGGAGCACGGCATCGGCACCGAGGTCTACTACCCCATCCCGCTGCATCAGCAGCCGGTGCTGCGGCGCTATGCCGGCGCGGCCTTGCCGGAGGCCGAACGCGCCGCCCGCGAAGTGCTGGCGCTGCCCATGTTCCCCGAGCTGAGCGACGCCGAGGTGGAACGGGTCACCGGGGCGCTGCGCATCTTCTATGGTGAGCCACGCGGATCCGGCCAACGCGAGGCGCCGGGTAAGGGCGGCGTGAGCCAATGATTAACCGCATGATCGTGGCCAACCTGCGCCGGCGGCCGGTGCGCAGCCTGGTAAGCGTGGTGGCGGTGGGCATCGAGGTGGTGCTCATCCTTATGGTGGTGGGGCTGGTGAACGGCATGATCAACGACCACCGGGCGCGGGTCGAGGGCATCGGCGCCGATATCATCGTGCGCGGCGGCGGCGCTTCCATGCTGACCGAGTTGAGCGGCAATACGCTGCCGCTCAAGATGGCGCCGGTGTTCCAGCAGGTGCCCGGCGTGGTGGCGGTGGCGCCGGTGGCCTATCAGTTGGGTCAGGCGGCGCAGGCCATCGGCGGGGTCAACCTGGCCGAGTTCAATGCCGTCAGCGGCGGCTTCCGCTTCCTCAAGGGCGGTCCCTTCCATGCCGGCAGCTACGAGATGATCGCCGATGATCTCCAGGCCGCCAGCGCCCATTACCGCATCGGCCAGAAGATTCCGCTCCTGGGCCAGCAGTTCACCCTCACCGGCATCTTCGAACACGGCATGGGGTCGCGCGTCTTCATCCCGCTCGACGTGCTCGATCGTCTGGGGGGCACGCCCGACCGCGCCGCCACCTTCTACATCAAGACCCAGCCCAACGTGCCGATACAGGACGTGGTGGAGCGCTTGCGCAAGCTGGCGCCCTCGCTCAAGGTGGACTCGCTCAACCAGTTTCTGTCCTTGTTCACCGCCAGCCGTATCTCGCCGGCGGTACCCATCTTTCAGCGCGTCATGGTGGGAATTGCCGTGGCCATCGGATTCCTGGTGATTTTTCTGTCGCTCTACACCACGGTGCTGGAGCGGACGCGCGAGATCGGCATTCTCAAGTCGCTGGGCGCCTCGCGGAGCTATATAGTGAGTGTGATCCTGCGCGAGAGCGAACTGCTGGCCGCCCTGGGGGTCGGGGCGGGAACGGCGGCTTCCTACCTCTTATGGCGGCTGTTGCAGCAGGTCTACCCCACCTTGACGCTGGAGTGGACCTGGCAATGGGTCGGGTGGGCGGCGGTAATCGCCTTGGGGTCAAGCGCGGTGGGGGCGCTGTATCCCGCCTACAAGGCGGCCAGCCAGGATCCCATCGCGGCGCTGGCGTACGAATAAGGCACGGAGAGCAGGCATGAAGCACTACTTCGGAACCGATGGCATTCGCGGCGTGGCGGGAGAACCGCCGCTCGACGCGGCCACCGTCTACGCGGTGGGCTTGGCGTTGGGCGACGACCTCGGCCCCGGCGCGCGCGTCGTGCTGGGCGAGGACACACGCGAGAGCAGCGCCGCCATCGCCGGCACCCTGGCGGCCGGGCTGGCCACCCGCGGCGTCCAGGTCGAGCATGCCGGCGTGCTGCCCACGCCCGGCGTCGCCTTCCTTGCCGCCCGCCACGGCTTCCAGGCCGGACTGATGATCTCCGCCTCCCACAATCCGTATCACGACAACGGCATCAAGGTCTTCGGAGGTGAGGGATACAAGCTGCCCGATGAGGAGGAGGCGGCGATTGAGCGCGGCATCTCGCGCTACGCCGAAGAGGGCGTCCGCCCCCCCGCCCCGCAATCGTTGGCGGTCAACCCCGGGTTGCGCTCTGCCTATGTGAGTCATCTCACCCAACGCTTCCGTGACACCGATTTCAGCGGCCTCCGCTTCATCTTCGACTGCGCCCATGGCGCCGCCAGTGCCGTCACCCGCGATCTCTGCCTGGCGCTGGGCATGGAGGCCGAAATCCTCTCCGCCTCGCCCGACGGCCGCAACATCAACGCCGGCGTCGGCGCCCTCCACCCCGGCGCCATGTCCGAACGCGTGCGCCGGGATGGCGCCGATGCCGGCGTGGCGCTTGACGGCGACGCCGACCGCGCCATTCTGGCCGATGCCTCCGGCGCTCTCGTCAACGGCGATTGTGTTCTGCTGATGGCCGCCCGTGACCTCAAGTCCAGCGGCGAACTCTCCCCCCGCGTGGTGGTGGGAACGGTGATGACCAACCTCGGCCTGGAGCGCGCGCTGGCCGCCGAGGGCATCGAACTGTTGCGCACCGCGGTGGGCGACAAGTACGTCCTGGAGAAGATGCGCGAACGCGGCGCCCAACTGGGCGGCGAGCCCAGCGGCCACGTCATCTTCTCCGCCGAAGCCACCACCGGAGACGGCCTGTTGACCGCCCTGCACTGCTTCGCCTTGATGGCCCGCCGCCGTCAACCGCTGCAAAAACTCTGCGACGGCTGGCAGGAGATGCCCCAGACCATTGTCAACGTCAAGGTGGCCCGCAAGCTGCCGCTCGAGGAGTTGGCCGGCGCCCAGGCCGCCATCCGCAACGCCGAGCGTGAATTTCAGGGCGCCGGCCGCGTGCTGGTGCGCTATTCGGGCACCGAAAAGCTGGCCCGCGTGATGGTTGAGGCCGCCGAACGCGCCGCCGTCGAGCGTCACGCCCAGGCCATCGCCCACGCCCTGGAACGCGACCTCGCCTAAAAAGGGTCAGGATTCGCAGTCAGCGGGTCGGCTCGCGGCAGTTCGGAGGCGCCCTGAGCAGAGCGGGCGCCCGCTGCCGGGAAGCGAAGCCACCGCGCTGAGCGACCGTAGGGAGCGACCCAAGTCAGGGGTGGAGTATCCACTTCACCGCGGGCTGAGCTTCTTCAGTTCAATGTCCGCCTGGCGGGCGGCTTCGGTGCCGGGGTGGTTCTTGGCCAGCGCGCGCAACTCGCTCACCGCGGCGGTGCGGTTGCCCTGCTTCGACAGGCTGATGCCCTTGTTCAACTCCGCCATCGGCGTCTTGGCGTTGTCCGGGTACATCATGATCAGCTGGTCGAACTGATTGATCGCCTCGTTGTACTGGCCCTTCTGCATGAACACCGTGCCCAGAAAGTAGGTGGCGTCGGGAACGGAAGGATCGTTGGGATAGGCACGGATGAAACCCGCCAGCTCCGACTGCGCCGCCGAGCTGCCGCTGGTGAAGTCGTTCAACGCCTGCTGATAAATTTGTGCCGGCCCGCTGGGCGTCGCCACCGCGCCCGGCGCTCCCGCGCCCGCCGCCGGATTCGCATTCGGGACCACGCTGCCGCCGTTGGCGCCCGCCGCCGGAGCCGGGATGGTCTGCTGCATCTGCTGGATCTGCTTCAGCGTGTCATCCATCTTCTGCAGATGGGCCTGCAGTTGGGCCATGGTGTCCGCCATCTGCTGAAACTGCTTGCCGATGTCGGTCTGATGTTGCGAGCTGACCATGGCGTCGCCGTTCAACGTGTGCTGAATGGCGTCTATGGCGCTGGAGAGCTTGTTCACCGTGTCGGTGTTCTGCGTCACCAGCCCCTGCATCATCCCCAACTGCGTGTTGAGGCTCTTTTGCAGGTCGGCGACCTGGCTCATCAGCAGGCTGACGCTCTGCTGCAGGGCGATGATGCCTTTGTCTTCCGCCACGGCGGGCCGCGGCTGGGCCACCGCCAGCAGCAGCACCGACGCTAGAATTGCGATTGCGAGCTTGCGCATACTTGCCTCCCAAGAGCGACGGGCGGCGGCCTGCGCCTCCGCCCGTCACTTATTCTCCCACTTTCCTCGCTGGACTACTGCCCGCCCTTCAGCATGTGACCGCGCCGGTTCTGCTGGTAGCAGTCCTCGGTGGTCTCGGTGCAGAAGGGTTGTTCCTTGCCCACGCTGTTGGTGGTGATGCGGCTGGCGTCCACGCCCTGCGACACCAGATACTGTTTCACCGACTCGGCCCGCCGGCTGCCCAGCGCCAGGTTGTACTCGGCGCTGCCGCGCGCGTCGCAGTGACCGACGATCTGCACCGCCAGCTCCGGGTGCGCCTTCAGGAAGGCGGCATCGGCTTGCAGGGTCATCTGCGCGTCGGGACGGATGTCGCTCTTGTCGTAGTCAAAGAAAGCATCGCGCACCTTTTCGTCAAAGGTCCCGATGTCGCCCGTGGTCGGGGGCGCCGCAACCGTCGGCGGCGGCGGCTGGCTGACCGTGATGCGCGCCGCCGCGGTGGCCGTGCGGCCATCGGCGCTGGTGGCCGTGATCTGATAGTTGGTCGAGTCCGTGGGGCTCACCGGCTGCGAACCGTTGAGGTTCACCGCCGTGCCGTCCAGTTCGACCTTGACCGCGTTCTCCGATGTCCAGCTCAGGCTCGAGGATTGCCCGCTCTCAATCGAGGTGGGCGAAGCGTTCAGCGTGACCGTGGGCGCGGGCGCTTCCGCCGCCGGAGGTGCGGGTGGCGGCGGCGGCGGCGCCGCCTTCTTGCCGCAGGCGGCCATGCCAAAGCTGAGTAGGAAAACTGAAGCGACGGCGGCGACAAGCGACCGGCTCGATGGCTGTTGCGATTCCATGTTTGTCATTCCCCCTTGGTGGTACTGATTAAATTCCGTGGGACGTTAATGCCACGACCAATTGGGCATTTCGTTGTCCCCTTTGTTGGTCAACTGCGCCGGCACCGATCCATCTGCGGCTACGGAGTAGAGCTGGTTGTGATAGGGCGGTCCGGATTCAAACACGATGTGCCGGTTGTCGGGTGCCCAGCTCGGAAAATCGTTTCGCTGTTCATTATGGGTCAATTGCACATATTTCTGGCCGCCGAAATACCATATGTATATGTCGGAGGCGCCACTGTTCTCACCCCCACCCTGCCGCACCCAGGCGAAGGCCAGCGACAGCCCGTTGGGCGACCAGGAAGGGCTGACGGCGTAGCCGGAGAGCGGCAGCCGCTGCTGGTTGCTGCCGTCGGCGTTCATGGTGTAGATCCCCGGCAGTCCGAGTCGGCTACTGACAAAAGCGATCTGCCCCGCGCTGCCGGCCGGCGGCTTGGGGTTCCAGGTGGGCGCCAGGTTGTCAAACCCGCGCGAGTGGGTCAGGCGCGTCAGACCGCTGCCGTTGGCCTTGATGGTGTAGATCTCCAGGTTGGGGCCGCCCATCTGGGCGGCGAAGGCCAGCTTGCCGCCGTCCGGCGACCAGGCGGGCGTGGTGGACATCCCTTTGAACGTCGGAAAGGGCAGGAGCCGGTTGGTGGTCAGCGAAAGCAACCGAATCTCGGGCTGGCCGCTGCCTACCTTGCTCATGAAGGCCAGCGTCTTGCCGTCCGGCGAAATACGCGGCGAGTAGGCGATGCCGTGCAGGTGGGTGCGCTGCTGCGGGTTGGCGCCGTCGTAGTCCATGGTCCAGACTTCCTGGCTGCCGCTGCGGTTGCTGATGAAAGCAATCTGCGAGCTGGCAATGCCGGGTCCGAAGCCCAGCGCGGCGATGACGTCGTCGGCCAGGTGGTGAGCGATCTGACGCGCGCCCTCCACCGTGGCCGGATTGGCGTAGCGGCGCGCCAGCAGCCGGCCCGCCCCCGGTGGCTGGGTGACATCGTAGAGATACCCGGAAACCACCAGCCCCCCGCCCGCCATCTGCATCTGGCCAAACACCAGCCGCTGGATGTTGAGCGGCGCCGCCGTCCATTGCTGCCGATAGGCGGGGTTGCTCAGGTCCTGCTCCCCCGACGGCGCGGCGGCGGTATAGAGGCTGCGGCCCACCATGGTTACGACGGCCGACTGGTAGAGATCGTTCCAGAGAACCTGGTTGAACGTGGTCTGTAAATCCGGCGCCACCCCATTGGCCGGGAACAGCGGCGCCGCCAGGTTGAACTTCGAGGTGCCGGTGATCACGATATTGGCTTGATCCTGGGCGCCGGCCAAGGCCGCGCAGGCAACCACCAGGAGAGCACAGGCAAGGACACGCGCTGTTTTCATCGAGACCTCATTTGTCGTGCGCGCCCGCGCGCAGGGTGCGGATCATATCCACCACTTCCCAAAGTTGTTGGTCGGAGTCCTGCGTCCAGGCGGGCATGCCGCTCATCCGTACCCCGTTGCGGATGGTGTAGAACAAAGCTCCATCGGTCTTGTTCTGGGTCAGCCCGCGGAGGTCGGGTACCTGCGGGTACATGGACTGCCCCAGCGAAGTTTTGCCGTCGCCGTTTTGGTTGTGGCACTGTTCGCACTGCGTCTGGTACAACTGCCGCCCGCTGGCCACCCGCTCCGGCGTGGTCGGGAAGGGGTTCTGAATCTGGTTCTCGCGGCCGGGCAGCGCCAACCGGCGGCTCAGCGCCGCCAACTGGGCTTCAATCCAGGTGGGTTTGGCCCTGGCACTGAACCCACCGGCCGAGTGCAGCCACACTGCGCCCCCGGTCAGGCCCAATAGAACAACCACGGAGATGGCGATCAGCCACTTCTTCATGATGTGCGGAACAGTACTTTAAGCTTACTCTGGCCAGCCCAGGTCGCCCAAAGTTTTCGGGATTTACCGGGCAGCTACCTGGCTGACAGAAGCCAGCCGCGTCGGTACGGGAGTCGCCAGAATGGTGTCCACCGACTGCCAGAACGCCCGAAAGCCATCGTACTGGCCAGGCAATACCCGCTCCGCCAGCTGCCGCACGCGGGAGTGTACCCGCAGCCGGCCGCCATCGCAGCCGGCCGTCACCTCGATCTCGCCGTATGGGCTGGTGCGATGTACCGGCGGCGGTAGTTCTTGCCGGACGCAGGCCGCGGGGTCGCCCAGGTCCAGCGTCCAGGCATCGTCAGACTGAAAGCGTGTGGGCAGGTCGAGCCACTGGCCGCGCTGCCCCTCCTGCGCCAACTGCGCGGCAAAGTGCTGCCGCGTCCAGGCGATCGAGAACGAAGCCGCGGGAATGCGTGCCTTGAAGTTCAGCGTAACCACGGCCGCCGGCGGGTTGATGCCGGCAGCCTCCACCGACTCCATCTGAGATCCCGGGAACACTCCCCCCAGCCACGCCTGCAGCTTGGCCTGCCGACGGGCGGGCTGAGCATAGGCGCTCCGTAGGTCGGGTGCCGCTTCTCCCTGCACGGAGATGGTGCCGGTGGCCGCCAGCCAGCCATTGCCGGCGGGCTGCAGTTCAAGGTCGCGGCGGGTGAGGTTGGCTGTGGCGGTGGCGGCGGGCACCCGCACCAGATCCTTTTGACCGGCACGGACGATCAACGCCAGACTGTTCTGGTCAGCCACCGGCAGTTCGCTGTCGAGGTGGTGGGGCGCCGTGGTGTCTATCCATTGGCCGGTAATCGGAACGTACACCAGCGCATGGTCAAAGGCCGCCATGGTGGCGGCCACGCGGCCATATCGGGTGGGAGCGATCTGACCCATGGCCGGGGTCCGCACCAGCGCCAGATCGGCTTCCACCCCGACCGCCCGCAACCAGGAGGTCAGAAGCAGTGCGCCGTCTTTACAATCCCCCTGTCCGGCGGCAAAAACACTGGGTGCCGGCTCGGGAACGTAGGCGTGCACCCCGTGCTCCTCGCCCAGGTATGAAAGATGTTGCGACAGGTACCCCCACACGCGCGCCACAACGGCGCGAGCCTGGACGGCATCCGGCGCGGAAACGACGGGCTGGGCAATGGCCTGCAACTTGGCCATCACCTCAGGGCTGAAAGCGCCGCGGTTGGCCAGCAACCCGCTGTACCAGTCGGCCATCGCCGCCCAGGTATCGAACCCGCCCACCTGCACGAACGGCGATACGTCGGTAATGGCGGGACCATTGCTGGAGCTGAAAAAGGCCGGCTGATGGTCCGCCTCCCAGGTGCTGGTGGCGAAGCCGCTGCCATCCACCCCGACCTGCGGCGGCCTGAGTCCTACCGCGCTGGTGGCCACCGGCGTGGACGAGGCCAGCACGTAGCGCGCCCGCTCGGTGGCGAAGCTGTCGCGCAGGGCAAACATGTTCCCCAGGAAGTGGCCGCCCAGCAGCGACCAGTCGAGGCGCGGCTCGGGCGTGATGGTGTACAGAATCGCCACCCGGTCGCCGCCGCGCAGGTCGGGCAGTTGAATCTGGCGCGGGCGGTTGGCGCCGAAACCCGGCACGTCGCCCGCGTCGCTTCCCTTCCCGGCAATGCCCCAGGCGCCGCCGCGCTGCCGCCAAACCGCGGCGGAAGCCAGGTGGAAGCTGCCGCGGGCGTGGTCGTACCAAACGTTGTCGGGCGCGAACATCGCCCCCGCCTGCCGGTCGCGGATCTGATACACCTTCTGCACCAGCAGCGCCGACAACCCGTCGGGCAGAACCCGCTCATAGCGCAGGTGATAAAGCTGCACCACGCCCTCGTGCGGAAACTGCGAACCGTCGTCGCCCAGCGTCGCCGGATCGGCGACAAAGGGCGCAGCGGCAGCGGCCAGCTCCTCGCCCGACATGGCCGGCGAGGACACGGCCGCGGTGGCGGCCGCGGTGGCGGAGTGCGCCGCGCGTGGCACGGAAGCCCCAGTGGCTACCGCCAGTACACACACAGCGATAGTGAAGAGAAGACGGCGGCGAAGTGGCAATCGGCGCGAGCTCCTGATGCCCTCCAGTGTGCTCGGACCGCTTCCGCTTGCCTATCGGGGAGAACCCTTACGTCGCCAAATACCGTGCCGGGTCGCGCGCGCTGGCGTACAAACAATACGTGGCCGCCAGCTTGGTCAGCCGGTGCAGGTCCTCGGCGTTGGCGGCCCAGTCTTCGTCCCCGGCGCTGGGCGCAAAAAACGCGTCAATGGACTGATCCACCGCTGGCAGGCTGAGCGGCACCTCCAGCGGGATGAACCCGAACTCCCCCCCCTCGTCACAAGTAACGATCATCAGCGTCAGCTCGCGGTCCTCGGCCGGGGTGGGCGGCTCGCAGTGGGTGAGATAGATCTCCTTGGCCCACTGCGCCGGTCCTCCCCCCGCCCCGCGCACCGGCTGGGTCCAGTCCACAAACTGCAGGCACAGCGCCGGGGCGGGCGAGCGGAACTGGGTGGTGTTGATGCGCAGGTAACGGGCATCGGTGAAGGTCGCCGCCAGCGCCTCCGGCAGCCGGGCGTGCAGCGCGCCAAAACGGCGGTAGCAGGCCCAGGTGTGGAGCATGTGCAGGAAAAGATTCTGGTCACGCTCGTCGGGGTGGTCGGCGGCGTAGGTGGTGAACAACGGCAGGTCGAGGTAGCTCAGCAGGTTGATGACCGGCAATCCCTGGGATTCGATCCAGGTGATGGTCTCCGAGAGGTTCTTGTCCATCTCCGGGTCGTCGGCCCGCAAAATGTCGTACAGCGGTTCTTCCGCGATCACCGCCCGGTTCCGGGCCAGCGCGGCGCGGGGTGCGGCGGGAGCCGGTGTCACGGCAACCGGGGCCGGTTCCCAGGCGCTGGGCGGTTGCCACTCGTAAGCATCCGCATCCGCCTCCACCAGCTCCAGTCCCAGGTTCACGTCGAGGCAGCGGCTATGCAGTTCCAGCCAGAAGGCGCGGCCCTGTTCCTCGGCCTCCTCCAGGCTGCCCGCAAAGTCCGCCCGCAGCCACCACTCGCCGCCCTCCCGCCGCACCCGCAGTTGGGCGGCAAACTCGCCGGCCAGCCCTTGGGCGAGTTCCAGGAAATCGGCGGTCTGCTCCGGAAAGGGAGTGCGGAAGACCCAGCGAAAGGCGGCATCACCGTCCATCCGCCAAGCCTACACTAGAGCTATATGCGGCGCAGGTGCGAAGGGCTGCTGCTGGGCCTGTTGGCCACCGGCTTTGCCACCCTGGCCATCACCGGGCGGCTGGGCTGGCCGGTGACGGTGGCGGTGAGCTGCGCCTTCATTTTGCGCGGCGTGTTGTTCGCGTTGGGCCGCGAGGGGCGCATCTCAACCCGCGCCTGGTCGCTGACCCTGGTCGCCTACCTGCCCGTCTTCGCCCTCGACGGCTGGTGGTTGTCGCAGAGCTTTTTGGTGGCCAGCCTGCACCTGGTGGTGCTGGCCGGAGCGGCGCGCATCTTCGCCCCCCGCCAGGGGCGCGACGACCTGTTGCTGGGCATCCTGGCGTTTCTCGAAGTCCTGACCGCGGCGCTGCTGACCGTCTCCGGCGTCTTCCTGCTGCTGTTCCTGCTCTTCCTGGCGCTGCTGGTGCTGACGCTGGTGGCTCAGGAGATGGCCCGCGCCGAGGCTGCCGCGGCGGTGCGGCTGGCGGCGGCCGAACGGGTGCCTGCCGGGCGCCTGCTGCGCTTTTCGCTGCTACTCACCGGCCTGGCGGTGGCCGTCGGCGGGCTGGTCTTCTTCCTGTTGCCGCGCACCACGCTGGGCGGCTGGGCGGCACGGCCCTTGGGGGCGGGGCTGAGCGGGTTCAGTGATGAGGTCAGGTTGGGAGCCATTGCCAGCCTGCAGGAAAGCGACCGGCCCATCATGCACATCCGCATGATGGACGCCACCCCGCCGCTGGCGCCGCCGGAGTTTCAGCGTATCCCCTGGCGCGGCCGCGGCCTCACCCGCTTCGACGGTCAGCGCTGGTATGACCCCGAGCCGCCGGCGGTGTTCGGCACCGAGGACGGACGCATCCAGGTGGGGCGCCCGGCGTGGCGCGAACCGGCCGAACTGGTCCGCTACCAGGTCCTGCTGGAACCCTTGCGCAGCCCGGTGCTGTTTTTCCCCCCGCGCCTGTTGAGCGCCGTCACCCATGATCCGGTGCTGGCCTGGAACAACAACACCGCCACCCTCGCCGGTTTGGCCTCCGATGCCACCGGCGGCGCCTACTCCGGCGTCTCCGATCTGGCCGTGCCCAGCGCTGACGACCTGCGCCAGGCGGGCGACCCCGGCCGCGCCCGCCTGCGCCTGCGCCCCTTTCTCGAACTGCCGCCCCAGCTGGATCCGCGTATCCCGGCGCTGGCGCGCGCCATTGTTGCCGGCGCCCCCGGCGACAGTTGGGACCGCATGCAGGCCCTCGCCACCTACCTGCGCACCCGGTATCAGTACAGCCTCGAGAACCTGCCTGTCGGCAAGGACCCGCTGGCCGCCTTCCTGTTTGACCAGCGCAGCGGCGACTGCGAGTACTTCGCCTCGGCCCTGGCGGTGATGGGCCGCAGTCTGGGCATTCCCACCCGGGTGGTCAACGGCTTTCTGCTGGGCAGCTACAACCAGCTCACCGGCGAATACCTGGTGCGCGGACGCGACGCCCATAGCTGGGTCGAGGTCTACTTTCCGGTATCGGAAGCCATGCGCCGCGACGGCTTTGACCGCCCGCAGTGGATCACCTTCGACGCCACCCCCGCTGCCGGAACCCAGCATGCCGCCGCCCAGAACGGCGCCGGCATGCTGCTCGATGCCCTCTCCAGCGTGTGGCAGGAGTGGGTGGTGAACTACGACTGGCTGCGTCAGGCCCGTCTGGCCGGCGGGCTGCAGGGGGGCGTGGCGGGCGCAGCCGCGGGCGTGTTGCG
>DATBPS010000053.1:0-44790 GCA_036561225.1 Terriglobales bacterium
CGGTTCGGTGAGGCTGGACGGCAAGGCGGGGCCGATCCAAAGCGCCGACGCCTCGCTAACCCCGTTTGACCTGACCCTCAACGTAAAGAACTTCGATCTTGCCGCCACGGGCATGATCGATCCCTCGGCCGGCATCGGCGGTGTGGTCAACTTCGACGGCACCCTCAATTCCAACGGCCGGCAGGCGACGTCGAAAGGCACGGTACAGGCGGAGAAGCTGCGGCTGGCGCCCAACGCCACCCCGGCCGGCGTGCCGGTCGGCATCAACTACGCCACCCGCTACGACCTGCGCAGCGGGGCGGGCACGCTGACGCAAGGCGATCTGCGCGTGGGCAAGGCACAGGCGCAGTTGACCGGCGGTTACAATCTTGCCGGCGCGATGGCGGCGCTCGATATGAAGCTGCACGGCACGGCCATGCCGGCGACCGACTTGCAGGGCGTGTTCCCGGCCCTGGGCGTCACGTTGCCTTCCGGAGCGGCGCTGCAGTCGGGGGCGCTGGACACCGACCTGAGCGTCTCCGGCCCGTTGGACAAACTGGTGATCGCCGGCCCGGTGAGGCTGACCAATGCCCGGCTCAGCGGCTTTGACCTGGGCGGCAAGCTGGGCGCGTTGGCAGCCTTTGCCGGCCTCAACAGCAAGAACAACGCCGAGACCACCATCCAGATGCTGAGTGCGGCGGTGCGGGTGGATGCGGCGGGAACGGCGCTGCATAACCTGGTGATGGCGGTACCGGCGCTGGGCACGCTCTCCGGCGACGCGGTGATCAGCCCCGCCGGCCAACTGAACTGCAACATGGTGGCGCACTTGGCCGCCAACGTGTTGACCAACGCCCTCGGCAACGCGGTCAGCAAGCTGGGGCAAAGCAAGCTGGGCGGATTGTTGGGAGCGCTGACCGGCGGCCAGGCCGCCGCCGGCAGCCATACCGGCGCTGCGGCAGGCGCAGGCGTGACCATCCCCTTCCGCATCACCGGCACCACCGCCCGGCCGGTGTTCCTACCGGGGCGCTGAGGGTCAAAGTTCACGCAACCCGTCCGCCACACCATGAATCATGGGGCGGATGCGGAGGACGCGATGAAGATCGTGGTGGTGGGCGGCACGGGAAAAATCGGATCGAGGGTGGTCAACAATCTTAGGCAAAAAGGGCATGAGGCGGTGCCGGCCGCGCCCAACACCGGGGTGAATACCATCACCGGCGAAGGGCTGGCAGAGATTCTGCGGGGGGCTTCCGTTGTCGTGGATGTTTCCGACTCGCCCGCCTGGAGTGATGCCGAGGTGCTGAAGTTCTTTGAGACTTCCACCCGCAATCAACTCGCCGCCGAAGCCGCCGCCGGCGTCGGCCACCACGTGGCCTTGTCTGTGGTGGGGACCGACCGGCTGCTGGAAAGCGGTTACTTCCGCGGCAAGATGGCCCAGGAGAAACTCATCCGCGAGTCGGGTCGCCCCTACACCATCATCCATGCCGCCCAGTTTTTCGAGTTTCTCGCTAAGCTGGCCGACATCTCCGCCGCCGACGGCGTGATCCACCTGCCGCATGTGCGGTTTCAGCCCATGGCGGCCGACGATGTGGGCCTCGCCGTGGCCCGCATTGCGCTCGGTCCGCCCGCCAACGGCATCGTCGAGGTGGCCGGCCCGGAGCCGTTCTGGCTCGATGCGCTGGTGCAGCGCCGCCTGGCCGCGGCCGGCGACCCCCGCCGGGTCATGGCCGATCCCGAGGCGCGCTACTCGGGAGCGAAACTCAAGGAGACCACTCTGCTACCCGGCAAGGATGCCCGGCTGGGCGGGATCCACTTCGAAACCTGGCTGACACAACCCACACCGGAAGCGCAAGCACCCGCGGCGTGAGCACCTCTACGAGGACCTATGAGCACCATCACGACAAAAGACGGAACCACCCTCTACTACAAGGACTGGGGCGAAGGCCCGGCGATCGTGTTCTCACACGGCTGGCCGCTGAACGCCGACGCTTGGGACGGCCAGATGCGTTTTCTGGCGCGCGACGGCTTCCGCACCGTGGCCCACGACCGCCGCGGTCATGGGCGGTCGAGCCAACCCTGGCGGGGCAACGACATGGACACCTACGCCGACGACCTCGCCGCGCTGATCGAAGCGCTGGATCTCGAGGAGGTGACCCTGGTGGGCCATTCCACCGGCGGCGGCGAGGTGGCCCGCTACATCGGCCGGCATGGCACCGGGCGGCTGGCGGCCGCCGTCCTGATTGACGCCGTACCGCCGATGCTGCTGCAGACGGCAGCCAACCCCGACGGGTTGCCGCTGGCCCTCTTCGACAAGTTGCGCGACAGCCTGGCGCAGGACCGCTCCCAGTTCTACCGGGATTTCGCCATGGCCTTTTACGGCGCCAACCGGGCCGGCGCCAACGTGTCCCAGGGCATACGCGACCAGTTCTGGCTATGGAGCATGCAGGCCGGACTGCTCAATGCCTACGAATGCATACGGGCGTTTTCGGAGACCGACTTCACCGCCGACCTCCAAAAATTCGATCTGCCCACGCTGATCATGCACGGTGAGGACGATCAGATTGTGCCCCTCAAGAACTCCGCCCAGCGGTCAGCCCGGCTGATCCCCCACGCCCGCGAGATCTACTACCCTGGCCAGCCGCACGGGCTCACCGCCACGCATCAGGACGCGGTCAACGCCGACCTGCTCAAGTTCCTGCGCTCGGTTTGGCAGGCGCGCAAAGCGGCCTAGCCGGCGATGCGCGGGCGAGGCGGCGCTCGCCAGGGTGCATACTGGGCGCATGCCGCAAGATCCGGAACCACCCGCACCGCCGCTAGCCCGGACGGTGTGGACCTCACCCTGATCCGCGCCTTCCTGGCCCTCACCCCGGCCCAGCGGCTGGCGGCGGTCGAGGACCGTCAGGACGATCTGGAGAGGATCCGTGAGCACCTGGCTGAATTGAAGCTGCGACGGAGCCGCCTGAACAGCAGGTCCGAATAGCGCGGGCGGGCCTCAGCTTTTGGCGCTGAGCGAACGCGACGTGGCGGGCAATTGAAAAGCGGCCTCGATCTCCTCCAGGGTTTTGCCCCGCGTTTCGGGCAGCCAGAAGACGGCGACCAGGAAGTACAGGATGGTGCAGCCGGCGAACAGGAAAAAGAGCGTGGCATAGCCGTACTGGCCGACGGCGGGCAGGAACAGCGCCGCGATCAGCGTTGAAGCCGCCTCGTTCAGGACCAGCGCGATGCTCATGCCGTGCGAGCGGATGCGCGTCGGCATCAGCTCGCTCAGCGCCAGCCAGACGACGATGCCGGGGCCGACGGCAAAGCTGGCCATGAAGAAGAACAACGTCAGCGCGACCACCCATCCATAACCGGGGCTGGGCAGCGGCGTGAGCTGCGCCTTGACGATCTTGAGCGGCGCCTGGCGCGCGGCGGCGAGGCTGGCGGTGGGATTGGCGGTGAAGGCCAGCACCCGGTTGTTGGGCAGGCTGGCGGCGCGGGTGATGGTGATGGGCTTGGCCGCGGTCTCATCCGAGCGCACCACCGGCGTGGCCAACTGGTAGCCGCCGTAGCTGTAGATCACCGACAGCGTCGCCGGCCCGGCGGGCGCGCGGCTGCCGCTGGCCGCCAGCAGTTGCCGCTCGACCTGCGGCGTGAACGGCAATGCTAGGCTCTGCTCGGGCGTCACCATCGCCGCCACCGCCGCGGTGACCGGAATGGCGCGCTGTTCGTTGTGCCAGAACAGCAGGCCGGCGCCGACCAGGCCCAGCACCGCGCCGGCGGTGCCGAGCGAGAGCAGGAACTTGCGCCCGCGGCGATCCACCAGCACCATGCCCACGATGGTGGCCAGGAAATTCACCAGGGTGAAGAGAATGTAACCCCAGTGCGCCTGCAGGTCGCTGAGGCCGCTCTGTATAAGGATGTCGGCGTTGTATTGAATGATGGAGTTGATGCCGGTGGTCTGGTTCAACACCAGCACCACGCACGCCAGCGCAAACGGTAGCACGTACTTGCGCTGCCACAGCGTTTCGCGCCGCCCGTGGCGCTTGGCGTCACGCTCGGTCAACGCGGCCGCGGCCATGGCGGCCAGCTCGGCATCGGCGGCGGCGGGCGGACGCGAGCGGCGCAGCGCGGCGGCGGCGTCCGCTTCCCGGCCGCGCAGATAGAGCCAGCGCGGCGACTCCGACAGCCAGAAGCAGCCGGCGAGAAAAACCAGCCCCGGCGGCAGGCTCACCCAGAAGATGCGGCGCCAGGCGGTGTCCTTGAAGGCCAGCAGACGCTGGGCATCGCCCAGGGAGGCGACTTCGGCCACCCGCAGGCTGTAGTACATACCGACCACCGCCGCCAGCACAATCCCCAGCGTCAGCAGCCATTGGAAAGCCGCTGTGCCCCGGCCCCGGATCTCCGCCGGCAGCGTTTCGGCCAGGTACAGCGGGATGGCCACGCCCACCAGCCCGGCGCTGATGCCCTCCAGCAGCCGCCCGCTGACCAGCGGCGCGTAACCGTGCGCCAGCGCAATGATGGGGATGCTGAGGACGAAGAGCACGGCGGCCACGATCATCAGCGCCCGCCGCCCGATGCGATCCGCCAGCCAGCCGGCAAACAGCGTGGAGAGCGTCATGCCCAGCAGCACCGCCGCCACCACCATGGACAACTGATCGGCGTTCAGCCCCGAGGTCGCCTGCAGGTACGGCAGCGCGCTGCCGATGATGCCGACATCCACGCCATACAGCAGCCCGCCCAGCCCCGCCACCCAGAGCAGGCGGCGGTTGTAACGATCCAGGGCGGAGTCAGAAGCGCCGGCCATTGCCGGAAACTATACCAGACGCGGCAACTCGGAGACGCCGTGAGCCGGTGCGGGCGTCCGTTGCCGGCGAGCGACGCCCGGCCACAGCCCTTCCGCAGGAAGGGCGGCTCCAGCAAGTGGTGGCCGTGCCACTTCAGGCGGCCGCGGGGTGAGTGGAGCGCTCAGGCCGGAACGTAGGTCAACCGGATCACGTCTTCGGCAATGAGATCGCTGGCCACCAGGCGCAGCGGCGGCCGGGGATTGGCGAAGAAAGGGGTGCCGTGTCCGAGCACGACGGGGTGGAGATAGATGCGATACTCATCAATCAAACCGAGGCTGGTCAGGCTTCCCGCCAGGCTGGGGCCGGCAACTTCCATCTCTCCGGCGAGGCGGGCTTTCAACCCGCGCAGCACCGCTTCGGCATCGTCCCTGACCAGACGCGGGGGCCGCGCCGTTGGCACCGTGGGCCAAGTCGGCACGGAGGGCTGCGAAATTCACGCAGTGGCGGCCCGCCCCCGGCAAACAACGAGGCGCGGACCCGACCGGGCTGGGGCTCAAGGGGCCCCCAGCCCGGTCGAGCGTCAAGCGGGTCGAGTGGCGAAGCCACTCGGGGTCCCGCGCCAATCAAACGTGGCGTTGGGGCCGACCGACTGCAGCGAGCGCGAGACGACCCACTTCGGCTGAGCCCGCCACGCCGCAGCATAATCGCGATTCTCCCCGTCCCACTCCGGCAGGTCATCGTCCCAATAACGCATCACCTCGTACATGCGGCGGCCGTACACCATGCCCGTCAAGCCGCGCACCCGCTCGATGAAGTGCCGGAAGAGGGCGGGGCGCGGCGGCCCCAATTTCTGATGGTCGACGTAGCCATCCAGGGACTGATTCATTTCAAAAATGAACTTCGCCATGCTGCCCACCCTTCGCTCCAGGCTCTTGAGCATAGCTTGTCTTGACGCGCTGGGGCCCGCGCCCAACAATAGAAAATGACCGCAGCCCGGCCGGCATCCATGATTGAATGGGCGCAGGGGCATGAGCAAGGCATTCACCAAGGAATCTGACGACGCGGACGACAGCGAGGAGCTCGCCCAGGCGGCGGAAGAGGCCCAGCACGCCGATCTCGCCGGCGTGAAGAACTACATCACCCCCGGCGGCAAGCAGCGGCTCCAGGATGAGCTGCACTTTCTGCTCACCCGGGAGCGGCGGGCGGTGACCGAGGTCGTGACCTGGGCGGCGGGCAACGGCGATCGCAGCGAAAACGCCGACTATCAGTACGGCAAAAAGCGCCTGCGCGAGATTGACCGGCGCATCCGTTTTCTCACCAAACGACTCGAGGCTGCCGAGGTGGTCAACCCGGAAGCCCCGAGGAGCGGACGGGCGGCAACCCAGGTCTTCTTTGGCGCGACGGTGCGCTACGAGAACGCCGATGGAGCCGAACAGACGGTGAGCATCGTCGGTGTGGACGAGGTTGACCTCGGCCGCAACCACATCAGTTGGCAGTCCCCGCTGGCACGCGCGTTGGTGAAGTCCGGCCCCGGCGACGAGGTGGTCCTGCGCGCCCCCTCAGGCACGGAGAAGCTGACCATCCTTGACGTCCGCTACGAGCCCATCCCCGTGGAGCCCTTCCGCGAACCCCCCGGCGACGAGTCCGCCTCCAGAAAGCCTCCGCACGCTTAAGCCGGCACCTCCGCCGCGCCTCGCGGCACAGGCAATCCACGCTATACTGGGCCACAGCGGGGCAGTCATGCCCAGGCGACGCACGCCCACGACCGGAGAGGTGGCCGAGTGGCTTAAGGCGGCGGTTTGCTAAACCGTTGTACGGTCAAAAGCTGTACCGGGGGTTCGAATCCCCCCCTCTCCGCCAGAATCAATCCAATTTCAGCCGATAAATACCGCACTCCGCGGGTCTAGGCCAGGGCCTGCTCGTTGACATTCGTTGTCATATATGACAACATGCCGCCGTGGGGCCAGCTCGGGAGCCATGGCGGAAACTAGGAAAACCCGATCAATCTCGTGGTTGAAGTCCGCCTTGCGGGATTTTGAGAGATTCCCCGCCGGGCCACGCTCCGTGTGCCTCGGCGCGCTTACGATCGCGGCCGAGGGGGCCAAGGCCGACATCGCCAAACCCATGCAGGGTCTTTGATTGGCGCCAGGCCCCGAGTGGCTTCGCCACTCGACCCGCTTGACGCTCGACCGGGCTGGGGACCCCTTGAGCCCCAGCCCGGTCGGGTCCGCGCCTCGTTGTTTGGCGGGGGCGGGCCGCCACTGCGTGAATCTCGCAGCCTTCCGTGCCGACTTGGCCCACGGTGCCAACGGCGCGGCCCCCGCGTTCGGCTCCGGCCTCTTTGAAATCGCACTGCCATCCAAGGGTGAGGCCTGCCGGGTCATCTATGCCGTACAGCTTGGGGATGACATCTGGGTGCTACAAAAAGCGCACAAGGGTAGTGCGACGCCAAAGCACGAAATCGGCCTGGTCAAAGAGCGATTGAAAAGAGTAAAGGAGATGCTGGCATGAAAGAAAAAATCGAAGTGGTACGTGGGAGCGGGAACGTCTTTCGTGACCTGGGCCACGAAAACGCCGACGTGGAACAGTTCAAAGCGATCCTGGCGGCGGAGATCATCAAGGCTATCGACCGTGAGCATCTGAGCGTGCGGGCAGCGCACCGCCAAACCGGTATCGCGGCGGCGGATTTTTCGCGCATCCGCAACGCCGATCTGGGGCGATTCACCGTGGACCGGCTTATGCTCATCCTCAATCGGCTGGGTTCAAGAGTCGAAGTTCGCGTGCGGATTCGGCGCGAGCGCGCGGCTTAAGGCGGGCACCAGGGTCGCGCTGCGGCCACTACTGAAACGCGCGCTTGAGTATAGAGTTGCTATGCATCGCCCTGGTGATATTCGAGCACGTCCCCCGGCTGGCAATCGAGCGCCCTGCAGATGGCCTCCAAGGTCGAGAGGCGGATGGCGCGGGCCTTGCCGGTTTTCAACACCGACATGTTTGCCAACGTGATGCCCACTTTGGCGGCAAGTTCGGTAAGGCTCATCTTGCGCCGGGCGAGCATGACGTCAATGTTGATGATGATGGCCATGTGATTACACCGTCAGGTCGTTCTCCGACTTCATGTCCACGGCGTTTTGCAGCACCCGTTCCCCAACGGCCGCGGCCGTGCCCATGACCAGGGCGGCGAAGATGGCGATGATGCCCAGCATGATGGCGCCGGCCGGGTCATCGTGGCCCGCGGCCAGCCGGATGTAGACGATGGCCGCCAGGATCGCCCCGCCCGTGAGGAACGCGCAGTTTCTGATCCATCGCAGGGCATCCACCGCCGGCTGCGAGATCGTCTGGTTGCGTCCGGCGTACCCCAGCAGCCGGAGCGCCTGGTAGATGCCCATGAAGAAGGCGACGGATGAAAGGTACGCGTAGGCCAGAAAGGGGTCGTGGAAGTAGACCTGCGCCAGGGTGGCGTGGGCATTCCGGCCTTCGGTGAGCGGCTCCCAGAGCATGGCGGCGAGCACCGCCAAGCCGAAGAGCAGGATCACGGCCTGCAGGAAAGCGGTTGCACTGCGCCCAATGGCACGCGGTTCGTTGTTGCTGGCCATGCCGCTAGCATGGGGCAGTGTTTATCGAAAGTCAATCAATTTTTATTGTTATTCGTAGCGCAGCGCGTCAATGGGCTGGATGCGCGCCGCCTGGCGGGCGGGGTATAACCCGAAGATGACGCCCACGGCGGCGGAGACGCCGAAGGCAATGACGATCGAGGAGCCGTTGACGATCGTTTCCCAGCCGGCGGCCCAGGCGATGCCGCGCGAGAGGGCGAGGCCGAAGGCCACGCCCAGCGCGCCGCCGCTGAAGGAGATGAGCACCGACTCGATCAGGAACTGCCGCATGATATCGCCGCGGGTGGCGCCGGTGGCGCGCCGCACGCCGATCTCACGGGTGCGTTCCAGCACCGTGGCCAGCACGATGTTCATGATGCCGATGCCGCCCACCAGCAGCGAAATGGCGGCGATGGCCACCATCACCAGGGTGAAGACGCGTTCGGTGCGGGCCTTGTCGGCCATCAGCGCAGCGGGCGCGACGATGCGGAAGTCGGCTTCGCCGTGGTGGGTCGAGGTGAGGATGGCGCGCGCCACGGTGGCGGCGCGGGTGAGGTCGGTGCCGGGGCGCAGCGCCAGGTCCACGCCGTCGAGCGGGTCCTTGAAGCTGAAGTTGGAATCCCACACGCGATCCTGAAAGGCCGCCAGCGGCGTGTAGATGGCGTTGTTGAGGTCGCTGCCGCCGGCGCCGGGCAGCTGCGGCTGCTCCTGCAACACCCCGATCACCCGCCACCAGGCGTCGTTGAATCGCAGGTATTGGCCCAGCGCCGGACCGTAGCCGAGCAGCGCTGTCCTGGCCGCCGCCCCCAGCACACAGTCGGCGCTGGCGGCTTCCTGATCGGTGGCGTCGAAGAAGCGGCCCTCGGCGAGCTGCAGTCCGTGGATCCCGGCGTAGGTGGGCGCCACGCCCAGCACCTCCGGCAAGGGGCCGTTGGGCGCGGGCAGCAGGCCGGCCGGCGTCATCTCGCGCCGCGCCGAAACCCAGCGCACGTTGGGAACGTCGGCCTCGAGCACGCGCACATCGCTGTCATTGAGGCCGTGGGAAAGCTGGCGCCGGCGCTGCAACTGCGCCTCGCCGGTCGCGGGGATGGAGTTGACCAGCAGGTTGTTGAGGCCCATGCGGGCGATGGCGTCGAGCGACAGGCGGCGCGCCCCGGCGCCGATGGCCAGCATGCCGATCACCGCCCCCACGCCGAAGATCATGCCCAGCGCGGTGAGCGCGGTGCGGATCTTCTGTGCCGCCAGGTTCTGGGCGGCGAGGCGCAGATCGCCGCTGAAGCGGTCCCAGGCGGAGCGCCGCGCGCTCATGGCTGCACCTCCGGCGCGGCGGTGGGATCGGTGAGCGCCACGCTGGCGCCGGCGGCCACGCCGGCGATGGCGATGCGGGTGGGGCCCTGGCGCAAAACCTTTACCGGCTGGGGCGAGAAACGGCCCCCGCGCAGCACGAACACCACCGGCTTGCCGTCACGCTGGAAGAGGGCTTCGGCGGGCACCCAGAGCACGTTGCGCAACTCGCTCAGCACGATGGTCGCGCGGGCGTCCATGCCGGGCCGCAGCCCCGCGTCCCCGCCGTTGAGCATGAGCACGCAGCTCGCCTGCTGCCGGCTGGAGGAGAAAAAGTCGGAGCTGTCCCCCAGCCCCGCCACCCGCAGCACGTGGGCGGCAAAGGTGCGCCCGGCCATGCCCTCCACCCGCACCTGCGCCGTTTGCCCCACCGCGACATAGGCGCTGCCCGCCTCATCCAAATGCGCCTGCATCTGCACCGTGCCCAGGTCGGGGATCTGCGCCACCAGCGAGCCGGGACTGACCTGGTCGCCCACCTGCAGCGGCGGCAGCATGGCGCCCTGGTAGAGCACATTGCCGCGGCGATTGGGCTCAATCGCCACATAGCCGGCACGGGAGGCGCGCAGCGTCATGGAGGCGATGTATCCCCTGGCGTCGGCCGCCTGCTGCCGCGCCTTGGCCGCCGCCTGCTGCTGCGTGGCCACCAGGTTTTTGCCATTGGCCTGCTGCTGCGCAATGTCGTGCTGCCATTGCTTGAGTTCCGATTGCGCGGCGGTCAGGCTGAGCTGATTCTGTTGTGCGTCCAGGGCCGGCAGCAGCGGGTCGCGCTCCACCTGAATCTGCGCCAACTGCACCGCGTATTGGGCGTGCTGCAGCGAGTAGGCGTCCTGAAACGCCTGCGCCTTCACCTGTGCCTCCGCCGCGGCCATGTTGGCCTGCGCCTGGGCCAGGGCGTTCTCCGCCTGGGCCAGCTTGAACTCCTCCTGGCCGGTGTTGAAACGCACCACCACATCCCCCGGCTTGACCTCGCTGCCGGCGTCCAGCAGAAAGCTCACGCGCGGCAGGTCGTCGCCGATGCTGGGCGCCATCAGCCGGTCCGCCGCGCCTCCCTGCAACGTGCCCTGCGCGTAGGCGGTCACCTGCACCGTCCCCGCTTCGACGCGGAACGTGGGGATGGCCGAGGGCGCGGCGCTGCGCCACGCGCGGTAGCCGTAGACCGCGGCGGCCGCGACCGCGGCCACCAGCAGCCCCATGCCCAGCCACACCGCCCTGCGACGGCGACGGCGACCAAGCGCGGCGCGTGGGTCGAGCGAGGCGGTGGGCATCGTCGCTGTTTCGCCGCTCATGGCTGTGCTCCCACCGCCCCGGCGGCCGCCGAAGGACTGACCACCCCGGGCCGGCTGCCGGGTGCAACCAGCGCCACGCGCGCGCCCGCCGCAACCCCGTCCACGGCCACGTCGGTGGCGTTGCGCCCCAGCACGCGCACCGGCCGCGGCTGGTACCCGCCGCCCTGCTGCACGTAAAGCACCGCCTGGCCGCCGCGGTTGAACAGCGCCTGCGCCGGCACCAGCGATACCTGGTGCAGCCGGCGCGTGATGACCTCCACCGCAACGCTCATCTGGGCGCGCAGTCGCGGGTCGGGATGGGTCAGCGACGCCACCATGCGAAAAATCCGGGGCGGCGGATAGGTGCCCGAGAAATCCAGACTGGTGAGCTGTGAGATCTGCTCAATCCGGCCGGTGATCTGCGTCTCCGGCAGCGCCGTTGCCTGGGCCTCGATGGCCTCGCCGGTGCGCACCCGCCCGCGGTCATCCTGAGCCAGGGTGGCGTCCACTTGCAGAGTTTGCAAGTTGGGAATCTGGCCGATCTCATCCCCCGCCGACACCGTATCGCCCACCCGGTAGGCGTGCAGGTCGTTGTAGTTGGCGTAGTTCATGCTGTAGCTGATGATGCCGCTGAGCGGGGCGCGCAGCGTGGCGGCGGCCACCGCGGCCTGGGCGCGGGCGAGTTGCGCCGCTGCCTTGTCGCGCGCCGCGGTGAGCGACTGCAGTTGCGCCGTCGCGGCCGTGGTGTGCAACTTCGTCTGGGCCTCGTCCTCGACCACCACCGAGCGGGCCACCGCCAGCGCCAACTGCGCCTCCTCACCGGCGATTTTGCCCTTGACCGATTCCTTTTGCGCGTCCACCTCGGCGCCGCCGGCGGCGGCCTGATCCTGGGCCAGGGTGCGGGCGTCCTGCTGGCTGGTGATGGCCGCCTGGTTGCGGGCCTGATCCAGTTGGGTCGCGGCGGCCTTCAAGGCCAGGTCCAGTTCCTCTTCCTGCTGTTGCAGCGCGGTGACGTCCAGCCGGATCACCACCTCCCCGGCCGTGACCTGACTGCCCTCGGCGGCGAGATACATAATGCGCAGCCGCTGCACCCGGCTGGGGGCCACCAGCACCGCCGCCTGGCGGGCGGTAAGCTTGCCCCGGCACGGGACGGATTCGCTCAGATCGCCGCGCCGCACCAGCGCGCTGGGCAACGCCTCCGCGCCGCTGCGCCGGCCCAGCCACCACCAGCCGGCGCCGCCCGCCAGCAGCAGGATCCCGACCAGCGCCCAGCGCCGCGAAGATATCACGGCTTCCCTCCGCCCGCCGGACCACTGCCCAGCCACGGGGCGCTGACCTCGATCCACTGATCGGAGAACGCCTCCACCCGCACCGGCCGCGGCTGCGTACCGCCGCCGCTCCCCGGCGCCGTCAGCAAGGCCTGGCCATCCTGATAGCTGATCGCGGCGCGCGGCACCAGCCAGCCGCTGCGCTGCCCGGAGGCGATCTCCACCGAGGCGTTCAGATCGGGCAGCACCCGCGGGTCGCTGCCGTCCAGCGCGAAGACGGCAAGGAACTCGTGGATCGGCGTCGCCAGCGGGCTGATGGCGATGGGGTTGAGGCGCAGCAGATGGGCGGGGAGCACCAGCCCGGGGTAGGCATCAATCCGCACCTGGGCGCGGGCGTGGGGCGGCACCCAGGCCAGGTCCACCTCGCTCAGCCGCACCTGTACCTGCATCTGGCCGGGATCGAAGATGCGCACCAGCGGCACGCCGCTATACAACTGGATGCCGGGCACCGCCGCGCCATAGTAGGGCGGCAGCGCCAGCGACATCGTGCCCGCCAGCGGGGCGCGCAGCACCATGCGCTGGCTGTCGGCCTCGGCGCGCTGCCACAGCACCTGCTGCTCGTCGCGCTGCAGTTCGAGGGCGTGGAGCTTGGCCGCCGCCTGTTTCCCCAGCCAGTCATCGGCGGCGCGCAGGCTCTCCACATGGGCGCTGGCGTCGGCCAGGTTGACCTGGTCGGTGGCGATCTGAATCCGGCTCAGGATGGGACTTTTTTCCAGCTCCAGCCGCGCACGCCCCTGATCGGCCAGCGCCTTGCGCAGCTCCACCGCCTGTTTGGCCGCGTCGGCCGCATTTTGCGCCTGCTGCTGTTCCACCTGCGAAGTGAAGCCGAGAAACTGGGCGTGGGCATCCGCGGCGGCGTCCTGCAACTGGGTGCGGTCGAACGCCGCCACCTCCTGGCCTACTTTTACCTGGATACCGCTCGGGGCGATCTGGGCCAAAGTGAGCTGTTCAAACTGCTGATTGAGCTGGGGAACCAGCAGCACCGTCGAGCGTTCCGGCACGATCTGTCCGGCGGCCCGCACATTATGCTGCAACGAGCCCCAATGGGGTCGGGCAACAGTCGCGGCTTGACCTGCGGCCGGTGCTGTTGCGGCGGCGGCAGGCGCGGCGACGCGGCCGCAAGCAGCGATAGCGATCGCCAGCGCACACAGCGCGACCCCGCCCAAGGCGCGCCGGATGGCGGCAGCGTGACGATTACGGCGCATCCGTACCCGCAGCATGGCTCACTCAGAGAGCATTTACAACCAGTAATAGACCACCGCGCGCCGGCCGATGTTCCCAAATAAGCCAAATAATTCCCGTCGGATGCGGTGCCCATCAGGCGGGATATTGTATCCCGGCGTGTAGGCGAGCCGCCGCGCAGGTGTCAGGCCGCTACTCCGCCTCATGCACTCGTGGGCCCGGAGGTATGTACATCACATGCACAGTTGTGTACATACGGAGTATCGTGAAGCCATGGCCAAGGTCGGCGAGCGAGTGCACAAGCATTTGCGGCTCAGCGGAGACAAGATTCGTGCGGTGCAGCGCGTGTTGGGCGCGGGCACGGAGACCGAAGCCATCGAGCGGGCGTTGGACTACGTGCTCGATGATGAGGCGATGAAGCGCAGTGCTCTTCGCGCCCACCGGCGATTTCTGGCCGGCGGAGGCGAAATCCGGGATGTCTATGGCGTGCTGGAGCAGGCCAAGCAAGCAGCGGCCAAGCGGTAAATAGATGGAATCGGTGCTGTTCAATTCGTCGGTTTACATCCACCCTTTGCGGGCGGGAGATGACGAGGCTTTGGGCGCGCGTTTTCTGCTGCGCCTTTATTGCTTCATTCCAACCCGGCGAGCGCGGCGCGGGCGGGGGCGAAAGTCGGGTCGAGAGCGAACACCCGCTGCAGCGTGGCCCGCGCCGCGACCAGGTTCCCGGCGGTCTTATAGGCCAGTGCCAGATTGGTGAGGATCTCGGGATCGTTAGGGCTAAGGGCCAGCGCCGTTTGAAACTCGGCGATGCCTTGCGGGCAATGCCCCATCTCGCAATCCACCGCGCCCAGACCCTCGTGCAGGGAGGCCGTCAGCTCGACCGATAACGGGTACGAGGCAAGCGCCTGCTGAAAATCCCCGGCCGCTTCGGCGTCCGCATGGCGTTCATGCCAGGCGATGAAACCGAGGCCATTCCAGGCATTGGCATCCCTCGGGTTGACCTGCAGTGCGGTATGAAAAACTCCTTCCGCCTGCTGCCATCGCCCGGCTTCGAGCAGCACGCCGCCGCGGGCGGAGATCACTTCCGGCGATCCCGGGTCGGCGGTTTGCGCCTGGTCAAGCAGCGACAAGGCCTGCTGCAGATCGCCGTTTTGGCCGGCGATCAGCGCCATGCCTTGGTCGGCGATGGCCATCTGGTCGCGCTCGGGCGGCTGCTGCGCGGCGGCCAGTGCCGCCGCCTGCGCATAGTGCCCGGTGGCGCCGCGGTAATCGTGCTGATCGAAGCGCAGCACAGCCGCCAGGCCGTTCTCCATGTCGGGTGAGTCGGGGGCCTGCGCCACGGTGCGGGTGAAGAAGGTCAACTGGTCGTGCCAGTCGGCATTCCGCCGCTGGGCTTGCACCACGCACAGCAGAGCCGCCGCGCTGAGCAGGCCGGTCGCGGCCCGCTGCCGCCATGCCCTTGGCATGCGAGCCAGCCCCGCCTCCGCCAGGCACACCGCCAGCAGGCAAAACCCCGCCGAGGGCAGATAGAGGTAGCGCTCGGTGAACACGTTGCGCCCCAGGGCGCGCAGGTTGAGCACCGGGATGAGGGTGAGAAAAACCCAACCGGCGGCAAACACCGCCAGCGGCCGCCGCCGCCATCCATAAATGATGCCCGCCGTGGCCAGCCCCAGAAAAGTGATCGCCGCCAGCACCCGCGGCTCGGTCAGCGACCGGACCGGATCAAACAGGTAATACGCGCTGAGCCGCAGTGGCACCGCCAGCTTCCACCAGTACTTCCCCACCAGATCGAGATCGGTGAGCACGTACTGGCCCGGCGACAGCACCCAGCCGCGCACCGGCTGGTAGAGGAACCCCAGCGCGCGCCAGCGCAGCGGTAGATAGGCGGCCAGCACCGCCCAAAACGGCATGGAATGCCGCACGGCGCGCCGCAGCCGCGCCCCCGCTTCGCCATAGAGCAAGGCATGGAAGCCGATGACCAGCGGCAGCGTCAGCGCCATCTCCTTCCATAACATGGCCAGGATAAAACTCACACATGACGCTACCCATAACCCGTAACTACGCCATCTATAGTAGTTGGGTGTGATCGCCACCAGGTAGCTTAAGAACGCCAGCAGATAGAACACCGCGCACCCCAACTCCGGCAGCGCCGAGGCCCAATCCACCGCTTCGCTATGAATCGGATGCAGGGCGAACAGCACGGCGGCCGCTGTCGCCAGGCCCCAGGCACGGCGGGGCGTGGTCCCGCCGGCCAGCTGGAAGACGATGGCATACACCAGCAGTGTGGCGACGACGTGAAAGACAAGACTGGCGACGTGAAAGACGGTGGGGCTGAACCCCGACCACTGCCCTATCAGGCGATAGGAGGCCATTTGCAGGGGGCGAAAGTCGTTGCTGGTCGAAGGGCCGAAGTTGTGGGAAAACGCCCAGACATTGCTGCTGAATAGGTACCACCATGATGAACCCGGCCGCAGGTTGGGGTTCTGCAGGATCTGATGCACATCATCCCAGACAAAACCATTGCCCAGGACATTGCCATAAGCGGCATAGGACAAGACAGTCAGCAATGCGGCGACGCCAACATGTCGCGCCCTGGGCAATCGCGGCGGAGTGGGAACCGGCTTTACGAACGAACGGCGTGGACGCTTGCTGGAATGACTCACCTTGCATCTCGCACGCGATTTTCATCTCGGCATTCCGGGCTGCCGGGATCGCGCGTTTGAGAGCTAAGACGGATGGGTGAGTTAAACGTTTACAAACCGGCCCAGTTATTTTTCGATGTTCCGAATGCAACCTGGCTTTGGCCCGCTGGCAGATTCCTTCCGGGAATCGTAAACTTAAACCAGCGAGAACCATCATGTCGAGCCCAGCCAAGTGCCCCTTCCCTCATGCCGCCGGCGGCCCCAGCAACCGCGATTGGTTTCCCAACCAGTTGCGGCTGGATCTGCTGGCCCGGCATTCTGAAAAATCCGATCCCATGGGCGCGGAGTTTGATTACGCGCGCGAGTTCCAGACGCTCGACCTGCCCGCCGTCAAGCGCGACCTTACGGCGCTGATGACCCAGTCGCAGCCCTGGTGGCCGGCGGATTTCGGCCACTACGGGCCGCTTTTCGTACGCATGGCCTGGCACAGCGCCGGCACCTACCGCATCGGCGACGGCCGCGGCGGCGCCGGACGCGGCCAGCAGCGCTTCTCGCCGGTGAACAGTTGGCCCGACAACGTCGGCCTCGACAAGGCGCGGCGCTTGCTGTGGCCCATCAAACAGAAGTACGGCCGCAAGCTCTCCTGGGCCGACCTGATCGTTTTGGCCGGCAATGTGGCGATGGAGAGCATGGGCTTCAAGACCTTCGGCTTCGCCGGCGGTCGCGCTGACGTCTGGGAGCCGGATGAAGACGTGTACTGGGGCCGCGAAACGACCTGGCTGGGCGACGAGCGCTACACCGGCCAACGCGATCTCGAGAATCCTCTGGCCGCGGTACAAATGGGCCTGATCTATGTCAACCCGGAAGGCCCCAACGGCAAGCCGGACTACCTGGCGGCGGCGGTGGACATCCGCGAGACCTTCGCCCGCATGGCGATGAACGATGAAGAGACGGTGGCGCTGATCGCCGGCGGCCACACCTTCGGCAAAACCCACGGCGCGGCGCCCGCCACCCACGTCGGCCCCGCGCCGGAGGCGGCCGGCATCGAGGAGATGGGGCTGGGGTGGAAGAACAACTTCGGAACCGGCCGCGGCGGCGACCAGATCGGTAGCGGCCTCGAGGTCACATGGACCCAGACGCCGACCCAGTGGACCAACAATTTTTTTAAGAACCTCTTTGAGTACGAGTGGGAGCCGAGCCTCAGTCCGGCGGGCGCGCACCAGTGGGTGGCCAAGGGGGCGGCGGCCACTTTCCCCGACGCCCACGATCCCCGGAAGAAGCATCAGCCCACCATGCTCACCACCGATCTGTCGTTGCGCTTCGATCCCAGCTACGGGCCCATCTCGCGGCGCTTCTACGAGCATCCCGAGCAGTTCGCCGACGCCTTTGCCCGCGCCTGGTTCAAGCTCACCCACCGCGACATGGGACCACGCGCGCGCTACCTCGGGCCCGAAGTTCCGAAGGAGGAGTTGATCTGGCAGGATCCGGTTCCGGCGGTCAACCACAAGCTGGTGGATGCCAGGGATGTCGAGGCGCTGAAGGCGCAAATACTGGCTGCCGGCCTTTCGGTGAGCGAGTTGGTCTCGACCGCCTGGGCCTCGGCCTCGACCTTCCGCGCCTCCGACAAGCGCGGCGGAGCCAACGGCGCCCGGATTCGCCTCTCGCCCCAGAAGGACTGGGAAGTCAACCAGCCCAAGCAGTTGGATAAGGTCTTGAAAACGCTGGAAGGCATTCAGACCCAATTCAACGCCGCGCAGAAGGACGGCAAGAAGATCTCGCTCGCCGACCTGATCGTGCTGGCGGGCGGCGTAGGCATCGAGAAGGCGGCGAAGAACGCCAGCATCACCACCACCGTCCCCTTCACCCCCGGCCGCACGGACGCCGCCGCCGCGCAGACCGACGCCGCCTCGTTCGCCGTGCTGGAGCCGCTCGCCGATGGCTTCCGCAACTACGTCCGCGGCGCAACCACTCTTCCCACCGAAGCCCTGCTGCTGGACAAGGCGCAACTGCTGAACCTGACCGCGCCCGAGATGACGGCGCTCATCGGCGGTCTGCGCGTGCTCAATGCCAACGTCAAGCGCGCGGCACACGGCGTATTCACCGCGCGCCCCGAAGCCCTGACCAACGACTTCTTCGTCAACCTGCTGGACATGACGACGGAGTGGAAACCGGTGGCGGGCGACGGCGTGTACGAAGGCCTCGACCGCACCACCGGCCAGCGCAAGTGGACCGCGACCCGGGTGGACCTGGTCTTCGGCTCGAACTCACAACTGCGCGCCCTGGCCGAGGTCTACGGCTGCGCCGACGGCCAACTGCAGTTCGTGCACGAGTTCGTCGCCGCCTGGAACAAGGTGATGAACCTCGACCGCTTCGACCTGCACCGCCCAACCGTCTGAACGCGGGGGCCGCGCCGTTACACAAGCGAAGAAGCGCGGCCCCAGCCGGCCCGGGCTCCCCCCTGCCCATGGTGGCGCCTGTCAATTCCCCGGGAACGGCTGGTCAGACATAACGGCATTGGACGGGCGCGGGGCCCCGCTCGGCTACGCCGACGGTGGCTTGGCCTATGCCAAGCCACCCGCTTACGCTCAGCCGGCCGGGGACCCCCGAGAGCCCGCCGGCTGGGGCCGGCCGCACCTCCTCGACTGCCGGGGGCGGGCGTCGTTCACCCCGGCCCATTCGCGCGGCGCCCGCGCGCCAGTCAATGATGAGCCCGTCCAGTCACCTGACTTGCTTGCAACTCACGATGGCGTGTAACTGACAGACCGTATGAACTTTAGCGGCTCAGGCGGAAATCAGCGACAGCTAACTTGACGTCCGCGGACGCCGTTTCTAGGATGGTGGCCTTGCACTGGACACCTGTGCCTGCTTACCGGGCGGTTTTTGGGCGCATTGGGGTCTCTATCGAATGAACGATTTGAACGCCAGGTTGAACCGGAGTATCCCATGCGCGCCTTACGCCACCGTCCTCTTTTCCTACTGCTTGCCTTCAGCCTTCCCATTCTGAGCCAGACCATTACCACTCTCGCAGGCGGCGGCCCCAATCATCTGCCAGCCACGGCTTCCAACCTTATTGCGCCGACGGCAGTAGCATTTGACGGCGCCGGGAACATGTATGTCGCCGACCGGGCAAGGGTCTACAAGGTAGACACCAGCGGAACATTGACGGTGCTGGCCGGCGATGGAAACAGCAACTGTAACTATGGCGACGGCGGCCCCGCGGTCAGCGCTGAACTGAACAGCCCTGCGGGATTGGCCGTGGACAGCCAGGGCGACGTTTTCATTTCGGACACCTGTTCCTATTTCCCCGGGTCGGTTATCCGCGAGGTGACGCCGGACGGCACGATTTCCACCATCGCCGGCAGCACCTCCAACTCCGGCCTGTATGGCGACGGGGGCCCGGCTGCGTATGCCTGGGTCAACGAGCCGACGGCGCTGGCCACCGACGCCGGTGGAGACTTGTTCATCGCCGACACCGGCAATGGCCGCATCCGCGAGATTCAGGCCGGAACCGGCTTGATCACCAGCGTCGCCGGGGGCGGCGCGGGGGCGACCGCGGCCGACCGCCTGACGCTCATGGAGATCACCGGCCTGGCGGTCGACGTTAGCGGCAACCTGTACATTGCCTCCAGCGCCGGCACCGGCTTCCTGATCTACCGGATTACCCTGGCTTCGGGCGATGTTGCCGCCGTGGCGGGTGGCGGCAACCTGGACATTGCCAACGGGCTGGCAGGGACCGCGGTGAGCCTGCCCTACGTCGGTGGGCTGACGGTTGACGCCGCCGGCAACATCTACGTCATCGCCAACATACCCGACGACCCTGCCGATGGTGTCTTTAAGCTGTCAGCGGCGGATGGCACTTTCCAGGCGCTGGCCGGCGGTGGCGTGAACCCCCTTCCGGGCGCACTCGGTGGCAGCGCCACTGCCGCCCAGCTTTCGCTGGGCGATGAATCCGCAACCCTGGCGGTGGCGCTGGCGCCCGATGGCTCACTGGCCTTGGTGGTGGGTGACGACAACGAATTGGGCAATGTGCTGCGGGTCGGCCTCGACGGCACGCTGAGCAACCTCGCCGGCAACTTCACCAGCTTTTACTCGGGCGACGGGGCTCCCCCCGCCGACGCATCGCTGAACGGCTCCGCCATCGCTCTGGACACCGCCGGCGACATCTTCATCGCCGCTGACAAGCGCGTCCGCGAGTGGGTCGCCGCCACCGGCAAGCTGACCACCGTCGCCGGCACGGGGCAGTGGGGCGGCACATCCAGCGGCGACGGCGGGCCGGCCACAGCGGCGGCCATGAATCCCGGCGCCGTCGCCCTGGACAGTTCCGGGAACCTCTTCATTGGCGACGGCTGCAGCGTGCGCGAGGTGGCTGCGGCGACCGGCACCATCGTCACCATTGCGGCGAATGTCTGCACTGCCGGCGGGAACACAGATACGGTTGTTGCGCTGCTGACCGGCCCCGACGGTAGCCTCTATGTTGCCACCTTCGCAGGGGTGAGCAAGATTGCCGCGGGAACGGGGATCATCAGCACCGTGGCGGGCGGCGGTACCTTGTACGGCTCCGCCGCCGACGGCGGGCTGGCGACGGCTGCCGCGCTCATGCCGCGCGGATTGGCGCTGGACAAAAGCGGCAATTTGTTCATAACCGACGGCGACTGGGTGCGCGAGGTGGTGGCGGGAACGGGCGTAATCGAGACCGTGGCCGGCGGAGGATTGACTAGCCAGCCCTGGGGTGACAATGGCCCGGCCGTGGGCGCGACCCTCTATCTGCCGGCCGGCCTGGCATTTGACGCCAACGGCAACCTCTACATAGCCGACCAGGGCGACAACGAGGTGCGGCGCGTGGATGCGGTGACGGGCATCATCACCACCGTGGCGGGCACCAGCACGGCAACCTCCAATTTCACGCCGAGCTTCCACGGCGACGGCGGCCCGGCCTTGCAGGCGGGATTGACCGGCCCTGCCGACATCAAGGTTGACGCCGCCGGCAACCTCTATATCCTGGACAGCGGCGTGCGGCACCTGCGCGAAGTCACCGGCGCCGCCGCGGCGGGGGTGCCCGTAATCTCGGCCGCCAGCTTGAGTTTCACTCAACCGGTGGGCACGACCAGCAGCCCCCAGACCGTGCTGTTGTCGAATCCATCCGGGAATGACCAAAACCTCGAGCTCGCAACCACTGCCAACTTCGACTGGAGCGATGACTGCTACGAGTACCTGGCCCCGGGCGCGAGTTGTGCGATCTCGGTTACCTTCTCCCCGACGACAGCAGGAACCATCAGCGGCAGTCTGACCATCGACCGGGACCGCGGCAGCCCCATCGTCGTCGAACTCAGCGGCACGGGTGTGGCGCCATCTGCGCCCGGCTTCGCCCCGGCGAGCCTGAATTTCGGCAGCCAGGTGCTGGGGACGAGCGGGCAACCCGCCCTCCTTTCCCTGGTGAACTCCACCGGCGGAGCCTTGAGCCTGGAAAGCTTCAATACTTCCGTTGGTTTCACCCAGACAAATGACTGCGGAGCCAGCCTGGACGCAGGGGCGAGTTGCACCGTCTCGGTAACATTTTCTCCCGCCGCAGCCGGTACGGCCGCGGGCACGCTCTCGGTCGCCACGGCCACCGGTCCCATCGTCGCCAATCTGGCGGGAGAGGGCATTGCCGCTCCGGTTTCGACCGCGGATCAGGCGAATCAGATCATCGTCACCCTGGCAGGAGGCGGACCGAATCATTTGCCCGCCACGCAGGCTGGACTTAGATTCGCCAACGCCACCGCATACGATTCGGCGGGCAATTTGTACGTGGGCGACCAAGCGCGTGTCTTTAAAATTACTGCGGACGGCACCCTGACAGTCTTCGCCGGCAATGGCGTATTCGGCAGCGCCGGCGACGGCGGACCGGCCGTGGACGCGGAGTTGGAAAGCGTCAACGGGCTGGCGGTGGACAGCAGCGGCGACGTCTTCATCGCCTATTTGGGCCTGGTGAGAAAGGTCGCGCCGGACGGGACCATCTCAACCTATTCCTTCGCCAGTGCTCATGCGCTCGCCGTGGACCCAAGCGGCGACCTGTTCCTCGCTTCTGGCGGCAACGATCAAGTACTGGAAATCAGCGCTGCGACCCATCAGACCACCACCGTAGTGGGATCCATCGGTGGAAGCACGCCGGCGCTGCGGCTGGCTTATAATGCCGGCTCCGGGCTGGCGGTGGACGGTGCAGGCAACCTGTACGTGGTGACGCACGACGAGTCTCTGGATCAGGTGAATCCTGCCACCGGAGCGGTAACTGTGCTGTTGCCCAATGCGCCGGGCGCAATTACGCCGTCCGCAATTGTCTCCCTGGCGGCTGACCCAGCCGGCGATGTTTTCATGGCCGCGAGGGACGGCATGGTCTACGAACTTCCGTATGGCAGCAACCAGACGGTGATCGTGGCCGGTGGCGTAGTGGGGAGTGCCGGGCGAACGCCGGTTCCGGCAGCCTTCGGAGGGGCAGCCACAGACGCGCAACTGTACAATCCCATCGGCCTTTCGGTGGCCCCCACTGGCGAGGTGGCGGTGATCACCCAGTCCCGGGTGTTGAGCTTCAACGGCGATTACGTGGTGAAGATCGCCAGTGACGGCACACTTCAACCGCTGGCCGGCAATGGCACGGTCACGTACGCCGGCGACGGCGGGCCCCCCTACGATGCAGAACTGGAAATTGGCACCTTGGCCGTGGATGCGGCGGGCGATGTCTATTTCGACCAGCCCGCTGACGCTCGCGTGCGCGAATGGGTTGCGGCGACCGGGAAAATTCAAACCGTGGCGGGTACTGGACGGTACGGTCACACCGGTGACGGCGGACCGGCTACGCAGGCGACGATTGAATCTCTTGCCGTCGCCCTGGACGGCTCAGGCAATCTACTGATCGGCGATGGTTGCCTTCTGCGAAGGGTCAGCGCGGCCACGGGTGTGATCACCACCATCGCCGGCATAGCCGGCGGACAGGATTGCGGATTCAGCGGCGATGGGGGACCTGCAACCGCGGCCGAACTGGGCAATATCAGCAGCCTGACAGTTGATCCTCAGGGCGACATTTTCCTCGGCGATTACGATGACGGCCGGATTCGCAAAATCGCCGCAGGGACAGGCCTTATCACCACCGTGGCCGGTGGTGGCCACGACTTGGAGGACGGGGTGCCGGCGCTCAGCGCCAGTATTATCGACCCCTATGGGTTGGCGCTGGACAAGTCCGGGAACCTCTACATTGCTGATGGCGGTGACCTCTCCTCCGTGCCAGGCCGTGTACGCAGGGTGGATGCGGGCACGGGGGTGATCACTACCGTGGCCGGCGGAGGCACGGCGTTTCTGTACAACAATTTGGTCCCGGAGCCCGGCGATGGAGGCCCCGCGACCGAGGCATCTCTTGACAGGCCGGCCGGGGTGGCTGTGGATGCCGGCGGAAACATTTTCATTGCTGATGAGTCGCGAGTATGGAGGGTGGACGCGGCCACGGGCATCATTCAAACAACTGCCGGCAACGGCACCCCTGGCTTCAGCGGGGATGGCGGAGCCGCAACCCAAGCCCAGGTATTTGAGCCTGGCTCCCTGGCTCTGGATGCCACCGGCAACCTGTTCTTCAGCGACACCGGAGACAGGCGGTTGCGCAAGGTCACGCATGCCTCCGGATTGCCTTATCTGGCGCCGGCCAGTGTGGCATTCGGCTCCGCGGCGATCGGCGCGCAGAGCGAACCTCAGACCGCGACGCTCACCAACACCGGAGCGGAGCCGATTGCGGTGAGCATTGCCGCCGGCGGTGATTTTGCCGAAACCGACACCTGCGGTGGAACCGTGGCTGCCGATAGCTCTTGCACGATCTCCATCAGCTTCAACCCTACGGCCACCGGTGACCGCAATGGCACGCTCTCCGTCACCGACAGCGCCGGCAGCAGCCCGCAAGCCGCCACTTTGCACGGTGTGGGATTGGCGCCCGCCGGTGCATCGCTTTCTGCCGCGTCGCTGACCTTCAGCGGACAGCTGATGGCGACGGCCAGCGCACCCCAGACGGTCACCCTGACGAATCCCGGCGGCGTGGCCCTGACCGTGGGAACCATCGCCGCAGGCGGCGACTTCACGGCGGGAAATGATTGCGGAACGAGTCTGGCTGCCGGGGCGAGCTGCACCCTCACGGTGACCTTTACCCCCACCGCGGCGGGAAACCGAACCGGCACGCTCACGCTCAACGATAGCGCGGCCAACAGCCCGCAGACGGTCAGCTTGCAGGGCACGGGCATCGAGCCGCCGGCAGCGCTGCTGTCCAGTCCGGCGCTGACCTTCGGCAGTCAGGCGGTGGGAAGTGGCAGCGCGGCGATCACGGTGGCGCTTTCAAATCCTGGCGGTGCCCCGCTGCTGATCAGCGGCATCACCGCTACAGGTGACTTCTCCGCGGTCAATGGATGCGGCACCAGCCTGGCGCCCGGCGCCGGTTGCAGCATCGCGGTGACCTTCACCCCCACGGCGGAAGGAAGCCGGAGTGGGGCGCTCAACATCCAGGACAACGCCGCCGGCAGCCCGCAAACGGTGGCCCTGGACGGTACGGGAATCGCGGCCGGGCTCAACCTGGCGCCGGGGTCGCTGAATTTCGGCGGCACCGCGGTAGGGGCCTCCACTTCGCAGGGGCTGACGATCAGCAACACCGGCGCCACCACCCTGCACGTTTCCAGCCTGGCGGGCAGCGGTGATTTCACCGTTGCCGGCAACTGTGCCGCCATCCCGGCGGGGGCGGCCTGCAGCCTGAGCGTCACCTTCACGCCCTCGGCGGCGGGTACGCGCAACGGCGTCATCACCATTACTGACGACGCAGCCGACAGCCCCCAGACGGTGCCGTCCACCGGGCAGGGGCAGGCGGCGGGGGCAGCGCTGAGCGCGGCGCGGCTCACCTTCCCGAACACGCTCCAGGGTTCCGTCAGTTCACCGATGGCCCTCACTCTGGCCAATTCGGGCGCCACCGCTCTCTCCGGTATCAGCGTCGCCCTGGAAGGGGATTTTACCGAGACCAACACCTGTACAGCCTCGCTGCCCGCGGGCGCGCAGTGCAACATTCATGTCAGCTTTGCGCCCAGCCTGGGGACGCAGGAGACCGGCACTCTGAGCGTTACTGACAGCGCCGGAGCGCAGGCCATCTCGCTCTCGGGCCAGGGGGTGGCGCCCGGCGCCACGCTGAGCGCCGTTTCGCTGGTCTTCGGCAGTCAGCCTGTGAACACGGTGTCAAGCGCCCAGACTCTGGTACTCAGCAACACCGGTACGGCAGACCTTTCCATAGCCTCCATCACTTCGTCGGCGGGCTTCACCGATGTCACCAACTGCGGCACCACCCTGGCCGCCGGCGCGGGATGCACCATTGGTGTCAGCTTTGCACCTGCCGCTGCCGGGTCGCAGTCCGGATCCGTGACTGTAAGCGACGGAACCGGCACGCAGACCGCGTCCCTGTCTGGCATCGGGGCTTCGCCGAATCTGACATTGTGGCCAGGACAGATGGATTTCGGCGCGCTGCCGGTGGGCAGCACCGGCTCCGCGCAAACCGTTACCGTCACCAACTCCGGCTCCGCGGCCCTGACTCTGGCGCCCCTGACCGTGACCGGCGACTTCCAGGAGGCAGACCTCTGCCCGGCGACCCCTGAAGCGCTGGCGCCTGGCGCCAGTTGCCTGGTAAGCCTGCGGTTCACGCCGGGGGCCACCGGCGCGCGAAGCGGGACTTTGCTGGTGCAGGATGCCGGCGGCAATAACTCCGCCATCGTCGCGCTTGGCGGTACCGGAACACTGCCTGGCGTCGCAGCGGCGCCTGCGGCGCTCTTCTTCGGCGGCACTCCGCTGGGCCAGACAGGCCCGGCCCAAACAGTGACCGTCACCAACACCGGCACGGCGCCGCTGGCGCTGGCGGCGGTCACCGCCGAAGGTGATTTCACCGCCATGGGGACCTGCGCCCATTCGACGCTGGCGCCGGGCACCAGCTGCGTGATGAGCGTCGCCTTCGCCCCCACCATGCTCGGAGCCGAGACCGGGAGCCTGAAAATCTTGGACGACGCTGATGGTCTGCACACGGTGGCGCTGAACGGCAGTGGCATGGGACCGGGCGTGCTCCTGGAGCCGGGCCAACTGGTTTTTGGCAGTCAACCCATCCCGGGCGCTGATTCCACTGGAGTAACGTTGATCGGGGCGACCCGCCCGGTATTGTTGACCAATAGTGGTAATGCAGCACTGGCACTGAGCGGAATTACCGTGCAAGGCCCCTTCAGCCAGAGCAACAACTGCGGCACAAGCCTGGCGGCAGGGGCGAGCTGCACGTTACAAATTTCCTTTGCACCCACGCTCGCCGGCCAAGCCACCGGGGCGTTGACCGTGAGCGGCGCCAATCTGGGCAGCCCAACAGTAATGCTGAGCGGCTATGGCAGCCCTACCGGGCTCACTCTTTCGCCGCCGGTCCTCAGTTTCGGTTCCCAGTCGGTGGGGCAGCCGACTGCTCCTGAAACGGTGGCCCTGACCAATCAGACAGGATCGGCAGTCTCGGGGCTGAGCATCGTGCCCAGCGGCGAGTTCAGCGAGACCGACGATTGTCAGGGCGGGCTGGCGAGTGGCAACAGTTGCACCCTGCAAGTCACGCTTACGCCGCTGATACCGGGCAGCATTACCGGCTCGCTGACCATTTCGGGCACACTGGGCACAGCCGGATCTCACGCACCGGGAGTGCACCGCCAGCGCACCCTCGACGCCGGCCCAGCCATCAGCTCCGCCGGCCTGGCGCAGGTTGATTTGCTGGCCACCGGCGGTACCGGCGGGGTTGACCTGTCGGCCACTTCACTGTCGTTTGCTGAGCAGGCTACGGGAACCAGCAGCGCGCCCCAGTCCGTGAACCTGACCAATAGCGGCAGCACGGCGATCACGGGCGTGTCGGTGAGCGTAAGCGGCGATTTCACCCAGACCAACACCTGCGGCGCGAGCGTCGCGGCCGGCGCCACTTGTATGATCGCGGTAGTGTTCACACCCACGGCGGTGGGCACGCGGCCGGGCGCAATCACGATCAGCGACAGTGCCGCCGATTCGCCGCAATCGGTATCGCTGGGCGGCAGCGGAACGGCCCCTGCGCCGGCCGTGACGCTCACCCCTGCCAGCCTCAGCTTTGGGCCACAGCTCAGCGGGACGGCGAGCGGGGCACAAACCGTCACTCTTGCCAACACCGGCACGGCAGCCCTGACCATCCCTGGCATCACTGTTGACAGCGACTTTACGCAGACCAACACCTGCGGTGCCTCGGTTGCGGCCGGGGCTCAATGCACGATATCCGTAGTGTTCACGCCGACCGCAACCGGAAGCCGTTCGGGCACGTTGACGATCACCGACGACGCCGCCGACAGCCCCCAGACGGCAGCCTTGGCGGGCACCGGCGCTGATTTGACCATGGCCGCCGCAGCCGGCGGCGGCAACAGTGCTACAGTGTCGGCCGGTCAAACGGCCAGCTACAACCTGAGCTTTACGCCCACGGGTGGCTTAACGGGCAACTTCTCTCTGGCTTGCACCGGCGCTCCGACCGGCGCCACCTGCGCCGCCTCCCCGGCCAAGATTACCCTGGCGGGGTCGCCGGTAGCGGTAAAGGTGACGGTTAGCACAACCTCCCGCTCCGGCCTTACTACTCCACTCGGGAGCGCACCACCACCGGGCCTACTGCTTCTGCTGTTGCTGGTGGCGGCTCTGGCAGCGGCAGCGGTAGTGTGGATGGGTGCGTCCAACTCCCGGCGGCGCTGGGTCTGCGCCGCGGCGGCGCTCGGCGCGGCATGTGTGCTGGTGGCGTGCGGCGGCTCCGGCTCGGCGCCGCCCCCACCCGTGACAAGCGGGACGCCGGCCGGAACCTACACGCTCACCCTGACCGCAACCAGCGACAGCGGAGCGACGCGGAGCACCAGTCTTATCCTGGTGGTGCAGTAGACGCGGTAAAACCTGCGGCAGGGCTGCGGCAACTGCGCAAGCCGCCGCCGCTCGGTCGCGAAAGTGATTGCGTAGCGCGTCTTTCGCGGCTACAGTTGGCGCCATATGGCTACGGGCTGGGGCCGCTGGGTGCTGGCGGCAGCGGCGGTGCTCTACGGTGGCGTGGACCTGTTCTGGCCGACCGCCGCGGGCTGGCTGCGGGTGGTGGCCGCGATCGAGATGGCGGGCGGCCTGATGCTGCTGGCGCCGGCGGCGCAGGGCGTCATCACCAGGACGGGTGCGACGCTTCTCACGGCGGTCTACCTGCTGCTCACGGCGCTGACGCTGCCGGAGGTGGCGCGCCATTCCTGGGTCTTCAACAGTTGGGGGGATACTGGGGAGCAACTGTCGCGGCTGGCGGGAGCGGCGCTGCTACTGGCCATGATCCAGCCGCTGGCGCGCCGGCTGGCAAAGCCCGCCTACTGGGTATTTGGGGTGTGCGTGGCTTCGTTTGCCATCGAACAATGGGTGTACTTCGCGCCCACGGTGGCGCTGGTTCCGCAGTGGCTGCCGCCGGGACAAGTTTTCTGGGCGGCCATCACCACGGTCGGCTTCGGCCTGGCGGCGGCGGCGTTGCTGGCCCAAAGGGCGGCGCTGCCGGCGGCCCGTCTGTTGACATTCATGCTGCTGGTCTTCGCGGGGCTGGTCTGGATACCGATTCTGACGGCGCACCCCCAGGTGATGGGCAACTGGACGGAGTTCGCCGAAACCCTATCCATCGCCGGCGCGGCCTGGGTGGTGAGTGACTTTCTGACCGGCGCTACTCGCCGCGGAGCGCAGTAGCGGGCGGGGTACGGGCGGCGCGGCGGGCGGGAAGCCAGGCGGCCAGCAGGGCGGCGGCGGCCACCAGGCCGAAGGTGATGACGTAGGTGAAAGGGTCGTCGGGAGTGGTGTTGTAAAGCAGGGCGCGGATGGCCTGGGCCACGGCCAGTGCGGCCACGCCGCCGGCCAGCAGGCCGATGGCGGCGAGGCCAAGGGCGTTGCCCATGACGTCGCGTTGCACGCGGGTCGAGCTGGCGCCCAGCGCCATACGGATGCCGATCTCCCGGGTGCGGCGGGCGACCGAGTAGGAGAGCACGCCGTAGATGCCGAGGCCGGCGAGCAGCAGGCCGAGTGCAGCAAAGGCGGCCACCAGCAGGGCGAAGAAGCGGCGCGGGGATTCGGCGGCGTCCACGGCGGCTGCCAGCGGCTGCAGCGCGGCGGCGGGCTGGTCGGGGTTCACCTGGCGAAGGGCGGTCAACACCTCCGGCCCGAGCGTGGTCAGCGGCAGCGCGCTGCGCACCACCATCTCGGCGCCGTTGGGGCCTTCCTGGGAGATGGGGAAGTACACCTGCCATCCGGGGCGGCCTTCGACGCTGGCGGCGCGCACGTTGTCGAGTACGCCGATGACCCGGCGATCGGCGCCGGCGATGGTGGCTATCTGTCCGACTGCGTTGCCCTGCGGCCAGAGATACCGGGCGGCGGCCTGGCTGAGGATGATGACCCGCTCCGACTGCGGCCCGTCGGACCAGGAGAAGTCACGGCCGCGCAGGCGCATTCCCAGGGCACGGGTGTAGCCCGGCGTAACCATGTAGACCAGCGGCGAAGGCAACTCGCCGGGGCGGTAGGTGTGGCCCTTGGCCGCGACCGGTCCCCAGGCGCGGTTGCGGCCCAGCGGCAGGTAGTCGGCCACCCCCACCGCCTCCACACCAGGCACGGCGGCCACCTGCGCCTGCAAGCGCTCGAAAAAACTATTGCGCCTCTGGCCGTCGGCGCTGGAGTCGTAGTTCACCTGGATGGTGGCGGCCTGGGCGGGGGCGAAGCCGAGATCCACGTCGAGCACGTGCAGGAAACTGCGCAGCAACAGCCCGGCGGCGACCAGAAGGGTGCAGGCGAGGCCAACTTGGGCGATGGCGAGGGCGGCGCGCAGGCGGGCGTGGCGCGGACCGGCGCTCATGCCGCGACCGCCGCCTTCGGCCAGTCCGGCTTGCGGGTCGGCGCCGGCGGCCTGCCACCCCGGCAGGAGTCCGAACAACAAAGCGGCGGCGGCGGCCACCAGGCAGGTCCAGAGCAGGACCGTGGCGTCGAGGCGTGTGCCGGCCAACAGCGGCAGCGCCTGCGAGCCGCGGTGGACGAGGTAAGCCACCAGCGCGGCGGCGATCAGCCAGCCGCAAGCGGCGCCGGCGGCGGCCAGCACCAAGCTCTCGGTCATCCACTGGCGCAGCAGACGTCCGCGGCCGGCGCCGAGGGCGGCGCGCAGGGCGAACTCCGGGCCGCGGCGGGCGGCGCGGGCCAGCAGCAGGTTGGCAAGGTTCACGCAGGCGATCAGCAACAGCGCCCCGACAGCGCACCAGGTAAAGAGTAGCGGGCGGCGGAGCGCTCCGCTGGCATGAGCCTGGAGCGTCATCAGGTCCATGGGACGGCGGCGGTAGTAGCCGTAAGAGACGGGAATGGTGGTGCGGAAATAGAGTCTCGCCGTGACGCCATTGGCGTCGGCCTGGGCCTCTGCCAAGGTCACACCTGGCCGCAGGCGGCCCACCAGCGATAGCGTGTTGCCCCAGTTGACCATGCGGTCGAGTACCGCGGGGGTGAACAGGTCCACGCGCACGCCCGGCCAGAAGACGGCGCCAAAGTCGAAGTCGGCGGGCAGGATGCCGGCCACCGTCACCGGCTGACCATCGAGGTCAATGGTCGTACCGAGGAGATGCGGGTCGGAGTTGAACTGCCGCCGCCAGTAGGCATAGGTAAGCAGCGCGACGGGGGCCGCTCCAAACTGGGCATCAGCGGGCTGGAAGAGGCGGCCGGCGAAGGGCGTGATGCCCAGGGTTTGAAAGAAGTTCTCCGAGACGTCCACGCCGGTGGCGGGCAACTGCTCGCCCCGCGTGCTCAGGCGCACGTTCTCGGCGGGATTGAAAGGCATGTAGGCGGCGACGGAGGCAAAGGAGTGGTTTTGCTCGACGAAGCCGCGATAGGCATCCACCGTCCAGGTCTCGCACGACAGACCGCAGGCGGTGGAACGGGGCGCCATCCAGAGTACCCGGTCAGGCTGGTGGAAAGGCAGCGGGCGCAGCAGCACGGCGTTGACCACGCCGAAGACGGCGGTGTTGGCGCCGACGGCCAGCGCCAGCGTGAGGACCGCGGTCAGCGCAAACCCCGGCTCGCGCCGCAGGCCGCGCAGGGCATAGGCAAAATCCTGCCGCAACCGGTTCACGGAGCTATATACTCACTCTCCCGCCGGCGGTTACTACGATTTTGTGGAAACCTTTGCCGCGGTCGCCGGTATAGACGATCATGCGGGTGGAACAACTGGTTCAGGACATTCGGCAGGGGCTGCGGCAGTTGCGCAAGGCGCCGCTATTCACGCTCACCGCCATCGTAACCCTGGCGCTGGGCATTGGCGCCAACACCGCGGTCTTCACCCTGGTGCATGCCATCCTCATGCGCTCGCTGCCGGTGGCCAGCCCGCAGCAGTTGTGGCGCATCGGCGACACTGACGACTGCTGCGTCAACGGCGGCTTCGTGGGCGAGCACGGCGACTTCGACATCTTCTCTTATGACCTGTACCAGCATCTGAAGGCCGCCGCGCCCGAATTCACCTCGCTGGCGGCGGCGCAGGCAGGCCAGAGTCAGTGGGCCATCCGCTGGGGAGCGGCGCCGGCTCGTTCCATGCCCGCCGAAATGGTCTCGGGAAATTACTTCACCACCCTCGGCCTGCAGCCCTTCGCCGGGCGCTTGTTTGACGACAGCGACGACCGCCCCGGCGCGACCCCGGCGGCGGTCATCAGCTACCAGTCCTGGCAGCAGGATTTTGGCGGCGACCACGCCCTGTTGGGCGCCACCATCAGCATCAATGCCCAGCCGTTCACGGTGATCGGCATCGCCCCGCGCGGCTTCTTTGGCGACCGGGTGAGCGACCGGCCACCGGCGGTGTGGGTCACGCTCAACCAGCAACCGCTGGTCCAGGGACAAAATCCGGCCACGGCGCTGCTGCATCTGCCCGGCTCTCATTGGCTCTACCCCATTGGCCGTGTGCGCGAGGGGACATCCATCCCCGCCCTGCAGGCCAAACTCTCCGCCGCGCTGCGCAACTGGCTCTATACCCAGCCGCAATATGTGCAGAACGGCGGCAAGGCCATCATCCCGCAGCAGCACGTGGTGTTGACGCCCGGCGGCGGCGGCATTCAGAACTTGCAGCAGGAGACCGGCGCCGGACTGCGCCTGTTGATGATCCTCTCGCTGGTGGTGCTGCTCATTGCCTGCGCCAACATCGCCAACATGCTGCTGGCTCGCGGCACCAACCGGCGGGGCGAGATCGCCGTGCGCATGGCCATGGGGGAAGACCGCGGGCGCCTGCTGCGCCGGGTGCTGACCGAAAGCGCGCTGCTCGGCTGCCTGGGCGGTCTGGCGGGGCTGGCGGTGGCCTGGCTGGGCGCGGCCACGCTGCTGAAGCTGGCCTTTCCTGGCGCCATTCACTCTTCCATCAGCGCCCAGCCCAGTTGGGCGGTGCTGGGCTTTGCCTTCGCCGTCTCGCTGGCCACCGGCATCCTCTTCGGCCTGGCGCCCGCCTGGCTGGCCACCCACACCCAGCCGGCGGAGGCGCTGCGCGGCGCCAACCGTTCCACCCGTGACCGCTCCTCGGTGGCGCAGCACGCGCTGGTGATTCTGCAGGCGGCGCTGTCGCTGGCGCTGGTGGCGGGAGCGCTGCTGCTCACCCGTTCGCTGGCCAACCTCGAGCATCAGGACTTCGGCGTGGCCACCGCCAACCGCTACGTCATCCACTTCGGCGCCTCCGGATACAGCGGCGAACGCCTGCAGGCGCTGTACCGTCAGATCGAGGATCGCTATACCTCTTTGCCCGGCGTCGCCCATGCCGCCCTCGCCATGTACAGCCCGCTGGAGGGGGACAACTGGGGCGAGTGCGTCATCCCCGAGGGGCAGCCGCAGCCGGGGCCGCACACCATCTGCGGCGCCAGTTGGGACCGCGGCAGCCCGCAGTTCCTCGACGCCATCGGCGTGCCCATCGTCGAGGGCCGCAATTTCAACGCCTCGGATACCTCCGCCGCACCCATGGTGGCGGTGGTGAACCAGGCCTTCGTGAAAAAGTTCTTTCCCCACCAGGACCCCATCGGCCAGCACTTCGGCATCTCCTACGTCGCCTACTCCGGCGCGTACGAGATTGTGGGCGTGTTCCGCGACTTCAAGCTCAACAACCCGCGCGACCCCACCCGGGCGGTGTATATCCGCCCCATGAGCCAGGTGTACACCGCCTTTAAGGAACCGGGGCTGCAGCAACTCGAGCAATCGTCGCTGCACGCCGACGCCATCATCGTGGACTTCGCCCATCCGCCCGCCGCGCCCGAACCGCTGCTGCGGCAAACGCTGGCCGCCATTGACCCCAATCTGACCATCGCCGACCTGCGCTCCTTCGGCGATCAGGTGGCCAACAACTTCAACCAGGACCGTCTGCTGGCCTCCCTCGCCGGCATGTTCGGCCTGCTGGCGCTGCTGCTGGCCTCGGTAGGCCTGTACGGCGTCACCGCCTACATGGTGGCGCGCCGCACCCGCGAGATCGGGGTGCGCATGGCGCTCGGCGCCAGCCGCCGCCGCGTGGTGGGGCTGGTGCTGCGCACGGTGGGATGGCAAACCGCCGCCGGCCTGCTGCTCGGCATTCCGGCCGCCATTCTGGCCGCCCGCCTGATGGCCAGCCAGCTCTATGGCGTCGGATCGGGCGACACCCGCGCCCTGCTCGGCGCCGTGGTGGCGTTGGCCGTCTGCGCCCTGCTGGCGGGCCTGATCCCCGCCCGCCGCGCCGCCACCATTGACCCCATGCGCACCTTACGCACCGACTGACTGACCCAACCCTCCTGGAAATGCGGAGCCGGGCCTCAGGGCCCCCGGCGTAGCGTCTATTGACGTGCGCGGGCGCTCGGTGCGTCACCTCCCGAAGACGCGGCCGCGCCTCGCGCCAGACCCCGCCCCTCTCTGGAAATGCGGAGCCGGGCCTCAGGGCCCCCGGCGTAGCGTCCCTGGCGGTTCGTGAAAAGCGGGATGTCGGCGTGAGCCGACAGGGGCCCGCTTCAATTAATGCTAGCGTGATAAGCGGAGGATGATTTCCTGTGGCTGATCACGAAGATGCCAACCTGATTCTGAAACTGTATGAACTGCGGCGCGAGGCGGTGATGCGCGAGGCGCGCACATGGTACGCGACGAGTTTCCATCCCGCCACGGCGGCCGATGTGATGGCGGCGCTGCACGGCCCCAACAGCGCCTATCTGCGCATGCTGGCGGGCTACTGGGAGATGGTGGCGGCGCTGGTGCTGCACGACACCATTGACGCCGAGTTGTTCTACGACACCACCGGCGAATACATGTTTTTCTTCGCCAAGATCGAACCGTTTTTGGAGGACATGCGCAAGCAGGGCGGCCAGCCGCGCATGATGAAGTCGCTGGAGAAGCTGGTGCGCAAGACGCCCGACAGCGCCGAACGGCTGAAGGCCATGCGCGAAAATCAGCGCGCCATGGCGGCCCGATAGCTGCGGGGGACGCGCGGCGTAGCCGCGCTGGGGCCCGCGCCCGTCAATGAAACCCCGCCCCCACATTTGGGGGAATGGCGATTGTCCTGTCCCGGGGCTAGCATGGGGGCCTGGCGCCCCATGCAGCCCCTTCTTTATGCGGCGCTGGCGCTGGCGCTCGGCATTGCCGCCGCGGCCAGCCTGCCGGTCAGCCTGCCTTCCGGGCCGGCCTCCTTTCTGACGTTCGCTACCGCTGCCGCGGCCCTCTGGGCGCTCTCTGCGCGCCGGCGGCGCGCGGCGGCCAGCCTGGGGCTGGCGCTCTGCCTGGCGTTGGGGTACGCCCGCGCGCAGCGGCAGCTTCAGCAACCGCCTGCTCCCGGGCCCTTGCAGCAATGGGCCGCGGCGGCCCAGTCGCAGACGCGGTCGCGGGTGTTCGTCACCGGATATTTGCGGGACGCTCCCACGCCGCTCTACGACCACGGCCAGATCGGCGCGCTGCGGCTCGATCTGGAAGCCACCAGCCTCGCCGCCTCGCCCGCCGACGCCCACATTACCCTCGCCGCCGGCGGCGTGCGTCTGTACGCCTATCCTCCCGAAGACCGATCCGACCCCAACTGGAGCGCCGCGCTGCTGCGCCTGCCGGCGGGCGCGGGTCTGGGCGTCACCGTGCATCTGCGCCCGCCGCGCCGCTACCGCGACCCGGGCGTGGGCGACTTCGGCGGCAGTGCGCGCCGGGCGGGCATCCTCGCCACCGCCACGCTGCCGCTCGACGCCTGGCAGTCCTGGCCGGTGGCCGGCCACGCCGGCATGACCGTGCGGGCGCGGGCGTGGCTATGGGGATGGCTCAGCGCCCACGTGGATCAACTCGCACCTCCCGCAGGCGCGCCGCGGGTCAACGCCCTGCTGCGCGGCATGCTGCTGGGGGATGAGGCACGGCTCGACGAAGCCACCCGCACCCAATTTCAAATTGACGGAGTCTTCCATCTGGTCGTGGTCGCCGGATTGCACATCGGCGTGCTGGCCGCCGTCCTGTGGTGGCTGCTGCGCTGGCTGGGATGCCGCCGCGACGGCGCGGCGGCCCTCACCCTGCTGCTGCTCGCCGCCTATGCCTGGTCCATCGCCGGCCGCACCCCCACCCTGCGCGCCCTGCTGATGCTCACCCTCTACTTCGGCGCCCGCCTGTGGTTCCGCGAGCGCCAGGGCCTGAACGCGGTGGGTGCGGCGGCGCTCATCCTGCTGCTCTGGCGCCCGCTCGATCTTTATGCCGCCGGCTTTCAGATGTCGTTCGGCGCGGCGTTGCTGCTGGCCGGCGTGGCGCATCCGCTGCTGCTCGCCTCCAGCAGCGCCTGGCGTCGCGCCGCGCGCGATCTCGCCAACCCGGAGTTGGATGCCGGTCTCACCCCCCGTCTGGCGCATTTCCGTCTGCGCCTGCGGACGGCGGCGGAGCGGCTGGCACAACCCTGGCGGCCGCTCGGCGCCAGGGTGTTCCCGGCCGCCGCGCGGCTGGCGTTCCACCTCTTCGATGTGGTGCTGATCTCGCTCATCCTGCAACTGGGACTGGCGGGATTGCAGACCGCCTACTTTCATCGCGCCAATCCCTGGACGGTGGTGGCCAACGCCCTGCTGGTCCCGGCGGCGGCTGTGCTGATCCCCCTCGCCTGGCTGGGCGTGCTGGCGGTGGCGCTGGTGCCCGCGGCGGGACATGGGATCGGCGTCCTGTTGGCCGGCTTCACCCATGCGGTGCTGGCGACGGCCGGTTGGCTGGCGCGCTGGCCCGCCGCCGGTCTGCGCGCCCCCTCGCCTCCGGGATGGTTCTGGCTCTTGCTGGGCGCGGCCACCGCCGCCTGGATCGTCGCCTGCAGCGCCCGCCGCTGGCGCTGGGTGGCGGCGGCCAGTGTCACCGTGGCGGTGCTGGCGCTGCTCATGGCGCTGGGGCCCTTCCCGGCCCGGCTGCCTCCCGGTCTGGCGGTCACCATTCTCGACGTCGGCCAGGGCGATTCCATGCTGGTAAGTTTTCCCCAGGGGCGCACCCTGCTGGTGGACGGCGGCCCGCGCAGCCCGCGCTGGGACAGCGGCGACGAGATCGTGGCGCCTTTCCTCTGGTCGCTCGGCCTGCGCCACATTGACGCCGTGCTGCTCACCCACGCCCACAACGACCATCTCGGCGGTCTGGCCAGCGTGTTGACCGACTTTCACCCCGGCGAAGTCTGGGTGACGCGCACCCTGCCCACCGACGCGCCCACCCAGGCCTTTCTGCGCCAGGTCGCGGCCACCGGCGCCCGCCTGCGCCGGGTCGAAACCGGCGACATCTTCCGGGTCGGCGCCGATCGTCTGTCGGTGCTGCTGCCTCCCCCCGGCTACCACGCCGGCGCCGCCGCCAGCAATGACGATTCGATGGTGGTGCGCATCACCGGCGGCGGCGGTGCGATGCTGCTCGAAGGCGACGCCGAAGCCGTCGGCGAACACTGGATGCTCGATCACCACCTTGACCTCGCCAGCGCCCTGCTCAAGGTCGGTCACCACGGCAGCCGCACCTCGTCCACGCCTCAGTTTCTGGCGGCCGTCCATGCCCAGGCCGCGGTCATCTCCGTCGGCGCCGACAACACCTACGGCCACCCCTCACCCGCAGTCCTGCAACAGTTGGCGGCCGCCGGCGCCCGCGTCTTCCGCACCGACCGCGACGGCGCGGTGCAGGCGCGACTCGCCGACGGCAGGTTGCAAATCTTTCTGTTTCGCCCCCTTCCCGGTCGTTAACACCCGCGGTGGGGCGCCCCGCGCTCAGTGAGGGTAGGGATGGTTGGTGAGGATGGCGAGCGCCCGATAGAGCTGCTCCAGCGCCATCAGGCGGGCCAGCTCGTGGGAATAGGTCAGTGGCGAGAGCGAGATGCGCCCGGCCGCCGCCGCCGTCACCGCCGGCGAAAACCCGTCGGCGCCGCCGAGGGCCAGCAGGATTTCGTGCTGCGGATGGGCGGTGGCCTCTTTCTCCAGCCAGCGGGCGAACTCCGGCGAGGTAAAGTTCCGCCCGGCGGGGTCGCACAGCCACAGCCGCGCACCGCCCGCCTGACGCAATAGCGCCGCCTGCGGGTCTTTCCCGGCCAGCTCCACCGCCCGAAAGCCCGCAAACCGCTGAAAACCTCCCAGCCGGTGTACGTATTCCTCCGTCCCGACCATCACGCCCGGCAGCTTCGTTTTGCCCGTCCAGGCCAGTGCCAACTTCATCCCACAATCCTAGTCGGGCCCACCCCTTGGCGCGAGCACCGCCTCGTTTTCGCCCATGCGGCGCCGGGGCCGTGGGGTCCCCGGCGCCGCGATCCCCGCGGCCTTGAAGAGCGGGCGGTGCGGCGCAGCCGCGCCGGGCGCCCGCGATCCATCAATGCCCGTCCAAACCAGTGCCAGTTTCATGGTCCATGCTAGCCTTGTTCTCATGACGGCGTGGGTACAGGTAGGGCTGAAAAAGACGGTTTTGGACCCCCAGGGCAAGGCCATCCAGGCGGCGCTGCGGCAGCGCGGCTACGGCGAGCTCGCCGAGCTGCGCCAGGGCAAGCTCTTCGAACTGAAGCTGCCCGCCGGGGTGGACAAGGACACGGCGCGGCAGCAGGTCGAGCGCGCGGCGCGCGAAGTGCTCACCAACCCGGTCATCGAGGATTACTCCATCCGCTGGGAAGACTAGCGAGTCACACTATGTGCGGAATCGTTGGTTATATCGGTAAAAAAGGCGCGGTGCCGGTCATCCTCGACGGGTTGAAGCGGCTCGAGTATCGCGGCTACGACTCCGCCGGCATCGCCGTCATCCGCAACGGCAACGGCGGGCCGGGGGTGCTCGAAATCCGCCGCGCCGAGGGCAAGCTGCGCAACCTCGAGGAGAACATCCGCCTGCAGCCGCTCGAGGGCAACTACGGCATCGGCCACACCCGCTGGGCCACCCACGGCCGCCCCACCGAGGAGAATGCCCATCCCCACCGCGACTGCACCGGCGACATCGTCGTGGTGCACAACGGCATCATCGAGAACTACCTCACCCTGAAGCGTGCGCTGATCGCCCAGGGACATACCTTCCGCACCGAAACCGACACCGAGGTCATCGCCCACCTGATCGAGCAGGCGGCCAAGGATGGCGCCCGGGATCTGGAAGCCGCGGTGCTCGCCGTGCTTCCCAAACTCAGCGGCGTCTACGCCCTGGCCATCCTCTCCACCCGCGATCCCGAGCGCATCGTGGCGGCGCGCAACGGCCCGCCGGCGGTCATCGGCCTGGGCCAGGACGAATACTTCATCGCCAGCGACATTCCCGCCGTCCTGCAGCACACCCGCGACGTGTTCTTCCTCGCCGACGGCGACGTGGCCGTGCTCAGCCCCCAGGGCGTGCGCCTCATGGATCACCAGGGGCGGCCGGTGCAGCGCGAGTTGACCCACATCACCTGGGACCCCATCGCGGCGGAGAAGGGCGGCTTCAAGCACTTCATGCTCAAGGAGATTTATGAGCAGCCGCGGGCGGTGCGCGAAACCCTGCTGGGCCGCATCTCGCGCGAGCGCGGCGAAGCCTACCTGGACGAGATGGAGCTCACCGCCGACGACTTCCGCGCCTTCCAGTCGGCCCGCATCGTCGCCTGCGGCACCTCCTGGCACGCCGCGGTGGCGGGCAAGTTCATGCTCGAGCAGTTGGCCCGCATCCCCACCGAGGTGGACTACGGCAGCGAGTTCCGCTACCGCGATCCGCTGGTCACCGCCGGCCAGTTGACCGTGCTGGTCTCGCAGTCGGGCGAGACGGCCGACACCCTGGCGGCGCTGCGCGAGGCGCGCGGCCGCGGCTCCAAAACCCTGGCCATCGCCAACGTGGTGGGCAGCATGTTGATGCGCGAGGCGCACGGCACCCTGCTGACCCATGCCGGGCCGGAGATCGGTGTGGCCTCGACCAAGGCCTTCACCGCCCAACTGACCGCGCTGGTGGTGCTGGCCCTCTACCTGGGCCGCACCCGCGGCACCCTCTCCGCCGAGGCGGCGCAGCGCTTCATGGCCGAGTTCGACCGCATCCCGGCCAAGCTCGAAACCCTGCTCAACCGCGAGGAGGAGCTGGAGGGCCTGGCGCGCCGCTTCTATCGCGCCCGCGATTTCCTCTACCTCGGCCGCGGCATCCATTACCCCATCGCCCTCGAAGGCGCGCTGAAGCTGAAAGAGATCTCCTACATCCACGCCGAGGGGTACCCGGCGGGCGAGATGAAGCACGGCCCCAACGCGCTGATTGACGAGAATCTGCCCGTGGTCGTGCTGGCGGCCCACGATCCCGACGACCCGGCCTCGGTCACCCGCTACGAGAAGACGCTCAGCAACCTCAAGGAAGTCAAATCGCGCCAGGGCGAAGTCATCGTCGTCGCCAACGCCGGCGACACCAACGTCCGCGACGGCGCCGACCACGTCATCGAGATTCCTAGTGCCCCGGAGTTGCTGCTCCCCATCCTGGAAGTGGTGCCGCTGCAGCTGCTGGCCTACCACATCGCCGTCCGCCGCGGCTGCGACGTCGACCAGCCCCGCAATCTGGCCAAGTCCGTGACGGTGGAGTAGCAACCCTACCTCCGGGGTGGTTGATCCCGTACCGGATTCGGGCTATACCTCTTGGAATACGTCACACGCAGGAGGTGCGCACGTGGCTACATCCCCCGTTGAACCCGTCTCTCCGGAAAAAGTCCATGCATTCTGCCTGAAGGTGGTCGGCGATCTCGCCGCCGCCATCTCCGGCCCACTTCTTTATCTCGGCGATCGCGAAGGCCTGTTCAAGACCATCGCCGCCCACGGCCCCATCACCCCCAACGATCTGGCCCAGATCACCGGCCTGCAGGAGCGCTACTTGCGCGAGTGGAGCTCGGCCATGGTGGCGGCCGAGTACCTATCCTACGATCCCGCCACCGGCAAAATTTCGCTGTTGCCCGAACGCGCCATGGTGCTCGCCAACGAGAACAGCCCGGCGTTCGTCGGCGGCATGGCCCAGATGATCCCCGATCATTACCAGCTTCTGCCACGCCTGCGCGAGTGCATGCGCAACGGCGGCGGAGTGCCATACAGTGATTTCAGCTTTGACACTTTCGAGGGCACCGAGCGCCTCTTCGGCCCTGGCTATTCCAACTTCATGGCCCAGGTCTGGATTCCGGCCATGCCCGAAGTCCACCGCAAGCTGCAGGCCGGCGCACGGGTGGCCGATGTGGGCTGCGGCCGCGGCCGCGCGCTGCTGGAAATGGCCCAGGCGTTCCCCAAGAGCACGTTCGTCGGCTTTGACAGCTACCCGCCGGCGGTGGAGTACGCCAACCAGCAGGCGCTCAAGGCCGGCCTCGGCGACCGTGTGCGCTTCGAGGTGCGGGCGTCCGATGCCCTGCCTCAGACCCACGACTTCGATCTGGTGATGACCTGCGACAGCCTGCACGACATGCACTCGCCCGAAGCGGCGGCGCGCTCCATCGCCGGCGCGTTGAAGCCCGATGGCACCTGGTTCGTCATCGAACCCAATATGGCCGACAAGGTGGAGGACAACATCAACCCCATCGGCAAGCTCTTCTACTCGGTCAGCATGCTGCAGTGCATGAGCTGCTCGCTCGCCTCCGGCGGTGCCGGCTATGGCGCCGGCATGGGCGGAGGCAATGTGAAGAAGGTGGCGGAAGCGGCGGGGCTGAAGAAGTTCACCAAGCTGCCGATTGACCATCCCTTCAATCAATTCTTCGCCATCGCAACATAAACAAGTTACCCGTGGCCAGTGGCCGGTGCCATGATGGAGATGGCGGAACGGCTTGCAGATACTGGCGGTCAACACGGGGTCGTCGAGTCTGAAGTGGGCGCTGTTTGAGGGCGAACGGCGGCTCGAGGACGGACAGAGGGGAGAGCTGCACGACCCGCCCGGTTTTGAGCAAGCGTTGACGGCGGCCTTGCGCGCGCTGCCGGCGGAACCTGCGGCGGTGTGCCACCGCATCGTGGCGGCGGGGGCGGACTGGGCGGGAGCGCGGCGCTGGGATGCGCCGCTCGACGCCAAAGTCCGCAGGCTCATCCCGCTCGCGCCCGACCATCTCCCCCAGGCGCTGGCGGCCATCCACACCGCCGCCAAACTTTTGCCCCGCGCCTCGCAGTGGGCGTGCAGCGATTCGGGATTCCACCGCACCCTGCCGGAGGTGGCACGCCGCCTGCCGCTGCCACGCCTGTGGGAGAGCCGGGGCATCCGCCGTTTCGGCTACCACGGCCTCTCCTGCGAGTCGGCGTTGGTGGCGATGGCGCGTGAAGACGTGGCCCTGGCGCGGGGCCGCATGGTCATTGCCCATCTGGGCAGCGGGTGCAGCCTGACGGCGGTGCGCGACGGGCAGAGCCGCGACACCACCATGGGCTTCACGCCGCTGGGCGGAGTGGTGATGGCCACCCGCAGCGGCGATCTCGATCCCGGCGTGCTGCTCTACCTTTTGCGTGCGTGCGGCGTCGCCCCGGACGCTCTGGACCGCATGCTCAACCACCAGTCCGGGTGGTTGGGCGTCAGCGGCATCTCCAGCGACATGAAGACGCTGCTCGCCGACCCGCGCCCCGAGGCCGCGGCCGCCGTGGACCTGTTCGTCCACAGCGTGCGCAAGCATCTCGGCGCTCTGGCGGCGGTGCTGGGCGGCGTGGACCTGATCGTCTTCACCGGCGGCATCGGCGAGCACGCCGCGCCGATCCGCGAGCGCATCACTCAGGGGATGGAATGGCTGGGCGCGGCCGTCAAGGTCGTGACCAGCGATGAGGAAGGCGTGATGGCGCGCCACACGGTGCGTGCCATAAAGGAAGGGGCCGCGAATGTTTGAGTTTGACGAACATGTATCGAGTGCGGTGGAACCAGGCCCGCTCACCGCCGGCGAGTTGCTCGCCGTGGACCGCTATTGGCGGGCGGCCAACTACCTCACCGTGGGCCAAATCTATCTGCAGGCCAACCCGCTCTTGCGCGAACCGCTGCGGGCGGAACACATCAAGCCGCGCCTGCTGGGCCACTGGGGCACCTCGCCCGGACTGAACTTCATCTACGCCCACGCCGACTGGCTCATCCGCCGCCACGATGCCAACGCCATCTTCCTCGCCGGCCCCGGCCACGGCGGCCCGGCGGTGGTGGCCAACGTCTATCTGGAGGGCGCGTACAGCGAGGTCTACCCCGAAGTCACCCGCGACGAGGCGGGAATGCTGCGCCTGTTCCGCCAGTTCTCGACTCCCGGCGGCATCCCCAGCCACGTCAGCGTCCCCACGCCGGGTTCGATCCACGAAGGCGGCGAATTGGGATACGTGCTCACCCACGCCTTCGGCGCCGTGATGGACAACCCCCGCCTGCTGGCCATCGCGGTAGTGGGCGACGGCGAAGCCGAAACCGGCCCGCTGGCAGGCTCGTGGAAGAGCATCGCGTACCTCGACCCGCGCCAGGATGGCGCCGTGCTCCCCATCCTGCACCTGAACGGCTACAAGATCGCCAACCCCACGGCGGACGCCCGCACCGCGAACGGCCGCCTCTTCCAGTACTTCACCGGCCTCGGCTACGAGCCCGTGCTGGTGGCCGGCGATGATCCGGCGCGCCTCCACCAACGTCTGGCGGCGGCGCTCGACTGGTGCTGGCACCGCTGGCAGGAACTGCGCGCCGGCGCGGCCCGCCCCTGGCCGATGATCCTGCTGCGCACCCCCAAAGGCTGGACCGGCCCGAAGGAGTGGCAGGGCAAACCCATCGAGGGCACCTTCCGCGCCCATCAGGTGCCGCTGGCAGCGGTGCGCACCGACGCCGGGCAGTTGCAGCTGCTCGAACAGTGGATGCGCTCCTACAAACCCGAAGAGTTGTTTACCCCCGCCGGCGCGCCCACCCCCGACATCCCCGCCTGGGCGCCCGCCGGTGTGCATCGCATGGGCGCCAACCCCCACGCCAACGGCGGACGGCAACTCGAACCCCTGCCGGTGCCCCCCTGGCGCAAATATGCCCTGCCGGTGGCGCGACCCGCGGTCGAGCGGCATGAATCCACCCACGTGCTCGGCGTCTGGCTGCGCGACCTGTTCACGGCCACCGATACCAGCCGCAACTTTCGCATCTTCTCTCCCGACGAGTTGGCCTCCAACCGTCTGCAGTCGGTGCTGGAGGTCACCAACCGCCGCTTCGGCCTGCCCATTCTGCCGATTGACGATCACCTCGCTCCCGACGGCCGCGTGCTGGAGGTGTTAAGCGAGCACCTGTGCGAGGGCTGGCTGGAGGGTTACGTGCTCACCGGCCGCCATGGCCTCTTCGCCACCTACGAGGCCTTCGCCATGATCGCCGCCTCGATGGTGGTGCAGCACACCAAATGGCTGGAGGCGGCCCTCGCTCTCCCCTGGCGCGCCCCGGTGGCCGGCCTGAACCTGCTGCTCACCTCCACCTGCTGGCGCAACGATCACAACGGTTTCAGCCATCAGGGACCGGGGCTGATCGACGTGGTGTTGACCAAGCGTGGCTCGGTGGCCCGCATCTACTTCCCGCCCGACGCCAATTGTCTGCTGGCCATCGCCGAGCGCTGCTTCGAATCCCGCAACACCGTCAACCTGATCGTGATTGACAAGCAGCCGCAACTGCAATGGCTCTCCGCCGAGGCCGCCGCCGCCCACTGCCGCGCCGGCGCCGGCGCCTGGGAGTGGGCCGGCACCTCCGGGTCCAGCCAGGCCGGCCAGGACACCGACGTCGTGCTGGCCGCCTGTGGCGACATCCCCACCCTCGAAACCATCGCCGCCGCCTGGTGGCTGCGCCGCAACGCTCCCGAGTTGCGGCTCCGCGTGGTCAACGTCTGCGACCTGATGTGCCTGTTCGTGCCCGAGGTGCATCCCCATGGCTTGCGGGAAGAGGAGTTTGTGCGCCTGTTCACCGCCGACAAGCATGTCGTCTTCGCCTTCCACGGCTACCAGCGCGCGGTGCACTCGGTCATCCACGGACGACCCAACGCCGACCGCTTCCACGTCCGCGGCTTCAACGAACAGGGCACCACGACAACCCCGTTCGAGATGGTGATTCTGAACGGCATGAGCCGCTTCCATCTCGCCGCCGAGGCGGTGCGGCGCGCGCTGCCCGATGGCGAACGGAAGCAACAGCTCACCAGCGCCTGCCGGGACGAGATCGCCCGTGCCACCGCCTATGCCCATGAACACTTCGTGGACGCGCCGGAGATCAGCGACTGGACATGGGAGAGCTGATCAGGCGGCCTTGCCGAACAGCCTGCGCAGTTCCGGCTTGGCGGC
>DATBPS010000054.1:0-8760 GCA_036561225.1 Terriglobales bacterium
CGCCAATGCCGCAGCCAGCGGCAAGCTGGGCATCAGTCTGCCTCCGGTGCCGCACGCGTTGGTGATGTGGAACTTTCTCGGTCTGGGCTATGACCGGCAGCAGCAACACTCCGGCGCCTCGCTGGAAACCGGATTGGAGGCCTGGATCAGTCCGGCGGAACGCCCGGTGCAGAGCCACAGTCCACTGCTGCTGGCGGAGGTGGCGGTGGGACGGCGCTGGGGGCTGGGACTGCATGGATATAAGGCGGTCGGCGCGGGGGTGGGGTGGTCGCTGGGTGATTGGGTGCCGTACGTCGAATACCGGCACCGGACCAGCTTCCACGCCGGGCGGCCGGTGGATAACCAAATCCTGATCGGTGTTCACTTTGTCCTTTTTGGATAACCCCGGGCCGCGCCTGTTTCGCCTGTGCTCGCGCACCTTTGTGGCTGTGTATAGCCGTGTGCCGCTGTTGGGCGAGCTGCGTTGCGCGGTAGGGGTGATCGAGCGCAAGGATCGGGTGCTCTTGCAGGACCGCAGTGACGGCTGCGGATGGTCGTTCCCGGGAGGCGTGGCCTGGTTCTGGGAAAAACCGGAGCAGACCATGAGGCGCGAGGTGCGGGAGGAGACGGGAATGGAAGTTGGACCATGCCGGTTGCTGTTCAGCTACTCCTGCCGGAAGCCGATTCCGCAGCGGATTTTCGTATATGCCGCCGAGGCCGCGGGTGAACCGCGTTCCTCGTGGGAGGGCGCCGTCTCGTGGGAGCGTCGCGAGGCCATACCCGAGCCGTTTTTTGAGCCCCACCGGCCCATCCTGGAACGGTTGCGGGACCCGCGCATTCCATTCTCGCCGCAGTAGAGCAAGCATCCGCCGGTTCCGGCCGGTACATCCCAACAAGCATTGACCGGAGGACCAGCCATGCACTTTCGTACGCATTCGGCGACCTGGATCTTGAGCGGAGCATTGGCGGTAGCGGTGCCGTTCTGCCTTGCCCAAGGCCAGCAAACGCAACCCCAAACCCAACCCAATCAGGGCCAGACGAAGCCCCAAAATCCGAACCAGCAGCAAAACCCCAATGCCATGGGGAACCAGGCGGGGGCGCACCCGTCGCGCTCGATGGCCAGCGCCAACCAGCGGGCGGCGGACATGCTGAACACCATCAACAAGACGGAGATTGACGAAGGCCAGGACATTCAGGGCCACGTTCAGGACCCGAACGTGAAGCAATACGCCGAAACTCTGGTGAACGACCATAAAGACCTGCAGAACAAGCTCGAGCAGGCGGCCAGCCAGGCCAACATCAGTCTGAATGAAAGCGATGCCATGAAGAAGCAGTCGGAGAAGGCTGAGGAGCACATGAACAAGGCCAACCCGACGCAGGCGGCCCACGAGTTCATTAACGGCCAAATCCGCGACCATGACCGGGCGGTCAAACGCCTGAAGGCCCTGGAACCGCAGATCACTGACCCGCAACTGAAGTCGGTGGTGCAGGATGCCATTCCGGTATTGCAAAAGCACGCCAGCGAAGCCAAAAAAGTGCAATCGCAGATGGGCGGCGGCCATCCCGGCTCCCGCTAGGGACGACTCCAGGTTGCGCAGACAAGGCTCCGGGCCAGCGCCCGGAGCTTTTTTTTGGTAACCCGCGGCGAAACAGCCAGTCTAGAATCTGTTTAGCCGGAGGTGCGTATGCAAATGGGTTCAGTCTGGCAGGACGTGAGGGGCGGGCTGCGGCTGATGGCCAAGCGGCCGGGGTTCACGCTGGTGGCGGTTTTGTCACTGGCCTTGGGCATTGGGGCCAACACCACGGTGTTTTCCCTGGTGAGCGCGGTGTTCCTGCGCCCGGTGCCGGTGCAGGATCCGAGCCGCGTGGTGTCCATCTACACACAGGACGCGCGCAACCATCAGCTTGGTTACATGGCGAGCTCCTATCTCAACCTGAAAGACTACCGCGACCAAAGCACGTCATTTTCGGGTTTTTCTGTGGTGACGGGGAATCGGGTTCGCTGGCTGCGGCAGGGGACGCCGCAGCCGGTGACAGCGGCGCTGGTCAACGCCGATTTCTTCGCGCTGCTGGGAGAGAAGATTACCGTTGGCCGGGATTTTCGCCCGGAGGAAGACGGCGCACCGGGCGCGAACCCGGTCGCGGTGATCAGCCACGCCCTGTGGATGAAGGAGTTTGGCGGGCAGGCGCAGGCGATCGGCCAGACGATGGATCTGAACGGGCTGCCGTTCACCATCATCGGGGTGGCGCCGCCGGAGTTCGAGAATGTGGGGGTGTTGGGCAATCCTGACCTCTGGGTTCCGCTGGCGATGCACGACCAGATTCTGACCGGCATCGTGAAGGACTGGTTCAATCAGCGCCGGCCTCTGTTTGCCGGTGCGGTGGCGCGGCTGAAGCCAGGGGTCAACGTGCAGCAGGCGCAGTTGGAATTGGGCGGGTTGGCGCAACATTTGGCGCAGGAATTTCCGACCGACGACGCCGGGCGGGGCGTGGCGCTGGTGCCGCTGAGTGAAAGCAACGTCAACCCCAACGCCCGGCCGGCGTTCCTTTTGGCGGGCACCTTATTGCTGGCCATCGCCGGCCTGGTGCTGCTCATTGCCTGCGCCAACGTGGCCAACCTGCTGCTGGTGCGGGCGGCGCAACGGCAGAGGGAGTTTGCCATCCGCCTGGCGCTGGGAGGCGGGCGGGGGCGCCTGATTCGGCAATTGCTCACCGAGAGTATGTTGCTCGGCCTGCTGGGTGCGGGAACCGGCATCGGCCTGGCGTATGTGGCGCGCAACGCGCTCTGGTCGCTGCGACCGCCGGGAGTGGGCGACCAGGTGCACCCGGCGCTGAGTGCCGGAGTGTTGTGGTTTACGCTGGCCGTGGCGCTGGTGGCCACTCTCGTGTTTGGGTTGGCGCCGGCGCTGCAGGCCACGCGCACCGCGCCTCTGGCCTCGCTGCGCGACCGTACCGATACGCCCTCGGGCGGACAGCACTGGTACAGCCTGCGCGGCATGCTGGTGGTGGTGCAGGTGGCGTTTTCGCTGATGGCGTTGATCGGCGCCAGCCTGTTTGTCCACAGCCTGGTGAACGCGCAACAGGTGGACCTGGGATTCGACGCCGCGCATATGGTGGTTTTTAACCCCAATCTGTCGGCGGCGCATTACAGCGACGCGCGGGCGGACCAGTTTTTCAAGGATGCTGTGAGCCGGCTGGCTTCGCTGCCGCAGATTGCCGGCGTGGCGGTGACCGACACCCCGCCGTTGGGCGGCGGTCTGGAGCGCACGACGTTTCCCGCGGGGGTGGATACCACCGATACCCGCAACGGCAAACTGACACCGATCATTACCGTCGGCCCGGGGTACTTCAAGGCGATGGGGATTCCGCTGCTGCGCGGGCGCGATATTTCCCCCAACGACATTCCTGCTTCGCCCATGGTGGCCGTCATCAACGATACGTTGGCCAAGCGGTTATGGCCGGGGCAGGACCCCATCGGCAAGCACCTGCGGTTTCTGCAGGAAACCTGGGATGTCACCGTGGTGGGCGAAGTCCCGACGGTGAAGTACGCCACTTTGGGAGAGGAGCCGCAAGCGCAGGTGTACTTTGCCCTGGAACAGCAGTTCACCCCGGATGGCATGTTCGTGGTGCGGACCAGCGGCGATCCGGCGGCGGTCATCAGCAGCCTGCGAGCCGTGGCCAAGGGGATGGATGCAAGCCTGCCCCAGCTTCGGACGCAACTGGTTCAGGAGCGGATTGACAACCAGTTGGCCGCGCCACGGCTGGGAGCGGAGTTGCTGGCCATTTTCGGTGTCCTGGCGCTGCTGCTGGCGGCGGTGGGCACCTACGGCGTAATGAGCTACTCGGTGACGCAGCGCAAGCGCGAGATCGGTGTGCGGATGGCGCTGGGTGCCGGGCGGGGTGCCGTGATGCGGCTCATTCTGGGCAGCGGCATGACCATGGTAGTGGTGGGGGTGGGCCTGGGCATCCTGGCTGCGGCGATGCTGGGCCGCGGACTGGGCACCCTTCTCTACGGGATCGGCGGCTTTGACGCCATCAGCTACCTGGCCGCGCCCGCCATACTCCTAGCGGCGGCGCTGGTGGCCTGCTGGCTGCCGGCGCAACGGGCGCTGCGTATTGATCCCAACCGTGCGTTGCGGGAGGATTAGCCGCGGGCGAAAGCGCCCTGGAAGAACAGCTGGGTGAACTGACGGGCGATTTCGCCCTCGCTCACCGGCCCCTCGGGGCGATACCACTGGTACATCCAGTTGATCATGCCCAGCAGCGCCAATCCGGCCACCTGCGGGTTGACCGCGGGGGTGTTGAGGCCGCGCTGCCGCTGCACCTGGCCGACCAGGTCGCCCAGGTAGACGACGTAGCTCTTCTTGCGGGCATTGATCTGCCGGCCGGATTCGGCGGGCAGGGTGCGGTTTTCGTGCAGGATGACGGTGATCTCGCGGTCACGCCCGCTGAGCACCAACTCGACATGGCGGGCGATGCAGGCGCGCAGGCGTTGCTCCGGATCGGTGATCTCGCGGATGGCGGCCAGCACCTTCTCCTCGAAGATGTCCATGCCGTAGCTCATGATCTGGAAGAGGATCTCTTCCTTGCTCTCGAAGTGGTGATAGAGGGCGGCCTTGGAGAAGTTGAGCGCACTGGCCACATCCTGCATGGAAGTGGCGTCGTAACCGCGCTCCTGGAAGAGGCGGGCGGCGGTACGTAGAATGTCGCGGCGGGACTCGCTGGCAGCACCTTTAGCGGGACTCATCGGCATCCATCCTAACATGCGAAAGCAGCCAGGCTCCCGCCGCCACGTCTTCGACCGCGTGGCCCACGCACTTGAAAACGGTGATCTCGGCGGCCGAGGTGCGTCCGGGATGGGCGCCGGAGAAGATCGCCCCGATCATCACGCCGCGTTCCGGGGGAAGGTCCTGGAGTTCATAGGCGCCGGCAGGGAAGGGAGTAAACGCGGTCGGGGCCTCGACCGCGAGCAGACCGGCGGTGACGGTTTCGCGGTCCAGCTCGCAGCCGCCGATGCCGACGGAATTGACATGGGCGCCGGGTGAGAGCCAGGCGCGCCGCACCACCGGCTCGGGGGCATGGGTGCAGGCACAGATGACGTCGGCGCCACGGACGGCAGACTCGAAATCGGGGTAGGGAGTCGCCCCCCAGGCGGCGGCCAGGGCGCGAACACGCTCCGGATCGCGGCCGGCCAGGCGGACCTCGGTGAAGGCGCGTACCCGCTTGATGGCGCGCCCATGCGCCTCGGCCTGTACCCCCGTACCCAACAGCGCCACGACGCGCGCGTCCGGTCGAGCCAGGGCGTCGGTGGCGGCAGCGGAGACGGCGGCGGTACGCTCGGCGGTGAGCACGGTGGCATCCAGGACGGCAATGGGGGCGCCGGTGGCGGCATCGAAGAGAGCCAACAGTGCCTGGTGGCCAGGAAGCCCCTGAGCGGCATTTTCCGGGAACACGCTGACCAGCTTGGCGCCGAGCACCCCGGCCGCCAGGCCCGGCATGGCGGCCAACAGACCGGAGGACGAATAAGCGGCGACACGGGCCGGGGCGGAAGCGCGACCGGCGTACAGATCGGCGAGGACTTGTCTCATCGCCGCGCGCAGGCCGTCGAGATCCAGTCGGGATTGAATTTCAGCGGGGTCGAGCCAGATTTGCATGGAGGGAAGCCGGTCCTTTTAAGCGGCAGGCGCGCAGGCGCAGCATGGCGGCGATGCCCAGCAGCGGGCCGGGCGCCAGGGAACTGAACGCGCCTGCCCAACCGAGGTGGGACTGCATCCAGGGCAATATCCAGATGGTCACACAGGCCAGGATGAAACCGGAGCCCAGTTGCACGGTGAGCGCGGTGCCGGCATAGCGCGGATCGCACAGTTCGGTGACCAGGGCGGAGAATTGAGCGGAGTCGGCCACCACCCAAAACCCCCAAACCAGGGCCACGCCTATCAGCAGGGCGAGCGTGGTGCGTCCGTGGACCGGTAACCAGCCGATCAGCAGCGCGCAGCCGCCGGAGAAGGCCATGGCGGCGGCGGCGGCGTATTCCCGTCCGCCGCGGTCACTCCAGCGGCCGCCAAACCAGCACCCAATGCCGCCGATGGCAATAACCAGAAAGGTGGTGAGCGCGGCGCCTGAGGAGCCATAGCCAACCCGGCTGAAGGCTTCGGCCAGGAAGACGCCGATCCAGCTCCACATGGCAATCAACTCCCACATATGACCGAGGTAGCCGCCAATGGCCAGGCGCGTGCCGCGGTCGGTAAAAACTTTGCCGATCTCGACCGGATCAAAGTGCGCGCGGGCGAAGGGGAATGGGCCTTCCTCGCCTACCCAGCCGCCCCACACGGCCCCGGCGGCGGTGAGCAGGGAGGTGATCAACACGACCGAGCGCCAGCCCATACTGCCCACCGCCTGCACCAGATGCGGAAGGGCGGAGCCCACCGTTAACGCGCCCACCATGATCCCCAGGGCCATGCCGCGGCCGCTGCGGAACCAGGTAGCCATAAGCTTCAAGGCGGGTGGGTAGACGAGGGCCAAAAACGCACCCGTAAGGAAGCGCCAGGGCCAGGCGGCGCCGAAGCCATGACAGGCGGCCAAGGCGGCATTGCAGGCGGCGGCGGCTAGTCCTCCGATGACAATGAGACGTCGAGGGGCGACCAGATCCGCCAGGTTGACCAAGGCTGAAATGACAGCCCCGGCCACAAACCCCAGCTGGGCGGACATAGTCAGCCAGGCGGCGCCGCTGTTGCTCAATTGCCACTGTTGTCGCAGCGGAACCACCAGGGCGGCGGTAGTAAACCAGGGGGCCATGGCCAGCAACACTGCTCCGGCCAGCAGCAGTAAGGCCCGCTGGGCGCCGGCGGCGCTCTCTTCCTGGCTGCCCTGGGTGAGCATCCACGCATTGTAACCGCGGCGGGTTTATGGGAGCATTTGCGGTGGAGGCAGCCGATGCTGGTCACAACCACGGAGCGGGTCGAAGGGTACGCCGTCAAGCGGGTGATGGGACAGGTTTTCGGGGTGGTGGTACGCAGCCGCAGCCTGGTGGGCAACGTGGCCGCGGGGCTGCGCTCGCTGGCGGGCGGCGAAATCACCGAGTACACCCACCTGGTGGAAGATACCCGCCGCCACGCCATTGACCGCATGGTCGAGAACGCCCGCGTGCTGGGCGGCAACGCCGTGGTGATGATGCGCTTCGATTCCTCCGAGATGGGCCAAACCATGTCGGAGGTGGTGGCCTACGGGACCGCGGTGCTGCTGGATCCACCGCCTCCGGAGTAGCGGCCCATGGGTGCGCTGCTGCTTCCCCTGGCGGTGATCGCGCTGCTGATCGTCTTGTACCTGGTCTTCGACCGCCGCCGTTACCAAGGCCGGTTATCCGGCCGACAGCGGCCCACAGGTGAGGTATTTCGCGATCCCTCCACCGGAGAACTGATGCGCGTGTACGAAGACCCGGAGACCGGGGTACGCAGCTATCGGCCGGAGATCAATAAGACTGACTGAAGACCAGCTGGTCGCCGACCTGGGAGTTGGTGCAGGCCACCGCGCCGGCGGGCAGTTCCAGCACCCCGGCGGCGTCCTGGCGCATGGCGCCCATGCGCCAGGGCTTCAGGTTGGGTTCAATGTGCACGATGCGATGGTCGGGGCCCACATAGACGGCATCAATGGCGAAGCGCATGCCGAACATGTGAACGCCTTTGCTGGGGTGAATCCAGAGCCCGTGGCCAAAGACAAACTCCTGGGCGCGGGTGGTCAGCAGCCCAAGGAGACGGGTAAAAAAGCGATCGGCCGAACGCAGTTCGGTGGCGAGAAAAACCTCGCGGGTACGATTGATGGCAACCATGGCTTCCTCCGCTACTGATTCAAGACCGGTCCCAGGTGACGAACCAGCGAGATGGCGGCGGGACCGAGAATGACCACCATCACGGCGGGGAAGACAAACAGGGCAAGAACCGGAAGCATTTTGATGCTTAATTTAGCCGCGGCCTCCTCGGCGCGTTGACGCCGTTCGGTGCGCAGCGAGTCCGAATGCACGCGCAGCGCCTGGGCAATGCTGGTGCCGAAGCGGTCGGTCTGAATGAGCACGGCGGCCAGCGCGCGGAGGTCGTCCACGCCGCAGCGCTCGGAGAGGTTGCGCAGGGCTTCGGCACGGGGTACACCGGCGCGGGTTTCCAACCCCAGCAACTCCAGTTCTCCGCACAGGTCGGGATGAGTGGATTTGAGTTCGGTGGCCACTCGCAGCATCGCCTGATCGAGGCCCAGTCCGGCCTCGACGCAGATCACCAGCAGATCGAGGGCGTCGGGCAGGCTGAGTCGTACCCGCTTGGCCCGCGCCGTCACCCGGCGTTTGAGCAGGAAGCGGGGAAGGATCAACCCCAGGGCCGGAGCGGCGATCACCGCCATGGGCGCACGCCGTTCGAGATCGGTGAGCAGCACCACGGCCAGGGGCACAATCACCGCCAACGCCCGCAGACCGAAGTAGTAGCGGGCGTGCCGCGGTTCGCGATACCCGGCCTGAATCAGCCAGCGTTTGGTTTGATTGGCTTCCTTCGCCGAAGGAGGAAGCATTTTGGCGGCCGGGTCGAGAGCGCGCTCAAAGGTGTCCTTGAGCTTGTCGCCCAGGCTTGCCTTCTGCTCCTCCAACCCCAGCATGGCGCGCAGTCGTCCGCCCGAGCCGCCGCTCATCATGGCGGCGCCCAGGGCAAACACGCCCAGCGCAAGAACCACGAAGAGAACGATCCACAGGACAGGAGAGTGCATATCAGACCTCGATGGCGACGATTTTGCGCAACAGGAAGA